>JAQUEY010000137.1 GCA_028684955.1 Eubacteriales bacterium
TGATCCAAGTGGATCAGCTCATGTATCTGGATAAGGAAAAGAAACCCGTTTTGTGATTGGCTGATTGAGTCAAACTGCGTTATCATTAAAACAGGCGTCTATGACAAGGCATTCATCCATGGACCTTGACGGTTAGCCTAATAAGAACTATTCTTGATAATAGTTAAACGTAAGGAGGATGACACATGTCCAAACTGGAAGGTACCAAAACTCTTGAGAACTTGATGAAAGCATTTGCTGGAGAATCCCAGGCCCGGAATCGCTACACGTATTTTGCGTCAGTTGCCCGGAAAGAAGGCTACCATCAGATTGAAGCCATTTTCCTGGAAACTGCCGACAACGAAAAAGAACATGCCAAAGTTTTCTACAAGTATGTCGTGGCTGGCTTGGACGCTGAGTCTGCGGTCCCGGTTGACATCAGCGCAACGTATCCCGCAGGACTGGGAGATACGCACAAGAACCTGCTCTCTGCTGCGGCTGGCGAACATGAAGAATGGACCGAGTTGTACAACCATTTTGCAGATGTCGCGGCACAAGAAGGCTTCAAAGACATTGCAGCCAGCTTCCGCAAGATCGCTGATGTTGAAAAAGAGCATGAAGCCCGCTATCTCAAGCTGGCTGACAATGTTGCCAACGGTAAAGTTTTTGCCAAAGCTGCGCCAGTTCTATGGAAATGCCGCAACTGTGGCTACATCGTGGAAGGTCTGGAAGCCCCGCAGATTTGCCCGGCCTGCAAACATCCACGTGAGTATTTCGAAATGGCCGCGATGAATTTCTGATCGTTCGTTTCAACAAGGAACTGGGGCACATCATTGACTGGACCCAGTGACATTCAAACTGGAGGTATCTGATCATGGGAAGAACTGCTGTAGAAATATCCAACGTCGATAACAAAGAGATCATCGCTGTCCTCAATGAAGCCTTGTCTGAAGAATGGCTTGCCTATTACCAGTATTGGGTCGGCTCACGCCTGATGGTCGGTCCGATGCGCAGTGAAGTCGAACCCGAATTGCTGTTACACGCCACGCAAGAGCTTGGTCACGCAGAGCTCGTCCTCAACCGCATCATCCAGCTCGGCGGTATCCCCGTTCTCAACCCCAACAAATGGAAAGACCTGGCCCGCTGTGATTATGAAGAGCCGTCTGATCCATACATCGAAGTGATCCTGGAGCAGAACTTGCGTGGAGAGCGTTGTGCGATCCAGCGCTACCAGTCCCTGGCTGCCATGACCGATGGCAAGGACTATGCAACGTATCAGATGGCGATCACGATCCTCAACGAAGAGCTTGAGCATGAGCACGACATCGAGGACTTTATTGCTGACATCGAACGTTTGAAAGAAGATATCCGCCAGTTCAGACTTTGATTTCCTCTGATTTCAAGGGGGCTATCTGAAGGCTAGATCCATCTGGTGGCAATCCTGTCCCTTCGAAAAACAAAAACCGGTTTCACATCACTTGGATCATCCCAAAGATGTGAGACCGGTTTGTTTATGGTGCAGATATGCTGTTATGGATCAAAGGAGCTGGTGATCTTCTGTCCAGGTGATGATATCTTCACCTTTGAGGCTAGATCCCCAGCCCCTCGTCCAGTCAGCAGAAAATTGGCTCGGGTCAGCGGTAGGAAATGGCGTCGAACTTGCATACGTCGACACACTTGCGGCAAACCAGGCACTCTGCAGGATCAATCTGGTGTTTGCCACCTTCGGGTTTGCGGATGGTTGCTGTCGGACATACTCTGGCGCAGGCGCCACAGTTGACACAGGCACTTGCCTCGATGGTCATTTTCTTTTTGGAAAGACGGCCGGGCAGGCTGAGAATCGTGCCATAAGGACACAAGTGGCGATGCCAGAGCAGTTCAGGGAAGAACAAGGTCAGACCAATCCCCAGAAAAAAAAGTGCTGGCAATACGGGCAGCGGCTTTTGCCCGACGATCCCCAGGGCAGCAAGGCCGAGAAACGAGACAAGGATAACGATCCGAACCCAAGGTTTGGTCAACCATGCCGGCGTCGCCAGACTTTTGATATGAAGTTTCTTCTTTAGCCAAGTCTCGAAGCGCATCACGGTGTTCATCGGGCAGACCCAGCCACAATAGAAGCGGCCGAAGAACAAGCCTGCCAGAGCACTGCCGAGAAAAACAAACATCCAGATCTGGACCTTGCCTTTGGCGAGCAAGAACAAAAACAGCGCGAGAAACAGGATTTGCAGCGTCGTCTGAATTTTCCTGGTCATTTTCTTAATCACCTTTCCTTGTAAAAGACGGATTGGGTGTCTTGATTACATAGAATTCCAGCATGCCATCAGAGAAGTTGTTGACGTTCATCCTGGTATCCTGTGGAATTTCAATGATCTGGCCTGTTGCGTAATTGACAGATTCTTGATCACCCAGACGTAAATTCATCGTCCCGCGCAGAATCACCAGATTGACATGAGCGTTGGTAAAATGTTCCGGCAGTCCTTCCCCGGTAGGCATGATCATGTGGTTGATCAAGATCGATTCTGCACTGACCACAGTCTCAATCGTTCGGGAATCCTGCTGGATCGGTGTGTGAACGGATTCAATCATAAAGGTCCTCCTGACAGTTAGCTACCTGTCGAGTATAATGGGACCTGACCATAAAAATGAGTTGCCATGGAAACTTTTTCGTCCGATACAATGGCAAAAGACAGGAATATTCACATGGCAGATACTTCGCCCCAGTCTCACCTTTGGCAAGCTTTATCCCTGATCTCTCCTTTCGACACCTTGAGTGAACGACAATGGCAGAGACTGGAGCAATCTGGTTCGGTCCGTTTTCTAACCTTTGAAAAGGGGGCGCCGATCCATCTCCAGCAAGAGCCTTGCACCTCCCTCGATGTGATTCTTGAGGGTCAAGTTTCTATTCAGAACATCGGTCAGGAGGGGGATGTCCTGACAATCAATTTGTTTGCGACCCGGGATCTTCTAGGGGTCAATCTGCTTTTTGCAAGCCGGAACAGATACCCGATGACAGCCATCGCGGACCGGAAATCTCTGGTTGCCCAGGTTCCTGGTGACTGGATCCATGCGTTTTGCCAGGAAAACCCTGATTTCATGTCAGGGATCATGCGTGCCATTTCCGACCGATCTCTGGTCTTGACCGGCCGGATCCAGGCCATGGCTCACCGCAGCATTCGAAAAGCTTTGCTGGATTATCTGGAATATGAAAGGATTCTCCAGGATAGCCGCACGGTTCGACTCCCAGTGAGTAAAAAGATCCTGGCTGAGCAGCTGGGAATCGAACGCACGTCCCTGAGTCGGGAACTGGCTAAAATGAGAGACGATGGACTGGTGCAGTTTGATTCCAGAAGCATCACCCTGCTTTCTTAATAGTGGCAACACAACACGGCCTCTCCTGCCATCTTGCGGCTGATTATGACAAAAAACGTGTCGTTTAATACGTAAGACTGGTAATCATTAATGAAACATTTATAATAAAAATGACCGTGTAAAACAAAGGGGGGGCTTCAGCTATGCAAGGAACCGTCTATCATCTGGAACGGAACATGGCGATGATCTGGACCTCGGACAATTTTCTGGTCCGAGTCAGGAAACAACCCCATTTTTCAATCGGTGACAAGATCCGTTTTACCCCGGACGATTTGATTCAAGGACCCCAAGGCCGTCCGTCGGTCCTTTCCTACCGTCAGATAGGGACGATCCTGGCTGGTGTGATGCTAAGCCTGGCGGTCCTTTTGTATTTTTTGCAGAGCATGCTGGCTGGATTCTTCCTGCCACCACCGGCTGTTCTGGTGACGGTTGACATCAATCCGAGCGTCCTGTTTTCGGTAGCAGCAGATGGAACGGTCGTTTCTGCCACGGCTCAAAACCAGGATGCCCAGAAGCTCAAGCTCGGTGCTCTGCCTGGCCAGCCCTTTGCTGCTGCACTGGAGTCTGTGGTCCGCCAAGTGACAGACGCGGGGATCATCGATCCTGCAGACGGTGTTCTGGACTATGTTGTTGTGACCACGGTAGACCTCGGTGACCATGACGAGACGCTGGAGGACCTGGCAGGCTTACTTGACCAGGCAGCCATCCAGAACCAGACCCTTTCTGCGGTCAATCTGATCCTGACTGAGGCAGATGCGTCTGAACTGGATCAGGCCAGAACAGCATCCATACCACTGGGTCTGATCGCGATTACGGAGCAGACCGGTCTTGCCACCTCAGGCGAGACCATCAAATCCTTTTTTGCAAACCCTGAGCATGCACAATCACTCGAGGCCAAGACAACGGGTGGACAACTCTTGAAAGTTAAACCCCAAGTTAACCCATCGCAAAAACTGCTTTCTGAAATCGACCGCGGAAATCCGGAACCCGCACCAGTTACAGCCACTTTGCTTGAAGCAGGAGATGATAAGAAGGATCAGACCCCGGCTGCGACCAGTCCGGCTGTAGAGAAAAAAGCCGAGATCCCGGCTGCGACCAGTCCGGCTGTAGAGAAAAAAGCCGAGACCCCGGCAGCAACCAGTCCGGCTGTGGAGAAAAAAGCCGAGACCCCGGCAGCGACCAGTCCGGCAGTAGAGAAGAAAGCCGAGACCCCGGCTGCGACCAGTCCGGCTGTGGAGAAAAAAGCCGAGACCCCGGCTGCGACCAGTCCGGCAGTAGAGAAGAAAGCCGAGACCCCGGCTGCGACCAGTCCTGCTGTAGAGAAGAAAGCTGAGACCCCGGCAGCAACCAGTCCGGTTGTGGAGAAAAAAGCCGAGTCACAGCAAGCTCCAGGCCAGGTTAAAAAGTAAAGATGAGTGCAAATCCAACCAGTTTTTCACCTGTCATCAGACTGAATTGCTAGCATCAAGTGATTTGTGAAAGAACCAGCCTGACCAGCTGGTTTTTTCATCTTGACCTAATTGTCACTGTGTAGATCATCCAGACATCTTATTTTCAATCAGCCTTCACATTTTCATCACATCGATCGGTTTTAATAAAGATGGCGAAAAACCCTGTCCTCAACAGGATGGGGCCAGCGTGTTCTATTGGAAGCCAAGCATACATACCTGCAAAACCTTTAATGTAAGGAAGGTGACTCATATGACAGAATCCAGTGAAACCAACAACCAAGCCAAACGCCGGACCGGACTGATCGCAGCCTTTGTTACCGTCGCTTTGATTCTGACAGCAGCGACTGGTGTGGGTGTTTATTACGGGATCAACCGCCTGACGCCGGAAAGGTTAGGCCTTATGGTTCCAACGTCCGAAGCCACAGCTGCAAACCCTGAAGTGAACACCGAGAATAAACAGGATACTGCCACAGAAAGATCGGGCAAATCCTTCAGCCTCGAGTCTTCTGCCGCACGGACAGACACGGACCGCGAGGCCCTGTCTATCACACAAATCGTAGCCCAGGGCAAGCCGGCCGTCGTTGCCATCGATACTGAAACGACTGTGGCAACCCCATTTGGCCGCAACAGCATCATCCCCTCAGCCGGCTCTGGATTTATCATTTCGGCCGATGGCTATGTGGTGACCAACCACCATGTCATCAGCGGTGCCCAGAGCATCCAGGTGACCTTGGATAATGGTGATACCTATAAGGCGTCTCTGGTCGGATCTGATCCGGCCAACGACATCGCGGTCCTAAAAATCGACGGTCAAGACCTGCCCACTGTCCAGTTGGGAGAATCCTCTGACCTTGAGGTTGGCGAGCTGGCGGTGGCCATCGGCAATCCCCTCGGTGAACTCAGTGGGACTGTGACCGCGGGCATCATCAGTGCCCTGGACCGGACGATTACCGTGGACGGGCAGGACATGACCTTGCTCCAGACGGATGCGGCGATCAATGCCGGCAATTCCGGCGGGGCCTTGTTCAACTCCTTTGGTGAAGTGATCGGCATCAATACGGCGAAAAATTCAGGTTCCGGTATCGAAGGGCTTGGCTTTGCGATTGCGATCGATCATGCCGAACCGATCATTGAACAACTGATCGAAAAAGGATCGGTCCCCGAACCGCCCCGGATCGGCATTTACACCCAGGACGTCACAGCTGAGATGGCCCAGCAATATGATCTGCCCGAAG
>JAQUEY010000138.1 GCA_028684955.1 Eubacteriales bacterium
TGATGCCGAAAAGCACGATATCGAGAAAAAGAAGATGTCGAGCAAGCTCAGCTTCCTGCAAGACAACGTCATCGCCACTTTCCTGGTCATGTTGATTTCTGTTGCCGTCATCATGATGGTCATCGGCGGTGACGCCATCAACACCCTGCGTGGTGCTGAAGGATTCGGCCAGGCCGGTCTGAAAAACAACATTGTCTTCCTGCTCTGGATTGCCCTGACCCTGACCGCCAACATCTACGTCCTGCTCGCCGGTGTCCGGATGTTCGTCGGTGAAATCATGGTCTCCTTCAAAGGCATCTCCGAACGGATCCTGCCCGGTGCCGTCGCCGGTGTCGACTGTGCCGCCATCTTTGCCTTTGCCCCGAAATCCGTCGTCCTCGGCCTGATCTTCGGTGCTTTCGGCCAGATCCTCGGCCTGATCCTCCTGCTCATCTTCAAATCCCCGATCTTCCTCGTCCCTGGCTTCATCCCGCTGTTTTTTGACAACGCGACCATTGCCGTCTTTGCCAACAAGGCGGGTGGCTGGAGAGCTGCTGCCATCCTGACCACGCTCAACGGCCTGATCCAGATCGGTGGCTCGGCCCTGGCGGTCAACCTGATGGGCCTGACCTGGTGGCAGGGCAGTGCTGACTACGCAACCATCTGGGTTGGCATCATCCTGGCTCTGAAGGCCATTGGCAGCATGATGGGTATCCCGATTGCCGGCTAAGATCCAATAGAAGTATAACCATAATCATTCAACTGACTGGTCCATTTAGGAGGAACAAAACATGCTGAACATTCTCTGCGTCTGTGGCAACGGAATGGGGACATCCACCATTCTCAAAATCAACATCCAAAACATTTGCAATCAAAGCAACATCGAGGCTAACGTCGAGTCTTGTGCCTTTGGCGAAGCCATGGCTTACATGCATACGACAGACCTGGTCATCACCAGTCCGGAATGGGCCGACATGCTTCCTCCTTCCAATGCTGTCGTCGCAGTCACGACCAACCTGGTGGATGCTGAAGGCGTGAAAAAGACCATGATCGACGCCATTGAGGCCAACTTCCCACAGTATCTGAAGAAGTAAGGGGCACATCATGACTGGTTACGAAATCATCAAGGGCAACATCAAATTCACAGGACCCGAGCGGATCGGCCTGCGATTTGACCGGATCGGCCAGAAAGGCGATGTCTACCGGATCTTTGTCCTGCCGGACAAGAACAAGCGTGATCCGGACGCCGCTTACACCGTGAAGAAAAAAGCCCGGCCCCAGAACGGCAAGCTCGACGAATGGGGCTGTCTCTGGAGCAGTGAGGATGCCACCGGTTCTGACATGGGCCAGGTCAAGAACATCGCCATCCCGGATGTTGAGGACTATGAGACCTATGAGCTGCCGGATCCGCGTGCCGAAGGCCGTTTCGATGGCCTTGAGGAGGCGCTGGACGAGGCCGAGCGCAAAGGCCTGTATGTCCAGATGAACAGCCCGCACTGCATGTTCGAACGCATGCACTTCCTGCGTGGCTTCGATGACACCCTGGTCGACTGTATGCTCGAGCCCGAACTGGTCGAAGGCTTGGCGACAAGAATGGCCGACTACCAGATCGGCATCATCGAAGAAGCCTATCGCCTGGGCAAGGGCCGGATCCATTGCTACGACACCACCGATGACTGGGGCACCCAGAACAACCTGATGGTCTCGCCGGAAGTCTTCCGCTCGATCTTCAAGCCCCAGTACAAGCGCATCTTCGATGCGGCCCACCGTTGTGGCATGGACGTCCGCTTCCATACCGACGGCAAGGTCAACGAAATCCTGCCCGACATCATCGAAGTCGGTGCCGACATCATCAACATCCATCAGCCGCAACTGCTGGGTATTGATGAAGTCTCGGCGATCGCACGCGGCAAAGTCTGCTTCGAGGTCGCTGTCGACATCCAGGCTACCCTGCCCACGGGCGACAAGCAAAAGATCGAAGACGAAGTCAAGCAGCTGGTCGAGAAATGGGCGACCCCCCAGGGCGGCCTGATCGGCGTCGAATACGGCTACTTGAACGCGATCGGCGTCACCAAGGAATCCATGCTCTACGCCCTCGAATGCTTCGAGAAATACGGCAAACTCAGATAATAGCAGCCTGGTTGGCTTGAAAGAAAAGGAGGCTGCGGCCTCCTTTTCTTTCAGGCGACAGGGCATTTAACGTGCCAAGCGTTGGAGTTGTATCCCTTATGAATGGTCAGCGTCCCGATATTCACCATGTGTTTGAACTCTATCACCAGGCCTGTGATCTACAGTGTGTCGTTTTTGATCCGGAGGCTAACGTTATTTTCCCTGCCCGTGCCAATCCAGGAACGCCTTTTCATCTTTCCTGCCAGACATCAGAGCCTGTCTGGCTCGATGGAACGGGGTTCGTGTATTGGCTGGAACCGGTCTCTTTTGAGGGCGGGACGATTCAGCTGACCGTTTGCAGTTCATTCAAAACGGAAAACCCAGCGCTGCTCAACGATCAGGAGCGCGCCAGAATTGCTTCCTGCCGGCAGGTCCTCCAGATGATGGTCCAAAAAGTCTGTCGAGACTCCCAGCCAGGTGAATGCGACTGGCCGGATGACAAGGATCGAACACACGCGAGCCATGATCCGGTTCGGGATGATTCAGCCGGTCTCCAGGCGCAAATTGTAAAAGAGAAGGCTTTGATGCTCTGCATCGAGTCAGGACAGATCAGCGAAGCCATCCAGATCATGGTTGAAATACTGGATCAGAACATTCTGCCCGCAGGAAAAGACTGGGATAGCCAGAAAATCGGCATCATCGAGCTGATCGTTTTGATTTCGCGTTCCATCCTTCACCGGGGGGCGGACCAAGCAACCATCAACACCTTGAACCAAATCAATTTCAGCAAAATCGACCGCTTCAGAAACCAGGACGAAATCAAATTCTGGATTGTTGCGATCTTTGAACAGTACATCGAGTGCAGTGACAGGCAAACTTGTAACATCAGCCGCGAGATGAAGGATGCCATAACATTCATCAAAAGGAACTACCGATCCGAACTGTCCCTGCGAGACGTTGCTTCCAGTGTTTACCAGAGCCCCAGCTACTTCTCCCGCCTGTTCAAAAAAGAGACCGGCGAAAACTTTTCGGATTATATTAATCGAGTCAGGATCGACCAGGCCAAGAAACTGCTGCTGGAAGAGCATATCCCTCTAAACCGCCTCGCTACGGAGGTCGGTTACAGCGACCAAAGCTATTTCTCCAAGATCTTCAAGAAAAAGACCGGCCTTTCACCGCGCCAATACCGGGACTCCATGGGACGGGTGAGTGGGACAGCGGTTTGAGTGGGCTGGCAAGTTTCTGAGGATTATGCATTCAGCGCGAGCTCGCGAAAAATTCCGCGATGGCTTGTGCGGTTTTCTGCTGCTGTTGTTCCGGAGTCATGGTGGCATTTCCGTCGCCCTGTTGTGGGCCATAATTCCCAAATCCAGCGTGATTGCCGCCTGCCACAATGATTTCAACCAGATCCGCCGGCAGGTTTTTTCGGTATTTCTGATAAGACGTGTGGTTCAAAACGCCATCCTGATCGCCATAGATGCTCAGGACCCGCAGACCGCTGGATGCAAGATCGGCCGTTGAATAGGCAGCCAGCAGCACCAGGCCATCCACTTGAGTGGCATGGCCAGCAGCATAGCTTGCAGCCATGCTGCCACCCAGCGAGTGCCCGCCGACGTACCAATGGGTGATGGATTGATTTTCGGCCATGAAGGGATCAGCTGCCCGGATATTGAAAACGGCGAGATTGAATGGCATTCGGGGCAGGATGCAAAGGATGCCTTGCTGTGCAATCTGAATCATCAGCGGCTGATAGGCGGAGTATTCGACTTTTCCGCCGGGATAGAAGATCAGGGCGGTATCCGCATGGCCTGGGTCATAGACAATCGCCCCGTTTACTTGGGAAATGGTGACGCCGCTTTCAATACTGGGCGCCTCGAGCGCAGATTTGTCCGCATGATAGTAGTCCAGCGTGTATACCCAAAAGGCGCTGATGAGTGAGAGCAGGATAACGAGGAAGCCAATGATTATTTTTTTGCCTTTTTTCATGGGATTGAATACATCTGCCTTTCTGTTATCGTTTGGCCAGTGGACTATAGCACCTGGTTTGCTTCTTTGCGACTAAGCACCCTCGTCTGCGACAGGCTGTAGATCACCACCGCCAGCCAGATGAAGCCAAAACTGATGCCATTGACCAGCTGGAATGGTTCGTGGTAGACGAATACACCAAACAAAAACATCAGGGTCGGGGCGATGTACTGGGTGATGCCGAGGGTCGAGAGTGGGATGCGCTTGGCGCTGAAAGCGAACAAGATCAGCGGGATCGCGGTGGCTACGCCAGCGCCGAGGAGGAAAAGCGTGACCAGCAGGTTCGACGCGCCCAGAGCGCCTTGACCGGAAGCTTGTCGGGTGAGGATGAAGACCAGGGCGAGTGGCGCCAGAACCGCTGTCTCAAGCGCCAGGCCGACCAGAGGGCTAGCCTTGACCGCCTTTTTGACGGCGCCATAGGTGCCAAACGTCAGAGCAAGAGCAAAAGACAGCCAAGGGAAACGGCCGGCTTTGATGACCAGGATCAGGACACCAATGGTCGCAGACGCGATCGCCAACTTTTGCCAGGGGTTGAGCTTTTCCTTGAAAACGACCACGCCGAGCAAGACCGCAATCAGTGGATTGATGTAATAGCCCAGACTGGAATCAAGTAAGTGGTTGGACTGGACGGCCCAGATGAAAAGGCCCCAGTTAAGGGCGATCATGACCGCTGCGAGGATGATCAGGCGCATCTGGTGAGGCTCAGCGATGATCGGGCGGATCTTGTCCCACTGGCGGCCCCACGCGATGATCAGGGTGACGAAAACCAGCGACCAGATGATCCGGTGTGAGAGAACCTCCAGGGCAGGCACCTCACCGAGGACCTTCCAGTAGACGGGCAAAAAGCCCCAGAGGGTGTAAGCAGCGATGGCAGTAGCGATGCCGATGGATTTGTCGCGATGCATGGGTTTTGGCCTTTCATGAGATGATCCGGTTAAGAAACAATTGTACAAAGGACTTATACATATGAACAGTATTGACCAAGGACACAGCATATTTTTTTGTATTGTTTGAATAAGAGTATTGACAGCCGCAAGATTCGCCTCTATTATTGAGATGTGAACAAAAATAAACAAAATATATAAAAAATATCTCATCAAAAATGTTTATATGAAATTTACATCCCAGTTTTATAACTACCGATTCATACAGCAACCCAGGACTCCAAAGAATATCATAGAGGTGGAAGGACATGCAACAATTAGCCGGTATTCCTGAGATGATGCGTGCGCTTGTCGCATACGGACCGAACGATTTTCGCTATGAGATCGTTCAAACCCCTAAGATCCAAGAGGATGAAGTGCTGATTCAATCTCTTGCCTGTGGTATTTGTGCGGGCGACTTGAAATCTTTTCATGGCGCAGGCATGTTCTGGGGCGATGCAGTCAATCCTCAGTGGCAGATTCCGCCTGTTCGCACCGGTCACGAATTTTTCGGCAAGGTCGTCGCTCTGGGTGATGTCGCAGCGAAAAAATGGAACCTGCAATTGGATGACTGGATCATTCCCGAACAGATCATTCCATGCTGGGAGTGCCGCTTCTGCAAAACAGGGGCTCACTGGATGTGTGAAAAGCATGATCTGTATGGATTCCAGAAAGATGTATCCGACGGTGGCATGGCAGATTATGTTCGCATCAACTCACGTAGCATCGTCCACAAGATCCCCAAAACACTCGATGTAAAAAGTGCTGCCATGATTGAACCTGCATCCTGTGCGGTTCATACTGTCGAGCGAGCTGGCATCACCTTTAATGATGTGGTAGTCATTGCTGGTATGGGTCCTATTGGCTTGTGCAAACTTCAACTAGCCAAATTGAAAAATCCGAAGCTACTCATTGCAATTGACGCGAAAGACAAGCGCCTTGAATTAGCAAAGGAACTTGGAGCGGATATCACCATCGATGTCTCA
>JAQUEY010000139.1 GCA_028684955.1 Eubacteriales bacterium
CCGGATACATTCGCAACCCTCGGGGTGGCCTGCCTGAACCAGTCTCTGATGGCACCCTCCGACTGCATGCTGCTCGATGAAATCGGCCGCTTTGAAGCATCGGTTGATCCGTTTCTCACGTTGCTTCGGTCTGTTTTTGCCCAGCAGGTCAAGCCCGTTCTGGCGGTTATCCAGAAGGAACCGCTCTCTTTCCTTGAAGAATGGCGATCCTGGCCCTGTTGCCTGCATATCGATCTGGACCAGATCGAACGAGAACAGGCTTATCAATTGATGATTTCAACTTGGAGGTGAATCATGGAACGGTACCTGGATCTGATCTATCTCGCTGCCGGGTTGAGCACGCGTTTTGGCAGCAACAAATTGTTGGCCCTGGTGGATGGCAAACCGCTCTATCAGCATGGGCTGGCGATTTTATCCGATTATCAGCAGCGCCATCCGGACCAGTGCCAGATCACTGTTGTGACCCGTTTTCCGGAAATCATTAAAAGTGCTCGTGCGATCGGCGCCACGGTTGTGGAAAACGACCAGCCAGAGGCCGGGATTTCCCACAGCATCCGCCTCGGCCTGATGGCAGCTGGTGAGCTGTCACGTGCACGTACAGACCGCAGGGCGGCCGTTTTTCTCGTCGCCGACCAGCCCTGGCTGAAAAAAGAGACATTGGCTGCCTTTCTGGACTGGGCCCGCATCACTCCCGCTGGCATTTTGACAGCTGGTCATGCCGGAATTCCGGGCAATCCCGTCTCCTTTGACCAGACGTATTTCCCAGAGCTGATGAAGCTCGAAGGCGATCATGGTGGCCGCGTCATTTCTGTGCGCCACCCCGAAGACACGGCATGGTATGATATAGCCGCACATGAGCAAACCGATATCGACCATCTGGAAAGGCAGGACCCTTCATGACCCAGAAAGAAAACCCATCCACCGCAGCCCTCTACAGCTGGCAGGGAAAACTTCCTTTGCTGCAACTGTTGCCTCTCTCTTTGCAGCATGTCCTGGCCATGGTCGTGGGCTGTGTCACACCGGCCATTGTTGTGTCCGGGGTCGCCGGCCTGTCCCAGGCGGACAGTGTCATTTTGATCCAATCTTCTCTCCTGATGGCAGCGATCGCCACACTCACCCAGATTTTCCCCGCTTTCCGCTGGTTTGGCTCCGGACTGCCGGTCATCATCGGCGTCAGCTTTTCCTATTTGCCGGCCCTGACTGCCATCGCTGGGCAATACCCTCTGAGCACGGTCTTTGGCGCCCAGGTTATCGGTGGCATCAGTGCCATCCTGGTTGGTGTTTTCATGAAGCCCTTGCGGCAATTTTTCCCGCCACTCGTATCTGGCATTGTCGTGTTCACCATCGGGCTGTCACTCTATCCGACTGCAATCAATTACATGGCTGGCGGCGTAGGAGCCAAGGATTACGGGTCCTGGCAAAACTGGCTGGTAGCCTTTTTCACCCTGACTGTCGTGACCGTGCTCAACCACTACGGCAAAGGCATCGTCAAAACCGCCTCGATCCTGTTTGGCATGGTCATCGGCTATCTCTTTGCCTCCTTGTTCGGAATGACCTCCCTGCAGTCGGTCGCCAACGCCAGCTATTTCCAGCTGCCCCAGCCGCTCCATTTTGGCATCCAGTTCGAAGCCTCCAGTGCGATCATCATCTCCGTGCTGTTCGTGATCAACGCCATCCAGGCGATCGGCGATTTTTCTGCTTTGACCATTGGCGGCTACGACCGAGAACCAGTGGACCAGGAACTCCAGGGCGGCGTCATTGCCAACGGCGCTGCAGGCTTGATTGGAGCCCTGATCGGCGGCTTGCCGACCGCGACCTATAGCCAGAATGTCGGGATCGTGAGCACCACCAAGGTTGTCAACCGCAGTGTGTTTGGGCTTGCCAGCGCGATCATCCTGCTTGCTGCCCTGATGCCCAAATTCTCCGCCCTCCTGACCACGGTTCCGAAAAGCGTGCTCGGCGGTGCGACCATCTCGGTCTTTGCGATCATCGCCATGAACGGTCTCAAGCTGATCCACACCCACCCGATCGACGTCCGCGGCACCTCGGTTGTCGGTCTCTCAGTCGCCCTGGGCGTCGGTATCACCTCTGCTTCGGCGGCACTTGCATCCTTTCCGCCCTGGGTCACCACTGTTTTTGGCAAATCCCCTGTTGTCGTTGCCACCCTCGTCGCGATTTTCCTGAATGAGACTTTGCCGGGGCAAAAGAGCCGATAGGGAGACCTGGGACATTTCCAGCCCATCCTTTCATCTGTTTCGGTGTATAATGAAACTGACAGCGAATCACGATCGTTGGCATTTCCCATCTGACGGTCGTCCAATAACCACGGATCGTGGTGAAGGGAGGGACTTTGAATGAAACAGGAACTCGAGCAGAAGATCCAGAAAATCCTGGCCAGCAATTTCGAGACCCCCAGCATTTTCAAAACCGTCCTGAAAAAAGAAATGGCGCTTGCGGAAAAGGAAGAAATCCTCGATGTCGTCAACATCCAGCGCGAATACGCAGATGCTGTCAAGAAAACTCAGATCTATTCGCCGGCAGTGCTTCTGATCGCGACCATGCACGGCTTGATCGCCGTCGAGGAGGGCCAGACCGCCTTGGAACTCGACTATGGTGGCTACCGCATCCGCCACATCATGTATTCCAAGATCAAGTGTCTCGAATTTGACACCTGCCTGTTGCTGGGGGTATTCAAACTGGTGCTGGGAACAGGCAATGACCCTGATCTGGTGATCGAATTTAACACCGCTAAAAATTATTATGAATTTGAAGCCTTGGTGGATTGTGTGCGTTGGAAAATGGTTGAAAACGAACGGGCTTTGCATGCATGAGGCAACCGGCTGATGCTTGCCTGATTTTGCCTGAGGTTCAACCCGCATGATCCAGCAGATGGGATACGATGCGGTTTCGGGGCCATGGATTGGACCAGCCTTGCATGAGGATGATTTTCTAGCCGGGCTCAGGGAGAAACAAGCATGAACCCCGGTGAAAAAAGATATCCCGATGACCTGTTGAAGAAGCTCCGTGCCAACATCGGCCAGGTTTTGATCGGTAAGCAGGAGGCAATCGAGCTGCTCTTGAACGCACTGCTCTGCCATGGCCACTGCTTGATCGAGGATGTACCCGGAGTGGGCAAGACAACCCTGGCCCACGCTTTTGCCAGATCTCTTGGCCTTGATTTCCAGCGCATCCAGTTCACGCCGGATGTCCTGCCATCTGACATCACCGGCTACACGGTATATGACTTGAAACAAGGTGCGATGACCTTTCACCCGGGTGCGATCATGAGCCAGATTATCCTGGCTGATGAAATCAACCGCAGCAGTCCTAAAACACAGTCCAGCCTTTTGGAGGCGATGCAGGAAGGGCAGGTCACGGTCGATGGCCAGACCTATCCGCTGCCGCAGCCGTTCATGGTCCTGGCCACCCAGAATCCGATCGAGTTTGCCGGGACCTTTCCCCTGCCAGAAGCACAGCTCGACCGTTTCCTGCTGCGCATCCACCTGGGGTATCCGAGCCCCACCGAAGAAATGGCCATTTTGCAGCAACACCTGACGCCACGAATGGTCCAGGAACTGCCGGCTGTTGTGACGCAGGTGGAAATCACAGCGCTGCAGCAGACCTGTGCAGAGGTGCTGGCATCCGAGCCGATCCTCGAATACATCACCCGCCTGGTTGCCTGGACCAGGGTCCAGGAATCGATCACCCTGGGTATCAGTCCGCGCGGCGGAATCGCCCTGATGCAGGCCGCCCGGGCCAAGGCCTTCCTTGCTGGCCGGACGTTTGTCATCCCAGATGATGTCCAGTCGATGCTGGAACCAGTCTGGTCGCACCGGCTGGTCCTGCGGCCGGAAGCGGCTCTGGACCGCACCGCCCTGGCAAAATTGTTCGGGCGCCTGATCCGGGAAACCAAGATCCCAACCCTGTCATGACACCGGTCCTCAAAGGCTGGCGTCCCTTGTATTACAGCCTGGCCGGCTTTTTTCTGCTGGCCGGACTGACCAGCGGGGAACGCCCTTTTTTTGTCTTGTTCCTGGCCCAGGTGTTTTTAGCCTTGGCTGCTTTGCTGGTGAATTTCTATGCCGCCTGGACGTTTTCTTTTCTCCAGCAGAGCAGTGCCAATTTAGTCCTGCATGGCGAACACGTCCATTTGCAGATCCAGATCCACAATGAAAAAATCTTGCCCTACCCCTTGCTGCGGATCCGGATCAACCAGGCAGAAGATCCCGAGCCTGCGCGTCTGGAATTCAATCTGGCTCCGCACAGCCAGAGGGACTTTGACCTGTTGCTCCACTGTCCCTACCGTGGCCGTTATTCAGTAGGGATGACTGTGATCGATTTCATCGACTGCTTCAATCTGGTTCGCCTGCCGTTTGACTTGCGCCATCTGCCCTATTACCGGATGCCGGAGCTGGTGGTCCTTCCCAGCTTTGAAACCGGGATTGCTGTGCCGGGGCAAGCTCAGGTCCGGCAGGCATCGGCACACCTGGCCAGGCCCGGTGCTGACAATTCCGAACCCTATGCCACGGTGCGTCCGTACCAGCCTGGTGACTCCAAGCGCGAGATCCACTGGAAAATCTCAGTGCGCCAGCAAACACTGCTGACGCGCCAGTATGGTCAGGCGATCGAACCGCAAGTGCTCCTGGTCCTCGATTTTTCCCAGCCAGCCTGGCCTGGCCGGCTCGGCTGGCAGGCCGCAGATGCCCTCTGCAGTGCTGCCTGCACCCTGCTGCACGCCTACCTGAGCCAGCAAATTCCGGTGCGCCTGATCAGCAACCAGGGACCCCATCTGGTCGAAACCCGCACGGCTCAATCCTTGCAGGAATTTGAACCCCTGCGCACCTGGCTGGGGGGCCTGTTCTTTGCCGCCCCGGTGCCACTTGCTGACCTGTTGCGCAAAAGCCAAGCCCTGCTCGATTCCGCCCGGATGATTTTCGTCCTGACCACCGCCTGTGAAAAAACCAGCATCGATCCCATTGCACCCTTGCTCATCCGGCAAAACCGGCCCGGTCGTCCCTGCCAGATCATCCTCGCCCTGCCAGAGTCAGCCGGAAAAGAGATGAAGCCCAACTGTGCGAGCACGGTCGGACGCTCGCTTTTTCGGCAAAATGGCCTTCATACCTTGGTGCATCGCTATGGCCAATCTTTGACAGAGCAGGAGGAATGATGCGCGGACGGGGAAAATCCAAGCGTGTTGAGCCACACCAAGGTCGTTCGGACCAGCTCCAGGCGCACGTGGAGCTCTGGGCTGATGGGGTGGTTTCTGTCCTGCTCGCCAGCGGTCTGCTCCAAATCATCTGGATCTGGCGCGACTACCCGGCGCCTTTGCTGGGCACCGTGCTCATGTGCGCTGGCCTGGCTGTACTCTGGGCAAGCCTGGCCCGTTTGCGTGGTTGGCTGGTGCTCCTGATCCCGCTCGTCCTGATGCCAGCCGTTTTGCTCCTTGTCCGAATCAGCATGGGTCCAGAGGACTTCTGGCAGCAGCTCGATGGTCTTTTTGGCTGGTTTACCGGTTTTCTCCAATGGAATCATCCAGCTCCAAAGATCCGCTATCTGCCTCAGACGATGCTGAGCCTGCCCGTAAGTGGTGTGATGCACGCATTGGCCCGGCGAAACCATCTCATGCTGCCATACCTGACCCTAGCCGCACTGAGTCTCGGCGTGGTCCTGTTTCTTTGGCCAACTGCCTGGCCCGCGCCCCTTTTACTGGTCGCAGCAAGCCTGGTCCAGATGCCCCGCCGCCTGGTCCTGCTGGTCGCGCGCGAACACCCAGGCGAGCCTGTTTTGCCACGCGGCGCAATGCAGCTACTTGCCATTGCCCTGACAGCCCTGGTTTTACTGTCAGCCAATGCTCTGATTCCCGACTACACCAAGAGCTGGCGCTTGCCCGCTCTGGCCTATTGGGCCCAGGATATCCAAGACCTCTGGCAAAACCTGGGACTGGCTGGTCGCGGCTGGCCGACTTACAACCTGGTTTATTATGGTTACGACAACCCGGACACCCAGCTGGGTG
>JAQUEY010000140.1 GCA_028684955.1 Eubacteriales bacterium
GTCGACCTTGCAGTACTTGGCTGTCCACCCATTCAAACTGGTTTCCAAGGCGAAACCAAGCCAGGATCAGAACCACCACTAGGAGGAGAAATACTGTGATGACAAAATTGCGGCTCAGTCTCATCAGGATGGTTCTCCCACTTTCTCGTGTTTCGTCACATTGGACATCCCTTCTGTTTCCAGCGGAGTCTGTCCTGCCAGCCATTCCCGCACACGCCGGAACACAACCGGCTGGATCTCGGGATAGGTCAGGTGTTCAGGCAACTCCGGGCACAGCTGGATCTGGGCAATCTCAAAAGCCGGATCGAGCGGTCCGAGGGTTCTGATTTCAGCAAAGCACACCAGGCTGGCCACCTCGTCTGTACGCTGGCCGTGTGCATCATAGGCCGGGACACGGAACACAAAGACCGGCTGGAGGTCAAAATCCATCGCCCCGGTCTCCTCGCGCAATTCGCGCGCCGCTGTCGTCTGGATTGCCTCGCCGGGTTCACGATGGCCAGCCGGCAGTTCCAGCGTCTGGCGTTCCCGGTGGCGGACAAAGACAAACTGACCTTGGAAGCGGGCCACCAGGATCGCATATTTGAAAAAAGAATCGGGCACAGCCGAAAAATCCGTTGTTAGTTCGATGTTCATACCAAGTCCACGTTTTCTGGAAAATTGTCCTGAATGCCGCACGTTACTGAAACTCAGGCTATACTATGCGATGATAACGATTGCTTTCTATAGACCACTATAGCCGATTAGCCGCTGCCTGAGGAGATTTCATAATGTCCATAAAACGAACGATAAATTTACATAGGTCCGTCCACGACCTCTGTACAGAGTATCCGGAGCTGATTGAGTTCATGAAAGAGGCCGGATTCCCGGACATCGTCAAACCCGGGATGCTAGCCACAGCAGGACGTTTCATGACCTTACCCAAGGGCGCCATGATGAAAGGGATCGAGCTTGGGCAGCTGGTCGAAAAGCTGCGTGCACTCGGTTTTGAGGTTGAATCATGACCTTGCTTACGGTCGATTCGATCAGCAAAGCCTTCGCCGACCGGGTTTTGTTTGAGAACTGCTCATTCACCATCAACGAAGGCGAC
This sequence comes from Eubacteriales bacterium, assembly GCA_028684955.1. GTDB lineage: Bacteria > Bacillota > Clostridia > Saccharofermentanales > UBA5734 > UBA5734. The sequence continues at coordinate 1,088 of JAQUEY010000140.1, forward strand.
AAAATGGGCGTTGTCGGGGTCAATGGCACCGGCAAATCCACCTTGCTGCGGATTGTCGCCGGTCTGGAACCCTACGACCAGGGCCAGATCCTGAAAAGCCGGGGGTTGAGTCTGGAATATCTGCCGCAGCTGCCCGAGTTTCCGAATGGATCAACGATCCTCCAGGCTGTATTGCACGGTCACTCCCCCGCGATGCAGGTCATCCGGGACTACGAACAGGCTGCAGCCGAACTGGCCCGGCATCCGGAAAATCCTGCCCTCCAGGACCGGCTCGTCCGGCTTTCGGGCCGGATGGATGAGGCCAATGCCTGGAACTTGGAAAGCGAGATCAAGACCATCCTCACCCAGTTGGGGTTGACGGATTTTCTCCAGTCAGTCGATACCTTGTCTGGCGGGCAGAAAAAGCGCGTTGCCCTGGCCGGCGTCCTGGCCAATCCGGCCGATCTTCTGATCCTGGACGAACCAACCAACCATCTCGACCCCGAGACTGTCGCCTGGCTGGAACAAGCCTTGTTCCGCTACCGGGGTGCCATCCTGATGGTCACCCACGATCGCTATTTCCTGGAAAACGTGACCGGAGTCATGCTGGAGATCGACCAGCGCAAACTCTACCGTTACGAAGCTAACTACGAGAAATTTCTCGAGCTCAAAGCAGAGCGGCTCGAGCAGGAGCAGGCCAGCGAGCAAAAGAGGCAAAACATTCTGCGCCGCGAGCTGGCCTGGATCCGGCGCGGCGCGAAAGCTCGTTCGACCAAGCAAAAAGCGCGCATTGACCGCTTTCATGCCCTGGATGAGACCGAGGGCAGGCGGGAGGACGCATCGGTCCAGATGGCCACAGCCAGCTCCCGGCTCGGCCGCAAAACCATCGAACTTACAAAGGTCAGCAAAACCTGGGGCAGTCAGCCCCTGTTCCGGGACTTTTCCTACATCGTCTCGCGCGGAGAGCGCCTGGGTCTGATCGGCCCCAATGGCTGCGGCAAAACGACCCTGCTCAATCTTTTTGCCGGACGACTGGATCCAGACCAGGGCAGCCGTGACGCGGGAATTACTGTCAAAATCGGCTTTTTCACGCAGGACAGTGAACCGATCGATCCCGACATCCGGGTGATCGAGTATGTTCGCGAAGCCGCTGAGATCGTAAAGACCGACGAAGGCGAACTGTCTGCATCCCAGATGTGTGAGCGGTTCCTCTTTCCTCCGGCCCTGCAATGGAACCCTGTGCGCAAATTGTCCGGTGGTGAGCGCCGCCGCCTCTATCTGCTCAAGATTCTGATGAGCGCACCCAATGTCCTGCTGCTGGACGAACCGACCAATGACCTCGACATCACCACCTTGTCGATCCTGGAGAATTACCTCGAGGATTTCCCGGGGGCGGTGATTGTGGTCTCTCACGACCGCTATTTCCTCGACCGCGTGGTCGATCGCATTCTCGCCTTTGAAACAGACGGCCAGATCCGGCAGTATGAAGGCGATTTCACCGGGTATCTCGAGCTTAAACGGGAACAAAGCCAGCTGGCCAATGATCTGTCCAGCAGCAAATCCGCTGGCAACAAATCTGCAGGCAACAAGCCAGTCGCCTCCAGCCAGCAGACAACTGCGGGACCCACCACCGATCCTCGCTCCCCCAAAACTTCAAAGTTGAAACTCAAGCTGAGTGAGAAAATCGAACTGGAAACGATCGACGCCCGAATCGCGAAGCTAGAGGCCACCTGCGACGATTTGAGGCGCCAGATGGATGCTGCTGCCACCGATTACATCCGGCTCCAGGCTTTGGGCGACGAACTGGCTGCAGCCACTGTCGCCCTCGATCAAACGATGGAACGCTGGGTCTATCTCAACGAATTGCTCGAGCAAATCGAGCAGCAGAGAAGCTGATGAAAACGTCGATTCAAAATCCCGAACATTTTTTCCTGAGAACAGACAGCCAGGAGACCGTTTGCGGCTGTAACCAGGATTGGTACCCGACCCTGTGGCAGCGCCGAGCCGGTTGTGGACCGACGACAGCCAGCAATCTCCTGATCTATCACCAGAGAGCCGGACAGATAGCTTTGCCTCAAGAGCTCCATGTGACAGCAGATGGTCTCAGACTGATGGAAGAGGTCTGGCACTACGTAACGCCGACCGCGATGGGGGTCCACACACCAGGGATTTTCGAACAGGGCCTGCGTAACTTTTTCAGTCAGAAGGCCTTATCCGTATCGACACATTCGCTCCGGATCCCCAGCAGACGACACTTGCGCCCATCCTTTGCTGAAACAGTCGGCTTTGTCCGCACAGGACTCTCCCAAGATAGCCCTGTTGCGTTTCTCAACCTGGCTAACGGCACGGTCCGGAAATTGGATCCCTGGCACTGGGTGACGATCACAGCCTTGGATGAGCACAACGAAAAAGCGGTCGAAATCGAAATCTGCGACAACCTGAACTGTTTCACAATGGATTTGCACGAGTGGTACGAAACCACTTCACGTGGCGGTGGTTTTGTCTACCTGACGGTGCCAAGTGTCCAGCAGCTGTGAACTGCCAGCACACTTGACTCAGAATCGTTCAAATTCGAAATCAACACTGGCCCGGTCGGTGCGAACCTGGGCCACATAGGCTGACACTGCCTTATGGGCCGGGTGATGCTGGTAGCGCTCCAGGGCTTCGGCGTCATCGAACGTCGTCACCAGAACCATGTCGAACGTATCCCGTCCAACACCGATGTCCTGGCCAATCTCCATGCTCTCGATCTCCGGGATGATCGGACGCAAAGCCTGGAGTGATTCGGCAACGTAGTCAAGATTTTCCTGCCGGGTCTTACCTTCGGCTTCTTCTTTGAATTTCCACATGACGATGTGCTTGATCATAAGGGATACCTCCTAAAGTTCTGTTTCTTCCACCATGGCCAGGAAACTGTTGACCAGGAAAGGAGCAAATTGTTTGCCGCTGCAGCGGACGAGTTCAGCCCGGGCATATTCGACCGACAATGATTCGCGGTACACACGTCGGGAAAGCATGGCATCCCAAGCATCGGTCAAGGCCAGGATCTGAGCTGCCAGCGGGATTTGGTCACCCGACAGATGGTTGGGATACCCCGAGCCATCATACCGTTCGTGATGGCACAGGACGATATCTGCCAGCGGCCGCAACGCCTCCGACTCGATGATCATGTCATACCCATACAACGGGTGTTGGCGGATTTTGTCGAATTCCTCAGGTGTCAGTCGCCCCGGTTTGTTCAAGATGTATTTGGGGACACGAATCTTTCCAATATCGTGGATCATGCCGACCCAGTAGATCTCATGCTGGAATTTTTCCGGATAACCCAGGCGACGGGCGAGATTTTCCGACAGGCGGGCCACATTTTCCGAATGACCTCGCGTATATGGATCATAATCATCCAGAACTTTGGCCAGAATGCGGATGACTTCGCGCGACATCTTGTCTTCAGCATCGACCAAGGCTTTGCTTTGCACGTCCACCAGATCGGCAAGATGGCGCTGCTGGTGAACCAGTCGATTGGTCAGGTCCAGATTGGTCTGGTACTGGTGGTAGAAAAGCCGGGACGCCGCAAACGATACGGACAGAAACAAGATGACAGAAATCAGAAAGAGCACCCGGTTCGTTTCGACCGTCTTCACAACCGGGGTCGCTAACGTAAGATAAGCCAGAACCAGACCGAAATAGGCCAGGAGCTTTCGGTCTGGCAGGAGGATCACCAAGGGGACGATGAAGACGGATATCAGGAAGTCAAAGTAGGGGACGATCGCATTGGGGTTGTAGCCTACTAATGCCGTGCCCCAGAATAGGGCAACCAGGGTGAACCCATCGATCAAGACTTGCCGGTATACCTGTTCCGGAATCTTTTCCGGCAGATCAACCAGGTAGATGAGCAGGGTCAAAATCATGAACAAACCCAGCAGCGTTCCATTGATGATCCTGACGCTCAAGTCGTCATGGATGGCAAGGGCGAGGCCAAACATGACCAGGGACATGCCTGCCAGAACCGGCAGCAGCTTCTTCACCCGCAAGAAATTGACTGTCTGGATATCCATGTCCGTAGACTGCACCGGGTCAATCCATTTCATGCCTGCTCCAATGATGTATTTATTGCAAAATTATGATTATTTTTTCCATTCAACCGACGGACCACTTCTGCTTGATCCTGAATCAGCTAATATGAATAAATAGCGATCCAATACGTTAGATTATGTCGTTACCTATTGTATCAAATACAGCCAGCTCGCGCATTTTTCTCTTGATGAGGCGTTCAATGGACCATCGGATTGACTCGCATTCAACCTCTGCCGACCGATCATCGGATCACAGGTCTGGTCACGCCCCGCTGCATCTGCGCGCCTGGATTCTGAAGGCTTTCATCCGGGTGTCCCTGATTCCCACCATGATCCTCCTGGTCGCTTTTTTCACCATCTACCTCTTGGCTAACCGCTGGTCCTACCAGGCATCTGTTGGATACATGGGCGATCATGTTGAGGAAAGTCTCAGCGAAATGGCCCGACTCGAAGCTAAGGGCATCAACCAGTCCTTGAGTTCGATCGAACATACCGTTGATCTATTCCGCTACCAGGCAGCAAAAGCCCTGGCAACGGAGCGTCCTTTCCAGGCTGAGGACAGCGCGCGGCTGGCCTATTCGCCCGAGGGCGCCTATTACACAACCCAGGACAAACCATCCGGTGGTGCCGCAATTTTCTACAGCGGCTATGTCCCGATCACCGTGGCAGAACGGGAGAAAGTGGCACGCAGCCTGGCTTTGGAACCTCTGATGAAAGACATCCTTACTGCGGAGCCCTTGTCCGCATCCATCTATTTCAACACCCATGACTCACTGAACATCATCTACCCCTATTTTGACGTGATCGGTCAATATCCGGTCCGGAT
>JAQUEY010000141.1 GCA_028684955.1 Eubacteriales bacterium
CATCCTCAACGAAATGCTGCGCCGCGACGTCTCCATCATCCTCGTCTCCTCCGACATCGACGAAATCGTCGGCATGTGCGACCGCATCCTCGTCCTCTATGGCGGCGAGATCGCTGCCATCATCCCCCGCGAGCAAGCCACCCGCGAAAAAGTCATGTTCTACTCCACCGGCGGACACCGAAGCTGAAAAGGGGCGTGGTCCGGACCAAGTCTTTGATCGTGCGAAAACCAAAATTTCTTTTGATTTCCTGCAATTTGTTTTTTTTATAGCTTTTTAATTGAAACGTCATATTTGCTATGCTATCTTGTCCTTACCTGTGTTTCTTTGGTGCTATTCCACAAAGGGAGGCGAGCAAGCAGCGTGACAATTCATCAGAAAATTTTCAGTTATATTTTCTCGATGATCCTCGTGTTGTTCATTGCAATCAGCATTGCGGTCTACCTGTTGTTCTACCGCTCGTTTTTCGAAAACGAAGTCCGAAACATCATCAATAACCAGGATAATGTCACGGAAAATGTCCGTTTCATGCTCGAGCAGATCGAAGGGGCTGCCACCATGATCGCCGCCAATCCCAACATCGCCGCTGAAGTCGACGCGGCAGCCACCGATTTCCAAGTCTTTGGCAGCGATGACGAAGTCCATCACATCGCGACGCTCGAAAACACCTCCAACATTCTCGAGGTCATTAACGGGATCCACATCGTGACCTCCAAGGGGGAATTCTTCACCAGCAACGCTGCGATCGACGACTCGCAGACCAGCCGCCTGCGCGACTTGTACAGTGCCCAGGTGCTCAATCCCGGCGAAACATACACCGGCCTGCAGGCCCTGACCCTGGCAACCGGCTACACATTTTCGGCCATATCCTATGTGCGTCCCATGTACAATTACAACGATGAATACAGCCTGGCAGTCCTCGTCATCGACATTGATTATGTCCTGCTGCGCGAAGTCCTGACTGCCGCCGCGATCAAGAACCACGAATGGGTGCTTTTGGTCGATCGTAGCGGCAACACGATTTTCACCTATCCCTACAACACCATCCTGGACCCCATCCTGGTCGAAAATCCCGATCTGCTCAAGAGCAACCAGATGCTGCTTGAAGAAAAGGTTTTCGGCCGCGATATGATCGTCTCTTCCAGCGACATTGCCACACCTTCATGGCGCATGGTCCGGTTGATTCCCCTGATCGATATCCGGCAGCAAATCAATTCGATTGAAATGAACCTCGCCTTGATCATCCTGCTCTACATCTTGATTGCCCTGTTATCGTCCTATTACGTTTCAAAAATTTTCATCCGGCCCATCAAGGAGATGTATGAAAAATTCCAGGCAGTGGAACAAGGTGATCTGTCCGTGCGGATCATCAACCAGCGTAAAGATGAATTTGGCCATCTCGGACACTCGTTCAATGCCATGGTTGCGCAGATCGACCTGCTGCTCAAGCAGCAACTAGAGGAGCAGCAGCAAAAAAGCGACTTGGAGTTCGAGATTCTCCAGGCTCAGATCAACCCGCATTTTCTGTATAACACGCTCGACTCAATCAAATGGCTGGCCGCGATCCAGAATGCCAACAACATCGGTGAATTGACGACTGCCCTGATCAATTTGCTCAAATACAACATTTCTGTCAAAAATGCTGTGGTACTGCTGGATGATGAAATTAAAAGCCTGAATCACTACATCGTGGTCCAGAAATATCGTTATGGCGATACATTTGAAGTCAAATTCGAACTGGATCCCGCTACACGCCAATGCAAAGTCTTGCACTTCATGTTGCAACCGATCGTGGAAAATGCGATTATCCATGGTTTCGAAGACATCTCCCATACCGGCCTGATCACCATCCAGTCCAGAATCGAAGGACACGATCTGTTGATCTTGGTCAAAGATAACGGGATTGGCATCGAACCTGACAAAATCGCCGATCTCGAAAACAACCCTGCTGACAAATTCAATGGCATCGGCATGTCCAACATCCACAACCGCATCCAGCTACACTATGGCAAAGCATATGGCTTGTCGATCACCAGCCAAGTTGGCCAAGGCACGACTGTCAACATCAGGCTCCCTTATCAGCCCAAACAAGAATCCTGAGGTATTTCATGATCAAGGTTTTAATCGCAGATGATGAACTGGTTGTCCGGATCGGACTGAAAACGACCATCGACTGGGAAGCCAATGGTTTCACGATTGTAGGCGAAGCCGTCAATGGCAAAGACGCTGTTGAACTTTTTCACAAGCTCAAACCGGATATCCTGGTCACTGACATCAAAATGCCCATCATGGATGGTCTCGAGGTCATCCGGCAGCTGAAATCCGAGCATTGCCTGTTCAAGGCACTGATTCTCAGTCATTACGACGATTTTGACTTCGCCAGGAAAGCCATCAATCTGGGCGCATCGGATTATGTCCTGAAAACAGAACTGACTGAGCAGAAACTGCTAACCTCCCTCAGTCAGCTGGCCGAACAGCTTGCCGAAGAACGCCAGCTTGAGCCTGCCCAGCCGGCACAGCCAGAAGATAACCTACCTGTTGTGACCCCTGCACAAAGGTCCCGGTTTTTGCACAAAATCCTCGAAGGCGAGCTCAACTTGGACAACTTGCCAGCCTATCTGGAACAGCGTTCGCCATTGTTCACCCTCCCCTGCTATGTCATGGCCTGCCTGAATGTCGAAAAGCAGGCTGATTCCAGCCAGGATATCGAAAGCAGCCAGTTCCACCAGGCCCTGGACAATCTGTCCGCCAACTTGCTCGGTCGCAAGGGATGGAACCATACGCTGGTCCAAACCGTCAGCAACATTTATTTCCTGGTCAACTTGCCGTGTGAGGATGCACAATCCGATCGTACTTTGGTTGAGGTCTTTGAGAACCTGAAGCGCAACATTGAGCAATTCCTCAATGTTCAACTGAGTCTGGGGGTCAGCCAGGCCAGCGAACAGGCTTCTGATTTGCCCAGGCTCGTGAACCAGGCTAAATCAGCCTGGTTGTCCTGCTATTTCGAGCCAGTCAACTCAGTGCGGCTGGCTGGGCCGACGGTCCCGTCGCCCATATTGATCTGTCCCGCCCTTGACACGGATTTCATCCGCAAAAGTATCGCCCTGCACGACATCGAGCCTGTGCTGGAACACATTGACACCGTATTTGATGCACTCAAGGAAGCCAACACCTTCGAATTTGTGCGTGAAGTCTTTAACGATGCGATCAGCCTGGCCAAAATGATCGTCTCCGAGCGCAAACTGACCAATACAACGACACTCAACGATGAGCGGTTCAGTTATCGCAATTTTGACCGGCTGGCCAAATTCGAAGAGGTCCGCAAATACATTCTCGACCTCTACACTCAAATCAATGTCGGAGATACTGCCGAAAAATCAGAGACATACTCGTATGGCATCACCCGCTGCATCAAATTCATCAAGCACAATTACCAGAATCCCATTTCTCTGACTGACGCTGCCGATTATGTCGGGATCAGCAAATGCTATCTGAGCTTACTGTTCAGGCAGGAAACTGGCGTCAATTTTTCCAACTGGCTGGCCAATTACCGGATCGAGAAAGCCAAGAAACTGCTTTCCGAAACCAACATGAAAATCTATGAAGTTGCGGAAATGGTCGGTTTTGAAAACCCCTATTATTTCAGCAAAGTATTCAAAGAAATGACCGGTGAATCCTGCAAGGATTTCAAAACGAAAGGAGCAGCCCGAGCTGCTCATTGAGCTTGTTCGCTCACTGAACCAGGGATCAAGAAAGCCACTCCACCGAGCGGCTTTCTTTCAAGTAGTGATCTTGTTCTGGACCAACTGCTGTTCAAGCACGCGAATGGCTTCCGCCACACCATTGTGGTTGTTGCTGGCCACAACATGCTGCACCAGCCGCTTGAGCTCAACACAGGCATTGCCTACGGCAAAGGAATAGCCACTTTCGCCAACCATCGGAATATCGTTGAAATTGTCACCGATCACTGCGGTCTGGGATTTTGTGATGCCAAACATTTTCTGCAAGACGCGGACCGCTTCGCCTTTGGAAGCCTTGCGATCGAGAATGTCCAGAAAGGTCTCCTCCGAGAATGCCAGGTGCCAGGAATCATCCAGGATCGCCAGCAAATACTGGTTGACGCGCAAGAGCACGGTGTTTTCATCGGCCAGGCAGATTTTGCACCAAGGCCGCGGAATGTCTTCCAAGGCGTATTCATTTTCCAGAATCACTTCCTTGGTCGCATGCCAACGCACCGTGTCATTGATACGGAAGGGGTACACCGTCCGGTCAGTGAATATCTCGATTCCGAGCGTTGGAAATTCGCGCGCCAGACGCAGGATCAGTCCTGCTGCTGTCTGGTCATCCAACCGGCTTTCCCAGATCGCGGACTGGTCTTTCTCATACAAACGGCTGATGATCGCTCCGTTGACTGAGATCACCGGCATGTTGATCGGAATGGCCGAACGGATCGCATTCATGGCAGCCAAAGTCCGACCCGATGCCACTGTGAACTTGCCGCCCAGTTCGATGAAGTGCCGGATGGCCAGGATGTTCTCCTGTGACAACTGGTTTTGGGAATCAAGCAGGGTTCCATCGATATCGCAAACCAACAGCAGGCCTGCAAACAAATTCACTGTCATACGTATTTCCCGCCTGGTTAGAATGAAGAGGAGGAAGGGGGCTGGACTTGCCCTGCTCCGGACACATCCAGCCCCCTGAAAAAGCGTGGTTCAGGCCAGAAGGGCCAACATCGAATCAGAAAGACTTTGCAGGATCAGGTTGCAGGAGGTGGCACCGGCATCGAGCACGCCGCGGGACCGTTCGCCGAGGCGGCTGGCACGGCCAATCTTGGCCACCAGGTCGCGGGTCGATTCCTTGCCGGCTTCGGCTGCCACTTTCAGATCGTTCAAGGCACTGGCAAAGTCCTTGCCATCTTCGAGCGCCACATTGAAAGATTCCTGGGCCGGGATCAGGGTGTCCATCAGAGTCTTGTCGCCGACCTTGGCATTGCCCAGGCTGTTGATGCCAGCGATCGCTGCCTTGAGCATGCTCGCAAAGGTCTGCGCATCGATCTCATCTTTGCCGTCGCACTGCTTGGACATTTCTATGAAAAAGGTGCCGTACAGCGGACCCATCGAGCCGCCGATCTCCATCAGCAGCACCCGGCCGAGGGTTTTTAGCGCCTTGGCCAGCTGAATATCTGCTTCAGTGCCGAGACGCTCCTCGGTCATCGTGAAACCCTTGTTCATGTTGATGCCATGGTCACCATCGCCGATCAGGCCGTCGATCTCACTTAAGTATTCCTTGTTGGCCTGGATCGTCTTGATCACGCTGCGGACAATGTCGCCGCCTGCGGTCGATTTGAAACTGTTGCTCATGACTCTTCCCTCCTGCCTTAGTACTTGAATTGCCTAAGGCCCATGCAGTCGGCCTCGTCATCGATCAGTTCCTTGAGCTCGTCATCCATCTTGGTGATCGTCAGGGTCGCACCCATCATCTCCAGCGAAGTGAAGTAGTTGCCGACATAAGAGCGATGGACTTTGATCCCTTTTTCAGTCAGGATCTCCTCGACCTTGTTGTAGAGGATGTACAGTTCCATCACGGGTGTGGCGCCAAGACCGGAAACCAGCACGGTCACTTCGTCACCAGCGACAAATGGATAGTCCGGCAGGATGATGTCGAGCATCATCTGGGCCATTTCATCGGCCGATTTTAGCTCGGTGACCTGGATGCCGGGTTCGCCGTGGTGGCCGATGCCCAGTTCCATGGTGCCTTCCTCGATCTTGAAGTTCGGGTGGCCGACGGCGGCGATCGTGCAGGGTGTCAGACCGATGCCGACGCTCCGGGTGTTGTCGATCGCCTTCTGGGCGGCGGCGATGACTTCGTCGAGCGAGCCACCGCGGGCAGCCTTGGCGCCGCCGACTTTCCACATGATCACTTCTCCGGCCACACCGCGGCGGCGGTTGCGTTCGG
>JAQUEY010000142.1 GCA_028684955.1 Eubacteriales bacterium
CTGACACCGTAGCCAGCGAAATCGCCGCTGCGCTGCAGGCGGAAAAGCTGATGACCCTGACCGATGTCGAGGGCGTCATGGCCAAAAACGAGGCTGGTGAACTTCAAGTCATCCCTGTCCTTAACGAGGCAGAGATCCATGACCTGATTGCGCGCGATGTGATCAGCGGCGGCATGATCCCCAAAGTCCTGGGTTGTCTCGATACCGTGCGCCGCGGTGTCGGCCGGGCCCACATCATTGACGGCCGCATTCCTCATTGCCTGCTGCTGGAGATTTTCACCAACAAAGGCATCGGCACCATGATCACTCTGGAACGACGACCCTATTATAATGGTGAGAAAATCTGACTGCCATCCGGCTTGCCAATAGAAATCTGAAAGGACCGGTTATGACCATGAATCCAGATCCCAAGCTCCAGTCGGTCATTGCGACCGATGATCAATACTACCTGCAGGCCTTTGGCCGGCGCACGCCTCTGTGCATCGACCATGGCAGCGGCGTCTACCTGTATGACACTGCCGGCAAACGCTACCTCGACATGATCGGTGGCATCGCCGTCAATGTCCTCGGTCATGCCCACCCTGCCCTCACCGCGGCGATTGCTGAGCAGGCCGGCAAGGTCATCCATTGCTCCAATTATTTCTACAACGAACCGCAAGCCCGCCTGGCCCAGCAACTGGGCGACCTTTTTGGTGACGGCCGGGTCTTTTTCAATAACAGCGGCGCCGAAGCCAACGAGACCGCCATCAAGCTGGCGCGCGGCTATTTTTTCAAGAAAGGCCAGCCCCGGGCCAAGATCGTCACAGCCATGCAATCTTTTCATGGCCGGACCTTGGCCACAGCTACCGCAACCGGGCAGACCAAATACAGCGCGCCCTTTGCTCCGTTGCCAGATGGCTTTGTCCACATTCCCTACAATGATGTGACCGCGCTCGAAGAGGCTGTCGATGACAACACCTGTGCGGTCATGCTGGAATTGATCCAGGGTGAAAGTGGCGTCCACCCGGCATCCATCGCCTTTGTCGATGCTGCTGTAGCCGCTTGCCACCGGACCGGGGCCCGCTTGATCATCGATGAAATCCAGACTGGTGTCGGCCGGACCGGAAAATTCCTGGCCAGCCAGCTCTACAGCATCAAGCCGGACATCGTCACCTTGGCCAAAGGTCTGGCCGGCGGTGTGCCGATCGGTGTCGCCATCGCCAACCAGGAGACCGCCACCGGGTTTACGCCGGGTGACCATGGCAGCACCTTCGGTGGCAATCCTCTGGCCTGTGCCGCGTCCCTGGCTGTCCTGGAGACGCTGGAAAAGGGCCATCTGATCCAGAAGGCCGCCGGTCTGGGCGACCATTTCCGGGAAAAGCTCCAGGAACTGGCTGAAACCAGCGGGCAAATCCACGAAATCCGCGGTGCTGGCCTGATGCTCGGCATCGAACTCAAGGAACCCATTGCTGCCGAGGTCAAAGGCAGATGCCTCGATGCCGGCTACCTGATTGGTTCGGTCGGTACGCACACCTTGCGTTTGCTGCCGCCCTTGATCATTGAACGAGCAGAAATTGACGCATTCGTCACCGATTTAGGCCAGGTTTTGGCGGAGGTTGCCAGCACATGAAGCATTTTATCAGTTTGAATGATCCCACCACCGAAGAAATCCTCGACCTCCTCGACCTGGCTGACCGGCTCAAAGCCGACGTCAAGGCCGGACGGCCGCACCCCATCCTCCAGGGCAAGACCCTGGGCCTGATCTTTGCCAAATCCTCAACCCGGACCCGGGTTTCTTTCGAAGTCGGCATGTACCAGCTGGGCGGCCACGCTCTGTTCCTGTCCAGCCAGGACATCCAGATTGGTCGCGGCGAATCGATCGAAGACACCGCCCAGGTCATGTCCCGCTACCTCGATGGAATCATGATCCGGACCTTTGCCCACCAGGACGTCCTCGACCTGGCCCGGTTCGGCACGATCCCGATCATCAACGGCCTGACTGACTTGATGCATCCTTGCCAGGTCTTGGCGGACCTGCAAACGATCCGCGAGCACAAGGGCCGGCTCAAGGGCCTGAAAATGGCCTATCTGGGCGATGGCAACAACATGGCCGTCTCGCTCCTGCATGGTGCAGCCAAAGTCGGCATGGATATGTCTGTCGCCACCCCGCCAGCCTATGCCTGCGATGATGTCAGTGTCGCCGAAGCCAAGGCCACCGCTGCCCAGACCGGAGCCAAAGTGATCATCACGGATGATCCGCGCCTGGCCATCCAGGATGCTGATGTTATCTACACCGATACCTGGGTCAGCATGGGGCAGGAAGCGGAAAAAGCTGAGAAAGTCAAACAATTTGGTGCCTACCAAATCAACAGCACCCTCATGTCCCTGGCCAAGCCAGATGCTATTTTCATGCATTGCCTGCCGGCCTACCGCGGCTATGAAGTCACCACCGAGGTCATCGACGGCCCGCAATCGGTCATTTTCGACGAGGCTGAAAACCGGCTCCATGCCCAGAAGGCTGTGCTCGTCCGGCTGCTCGCCCCTGACTACAAAGGCTGAGCACACAGTCGCTCATGCACGCAGAAATCACTTTTCGCCAAGCGGTCTCGTCTGACAGCTTAGAACTCCTGAGGTTAATCCAGTGGGCGATGCAAGTCTATGCTGCCAAATCAGGCATCACGACGCCGCTGGATGCCTTCGCGGAGACGGTTTATGATCTTGAGCAGCAAATTGCCCGGGATCATGTCATTGTCGCCGAGCACAAACACACTCTGATTGGCACTGTCCGTCTAGTCCGGCTCAGTCCGGACCAGGCTTATTTCACCCGGTTTGCCGTCCATCCCCATCTCCAGCAAACGGGAGTCGGCAGACTCTTGTACCAGACCGCAGAAGCCTGGCTCCTGAGCCATGGCTTCCGGACGATTGAACTCCACACTGCCCTGACCAACGAAACCCTCGTCAGTTTCTACCAGTCGCGCGGATTTATCTTGGTTGAAACGGATACCACCCGGGGATACCCGAGAGGTTTGTTTCGGAAAACACTTTGATTTTGGGTTGCAAAACAAAATCTCCCGGTTCAGCAAAGCCGTAAGGCTTTTTTTGTACCGGGAGATTCTGGATTTGCGGAATCAGAGGGTCGATGGCGGACTTCTTAGCCCCAGACGCCCCACATCACACCGCCGAGCACGGCAAAAACGATGGCACTGACGATGACGATGATCTGGAGCAGGACGAGGGCGATGGCGATGATGTTGAGGGTCCGGGCGGTGCGCAGCTTGGTGGCGAGGGCTTCGCCGGTCAGCTGGTTGTTGGCGTTGAGGGTGATGACCAGGGCGATGATGCCGAGGATCATGCTCACACCAAAGCCAAAGGCAACGATGTTGATGACAGAGAATATAATCGATCCAGTTACACCGGGCTGATTGCTGCTGGATTGGATGGTCTGGCTGGCAGCATTCGGGCGTCCGGTCTGGCCAGGCGTATAGTCTGTACGTGTATAGGCCTGTTCTGGGGAGGTTTCTCCTGCAGACTTTGCAGCTGCATCAGGATTTGCCGTTCCAGCCAGCGGGTTGGTCGCCCCACAGTGGCGGCAGAAAGCGTCGGTTGCTTCCATAGGCTGACCACAACGATTACAGAACATATAAAATTCCTCCTTTTCAGCGGTGCAGGATCGGACTGAGTCTCTTATAGATTACTCCAACGATCAGGGAAACGACAATGCCTTTGAAGAGGTTGAAAGGTACAAAGACAAACAGGATCAGGGATTTGAGGTCGGTGACGAGCTTGTTGCCGACGGCCTGGGTCATGCCGATGATCGCCTCGAGTGGGAATTCCATCACCTTGATGTAAAAGGGTAACATGAAGAAATAGTTGATCAAGCTGGCACCAGCGGTCATGGCAAGCGTACCAGCGGCCATGGCAAGGAATGCACCTTTGCGCGATTTATTTTTCTGGTAGACGAGGCCGGCGGTGCCGACAAAGAGTGAGCCAATGACAAAATTGGCCAGCTCGCCGACATACATGGTCTGGGAGGTCGGCAGATGGGCCAGGTTTTTAATCAATTCGACCAGGATCGCCGTTGCCGGACCCATCGTGAATGCTGCCAGCAGGACGGCCACTTCACTGAAGTCAAACTTCAAAAAAGACGGCATCAGGGGCAGCGCCATCTCGATATACATCAGGAGGATGGCGATAGCGGCCAGGATACCGGTTTTGGCAACCCAGTGAGTCGTGCGGCGAGTGGCAAAGGCGCTGGATTTCGAAACATTCTGTGTGGACATGGTGAAGACCTCTTCTCATCTGATTTTTTGTGGTGATCAAGCAGGTTTTCCGGAGCACGGATCGTCCGGTCTGTTGTCAGCGTGATGAGAAATAAAAAAACCCGCTGCATCGCACTGCAGGGGGCATCCGGTCTTGCCTCAGACAATCTGCCAAGGCATGTCCAGTTTTTCCTCTCATCCAGACTTTACTGTCGGCCAAGGACTCTCACCTTGTCAGCCTCCTTGTGATGGGAGGGTCGCGGGCTCATCAGCACATGGGCTGCATCACCGCCGGTAGGGAATCGCACCCTGCCCCGGAAAACTGCTTCTTCTCCTGTATGATAACGGGCAGCCGTCCTGACGTCAAGCCAGTTCGAACTGGTCGATGTAGCGCTCCATCGCAAAACCATACAAATCAAGTTCTTCGTTGTTGGCGAAGGAATCGATCGAAGCGGGTCCGTCGTCGGATGCATCGCGAAACCATCCAGCCGTGATGACAAGATCTTCGCCAGCGAGAGCAAAGAGGAAGCCGACGGATTCGGATTTTTCATCGACGAGAAATTCTCTCGCCTGCTCGATGGCCTGTTCGTAGTCGTCCTCGTCCTCGGGGCTGACCAAGGTCGGGTCCACGTATAGCTTGGTCGTGCCATCTGCAAGTACGACCGCCGTATCAAGGTTGTCCACAGCAAAGGGCACAAACAGACGGATCTCATCTGCTGCGAGTTCCTCCAGCAGGTCGGCGGATTTCCAGCCATCTTCGTAAAAGATCACCTGGCCATCGATCACTTTGAGGACGAGGCGGTTATCATCAACCAGGTTCTCGAGGTTTTTTGAGGTCTCCTCGAGGAACCCGTCCCAGTCAAAGGATGTCACCGCTACGGTCTTGTTCATAAAGGGCCTCCTTTGAGCAGCTTTGTCGTGACAGGGTCGCTCTATGCTTTCATTATAATCCTATCTCAGGCCATTGGGTGTATCCTTTCGACACCGGGGCCGGAAATGATGCTTTTTCCGCCGGCCTGCGCCTGGATGCGGATCTGGGTGCTGATCCGTTCTTTTAATGCCGGGACATGGGAAATGACCCCAATCAGCTTGTTTTCCGCCTGCAAGCTGGAAAGGGTTTCCAGGGCAGTCTCCAAAGCCTCATCATCGAGGGTGCCGAAACCTTCGTCGAGGAACAAAGAATCGACCCGGATTTTCCGGCTGGCCATTTTGGAAAGCCCCAAAGCCAGTGCCAGGCTGACCAGAAAGCTTTCGCCTCCGGACAAGTTGCGGGTGGTACGCGTCTCACCCGCCTGATAGTTGTCGATGACATTCAAATTCAGCGGCTGCCCGGTATCACGGACTAAAAGATACCGGTCAGTCATCTGCATCAGTTGCTGGTTGGCCTGGGACACCATCCGTTCAAACGTCAACCCTTGGGCGAAATTGCGATATTTCTTGCCATCGGATGAGCCAATCAGAAGCTGGAGGCGATCCCATTTGCGGCATTCAATCTGTTGTTTCTCCAGCTGGTCGCGAATCGCTGCCGTTTTCTCTCTGGCTGTCTGGTTGTCCGCCTGGCGCGAGAGCAATTCGCCGATTTTCTGCTGGATTTCCTTTTGCCGGGTGTCGAGCTGAGCCTGCTCTTCGGCCAGGAATTCCCGGTTGTATGGCGTGTGAGGTTCTGCCAGGGCCTGCGCTTTCTGGTGG
>JAQUEY010000023.1:0-3388 GCA_028684955.1 Eubacteriales bacterium
CTCAGTCGGTAGAGCACCTGACTTTTAATCAGGGGGTCCGGAGTTCGAGCCTCCGGTGGATCACCAAGAGAAACCCTGGAGCCAGTGCGGTTCCAGGGTTTTTTCTTTTTTTAGCGGCGGAAGCGGCGGACAAATTTGCGGTAGAGGGCCAAAGCATCCTCTTTGTAAGGCGGATACTGCTGGTCCAGGTCGTATTTTCCGGCTGCGGATCGATCCAGGTATGTGATTTTTTCATATGTGAACGTGATCAGACTGGCAAGACCGTGGTACCGGCCGTGTCCGCTGCTGCCCAGGCCACCAAAGGGGAGATGGCTGCTGGCGGCGTGATAGATGAACTGGTTATGCGAAAATGCGCTGGTTTGGACCGCTCGGGACAGGTTTTCCATAAACAAGCGGTCTTGACTGAGGCAGTAGACGGTCAGAGGCTGTGGCCGGTCAGACAAAAGGGTGCGCAATTCCTGTTCGTTGCGGTACGTCCGGATCGGCAGGATCGGGCCAAATATTTCTTCTCTGGCCAATGGCGCATCGGCCGCAAGGTCGATGAGCAGTGTCGGAGCAAAATAGCGTGACGTCCGGTCGTACTGACCTCCTGATACAATCCGTGGTGCCGTGACTGTTTGATCACCCGCACGACCAGAGCAAACCAGGCTTGAATCAAGCATCTTCACCAGACGATCGAAATGCCTCACATGGCCGATCCGCCCATAGTCCGGACTTTGCGCTGGATTTTCGCCATAGAAGATCTTGATCTGGGCTGTCAGCAGCTCGATAAGCTTGCTGGCATCTTGTGCTGGCACCAGGACATCATCGGGTGCAATGCAGGTCTGGCCGCAATGGATGAATTTGGCCCAGACCAGACGCCGGACCAAGGCGGGTGTCACACCACCAGGACCGATGACGACAGGGTTTTTGCC
This sequence comes from Eubacteriales bacterium, assembly GCA_028684955.1. Taxonomy (GTDB): domain Bacteria; phylum Bacillota; class Clostridia; order Saccharofermentanales; family UBA5734; genus UBA5734. The sequence continues at coordinate 915 of JAQUEY010000023.1, forward strand.
ACCCAGTTCCAAAGCATGGGGGATCAGGCGGGGCGCCAGTATTTCCGACACGATCCGGCCGACTTGGCCGCTTCCTGTGAAAAAGACATAATCCCACGGTTCCTGCAGCAGGGTTTGGGCAAAGGCAGCGTCTCCAGTCACAAGGATCAGACGAGGACCCTGTGATCCTGACAGAGTTGGGAAATAGCGGGGGACAAGGTCGGCCAGCACGTTTGCAGTCGCAGGTGCCAGCTCGGATGGCTTGAGGACGCAGGTGTTTCCTGCCAGTAAAGCGCCAGCCACTGGAAGCAGAGCAAGCTGGAACGGATAATTCCAGGGGCTAAGGACCAATACCCGGCCATAAGGCTCGCGACTGACGACGGCCTTGCTTTGGAACCAAAGTCCCAGCCCATTGACGGTGCGCGGTTTGAGAACTTTGTGGCCCTGGCGCAAGAGAAATTGTATTTCGTCCAGAACAATGCTGATCTCAGACGCATAGGCTTCGACTGGTGGCTTGCCAGAATCGAGTTGCAAAGCTGAAATAAAGGCCTGCTCATGGTCGGTGATCATTTGCCTGAGCGCCAGCAGCGCGATTCTGCCCTCGGAAATGTCAGCCATTGCTTTCCCTGTCCAGAATTTGTTGTGCAGCCTGCTGGCCGCTCAGCGTGACCATCGGCATGCCTCCGCCCGGATTGACGGTTCCTCCAACGAAATACAGGTTGTCGAAATGAGTGCTGTGTTTGGGGTGCTTGAAACCATGATTGGCTTTGCGATCGGCAACCACGCCGTAGATGGCACCCCGGTCGGAGTAATAGGTCTGCTCCAGATCTACAGGCGTCCAGAAATCTTCTGTGATAATGTGCTGGCGCAAATCGGACAGGCCCATGCGTTCGAGCTTGAGCAACACTCGATCCCTGAGAGCCAGGTAATCATCCCTGGTCGCCGGATTTTTCTGGATATAGGGGATATGGGGCAAAATCTTGAGATTTTCATGCCCCGGCAGAGACTGGCCCGGATCGGTCTTGTTAACATTGACGACGTACAAGGTCGGATCATCCGGAAGTTCATGGCGATTGAACACTTTGTCAAAATGCTGCTGGGGGTTGCCAGAGAAAAAGAAATTGTGATGACCCAGCTGCGGATATGTCCGGTTGACACCAAGGTGCAAGACGATTCCGGAACAGGCTGGTTCGAACTTGAGCAAAGGCGACAGTCGGGTGTCTGACCAGCCTAATAGTCTGCGATAGGCCGGGATGACCTCCATGTTGGAGATAAAGTAATCAGCCGTCTGGCGGGAACCATCGGCGAGGATGGCTGCTGTGATGCGCTTGTCGCCCGAAGTTACCAGCCGGGTGACCTCACTTCCCGTATGAATCTCGACACCGATCTCTTTGGCCAGGCGTACAAGGCCCAAGGCAATTTTGTTCATACCACCTGGCACATACCATTCACCCAGCTGGTGTTGCATGTGGATCATCATGTTGAGGACGGCCGGAGCCTTGTACGGGGACGAGCCTACATATTTGATAAAATAGGCCAGCATGTCACGCAGATTCTGGTTGCTGACACGTTTCTGGATGGCCCCATACATGGTCGAGAAATAATCAAAGCCGCTGATGGATTTGAAAAACCCATGCTGGGCAAATACATCCCGGATCGTGTCCAAGCCGGTGCGGCCAAAATAGCCTTCGGTCGTGATGTCATCCAGCCCTTTGGCGTAGTCCAGGAAATTCTTGTATTGGCGCATATCTTCAGTCGTAAGCCCCGGGTTCTCCCGTGCCATCTTGTCCAGATCGCCATACAGGTCCAGGATGGTGCCGTCCGGAAAAAAACTGCGCCATTCGTGATCCAGCCGGACAATCGGGATGTAGTCAGCCATGTTTTTGCCGCTTCTGGCAAACAGAGATTCGAAAATGTGTGGCATGGTCAGGATCGATGGTCCGAGATCAAATTTGAAACCATCCTGTTCCTTGAGATTCAGTTTGCCTCCTAGATGCTGGTTTTTTTCGTACAGGCGGACCGAAAAGCCGTTCTGGGCCAGTGTGATGGCAGAAGAAACGCCACCCAGACCACCACCGATGACAAGTGCAGATTTTTGTGACATGAATAGACCTCCAATTAAGTTAAGGATGGATGCTGTTTGAATCTTAGGACTTGGCTGACCTTTTTTTGAGCAACTGGATGAAACGGGGCCGATTGTAACGCTGCGCGAGGATGCAAGGGACATTGGCCATGAGGGCGTAGCTGATCATAAACCAGCCCACCCAGACTGGATTCCAGAGAAAAAACAGAGGGGCTGGCAACATGGCCAGGTAATGCGTCAATTCTGCCCGGCGTGATTCTTGGATAAACCGGGACAATTCCATGGCATGAGTGGCCTTGAGCCTTTTTTTGGCATAGCCACGCCCGATCAACTGGGCACCATCTGGCAGACGTTCCTTCCAGCTTCGGACCCGAAAGACCTGCTGCCAGATCTGCCCTTGTCGCTCCCAGGC
>JAQUEY010000023.1:3488-24599 GCA_028684955.1 Eubacteriales bacterium
ACGCACCCGTGCCTTTGATCCGGTCGCCCAGGATGGAAAACCGGTTCAATCCGGTAAGGACGATGATGTTGAAAATTGCCGAAAAGCTTTCGTAGACTTTTTTAACGCGATGGTAGGGCTGGATGGACAAGATGCCCTGGCAACTTTGTCTTGCGAACGCAGAAACCAGTTTGGACAGGGCGGATGTGTCTTCAAGCCGGGTATCAGCATCAAGAAAAACCAGAATGGATCCCTGGGCTTTTTTTGCACCGGACCAGCAAGCACGGGATTTGCCCACCCATCCAGGTTCAACTGGATCCGCCAGAATCACCTGGCAGTCAAACGAAGCGGCCAGCAGCCCCGTGCCATCGGTGGAATGGTCATCGAGAACCAGGATCTCAAGCGGTTGCCACACCTGGCTTTTCAACGACTCAAGCAACGGCTTTAGCCTGCCTGCCTCGTTATAAGCTGGAATGATCACAGATACAGTCCCGACATTTGTTGGCACGCCATCCGGCCGTCTTAGCTTCTTGAGAGCAGGCAGTTTCCATAGCATGGCCAAGCCACACAAAACGGACAGACTATTGATGATCAGGCTGGCAATCCACATGGAACCTCCCGGGGGACTTTGTGCTGGCTTATCATCGGGATGGGCTTGGTATGGCAGGATTTTGGACTCTTGATCAGAACTGTTCTCAGTTTACGGATGATTTCATGCGGATACAAGATGTTCACCCAAAATTGTCAGTGTGTGCCGGATTTGCCACTCCAATAACTTCATGCTAGCATCAAGTCAGAGCGCACGTAATAAGCTTGGACAAAGAAACCAGGGAGGCCCCAGATGATTCAGTTCGACTGCCACGTCCACTCCGTAGCCAGCGGTCATGCCTTTGGCACGATGGAGGAAATTGCTACCTATTGCCGAACCTATCACCTGGACGGATTTGCCCTGACTGACCATGGGCCAGCCATGCCTGGATCCGCCAACTGGATCTATTTTTCGGCCATCCGCATGGTGCCGCGCGAACTGAAGGGCGTCAAAATCCTGCGTGGTATCGAAGCCAACCTGATGGATTACGAGGGACAGCTTGATCTGGAGGATTCACTTTTAAAAAAGCTCGATGTTGTGATTGCATCCCTCCACGACCTGCTGATCCCGCCCCGAACGAGTCAGGAGCATACCCGGGCCCTGGTCGCCGCCGCACAAAATCCCCTGGTGGATATTCTGGGCCACACCGGAAGGGGCGGATATGATTATGATATCCCGACTGTCCTCAAAGCCTGCCGGGAAACCGGAACCATGATCGAGGTCAATCGCTGGACGTTGAAAGGGGATCCATGCAATTCGGCCTGCTATGACATAGCCCGGGGCTGCAAGGAATTGAAGGTTCCGATCGTGATCAACAGCGATGCACATACAGCTGACCAGGTCGGCCGAGTCGATGAGGCCTACGAACTGGTCCGTTCCCTGGGGATACCGGATGAACAGATCATCAATCGAACCTATGCCTCTTTCCGGGCTCATCAGGAAAAACGCAAGCCCTGGCTTGATTTCTCCTGATGCTGGATGACGGATCGAAAGTCCCGTCAACCGTCCCGTCAACTCCTGGATTTGGGTGTGGACAAACCGGATCCGATGCGGTAAAATCAACGGGCAGATCGGCGCTGATTATCATCTGCGGGTGTAGTTCAATGGTAGAACCTCAGCCTTCCAAGCTGATTGCGTGGGTTCGATTCCCATCACCCGCTCCAACATCGCCTGCAAGGCGGCCACGGGCCGCCATTTTCTTGCCTCATCCCGCCTGGCTTATGTATAATCAGGGGAGAGATCGGGCAGACATGGGTCTATAGCTCAGTTGGATAGAGCAACAGCCTTCTAAGCTGTGGGTCGGAGGTTCGAGTCCTCCTAGGCTCGCCAGGACCGCTCCTTTGATCAAAGGAGCGGTCCGTTTTTTGCCCCGGTGGCCTGTGCTATAATGAAGCGATTCTGACGAGAAGCAGGAGTATCCATGACCAAAAGCAAAGCCTATGACAACACCAGCATCTCTGCCTTGAAGGGGGCTGACCGGGTCCGCCTCCGCCCGGGCGTCATTTTTGGATCTGACGACCTGGAAGGCTGCAAACATTCCTTTTTTGAAATCTTGTCCAATTCCATCGATGAAGCCCGGGAAGGGCATGGCAACCTGATCGAGGTCAAACGCTACCGGGATGGATCCCTGGAAGTCAAAGACCTTGGCCGCGGTATCCCGCTGGATTTCAACGAAAAAGAAAATCGCTACAACTGGGAGCTGGTCTACTGCGAACTGTATGCAGGTGGCAAGTACAACAACATCAGCGGCGACCATTATGAATTCAGCCTGGGGCTCAACGGCCTCGGTGCCTGTGCAACCCAGTATGCTTCCGAGTATTTCGATGTTTCCGTGGTGCGGGACGGCTTTCGCTACGACCTGCATTTTGAAAAGGGCAACAATGTCGGTGGTTTGACAAAAACACCCGTCCGGCAGAAACAGACAGGAACGATCCAGAAATGGAAAGCGGACCGGGATGTTTTCACCGATATCATGATCCCGCTCGACTATTTCCAGCAGACGCTGAAACGCCAGGCCATTGTCAATGCCGGCGTGACCTTCCGTCTCCATGACGAGCCATCCGGCACGACAGAGGAGTTTTTCTACCCGGAAGGCATCCTGGGTTTTGTCCGGGAGCTAGACCAGGAGAAAGGCATCTCCAGCCCGCTGTTTTTTGAAGGCAGCGGCAAGGGCCGCGACCGGGCGGACAAGCCGGAGTACAAAGTCAAGGCTGCGGTTGCCCTGTGTTTTAACAACGAAGTCAATCTGATCGAGTATTACCACAACTCGAGCTGGCTGGAATACGGCGGTTCTCCGGACAAGGCCGTGCGCAATGCTCTGGTCAATGAGTTTGATCGCCAGGCCAAATTGCAGGACAAATACAAAAATAACGAAGCCAAGATCACGTTTGCTGACATCGAGGACTCTCTGATCCTGGTCACGAACTCATTTTCCACCCAGACCAGCTATGAAAACCAGACCAAGAAGGCGATCAACAACAAATACATCCAGGAGTTTTTGACCGACCTGCTGCGCAGCCGCCTGGAAATCTGGTTCATTGAAAACAAGTCTGAGGCAGACAGGGTCCTGGAACAAGTCCTGGTCAATAAGCGCAGCCGGGAAAGTGCCGAAAAGCAGCGTCTGAACATCAAGAAGAAATTGATGGGCTCTGTTGACCTGACCAACCGGGTCAAGAAATTTGTCGATTGCCGCACCAGGGACACGGGCCGCCGGGAACTGTATATTGTCGAAGGTGACTCCGCTCTGGGGTCCTGCAAAATGGGCCGGGATGCGGATTTCCAGGCCATCATCCCGGTACGCGGCAAAATCCTCAACTGCCTCAAGGCCGATTATGAAGCGATTTTCAAGAATGAAATCATCGTCGACCTGATCAAGGTCCTCGGATGCGGGGTCGAAATCCATTCCCGCCATAACAAGGACCTTTCATCCTTTGACCTGAATGGGCTGCGCTGGAACAAAGTCATCATCTGCACCGACGCCGATGTCGATGGCTTCCAGATCCGGACCCTGATCCTCGCCATGCTGTACCGCCTGACCCCCACATTGCTGGACAAAGAAAAAATCTTCATAGCCGAGTCCCCACTCTTTGAAATCACCCAGCGAGTCAAACGGGAAGAAAAGACCTTTTTTGCCTACACAGAGCGCGAAAAAAGTGATCTGCTGGCCAAGCTGGGTGCAGACCGCTGCACCATCCAGCGTTCGAAAGGCCTGGGCGAAAATGAACCGGAGATGATGTGGCTGACCACCATGAATCCGGAAACACGCCGCCTGATCCAAGTCATGCCCGACAAGGCCGAAGACATGCTCGAGACCTTCGACTTGCTCCTGGGTGACAACCTCGCCGGCCGCAAATCCTTCATCGAGCAAAATGGCCACAAATATCTAGACCAGCTCGACGTCGGGTAACCGACGTGGTGCTGGTGTTGACCAGATCGACGTCGGGTAACCGACGTCGAGTTTAGAGGAGCTCTTCATGACCCAGTCAGCCCCTATCCACCAGGAGTCAATCACAGCGACCCTTGAAAACAACTACATGCCTTATGCCATGAGTGTCATTGTCTCCCGGGCCATCCCGGAAATTGACGGTTTCAAGCCCTCGCACCGAAAATTGCTCTATACCATGTACAAGATGGGACTTTTGACAGGTAACCGGACCAAATCTGCCAATGTCGTCGGCCAGACCATGAAGCTCAATCCGCATGGCGACCAGGCCATTTACGAAACCATGGTGCGCCTGACGCGCGGCAATGAAGCTTTGCTGCATCCCTACATTGATTCCAAGGGCAATTTCGGACGCGTCTATTCGCGCGACATGCATTATGCAGCCGCGCGTTACACCGAAGTGCGTCTCGACCCGATTTGCCAGGATGTTTTTTCTGGTTTGGACAAAGACAGTGTCGATCTGGTTGACAACTACGACGGCACGATGAAAGAGCCGGTCCTGTTACCAGCCTCATTTCCGACCATCCTGGTCAACAGCAACCAGGGGATTGCCGTCGGCATGGCCAGCAATATTTGTTCTTTCAATCTGGCCGAGGTCTGTGCTGCCACAATTGCCTACATCCGTGACCCGGGGTGTGACATTGAAGAACATCTGCCAGCACCGGATTTCACGACCGGCGCGGAACTGATCTACCACCCGCAGGAGATCCGCCAGATCTACCAGACTGGACGTGGCAGTTTCAAGCTGCGTGCCACCTACCAGATCGACAAGAAAAATGGCTACATCGAAATCCTGCAGATTCCCTACACGACGACAGTCGAGGCGATCATTGACGACATCTCGGACCTGGTCAAGTCAGGGAAAATCAAGGACATCAATGATGTCCGGGATGAAACCGATCTCGATGGCCTCAAACTCACCATTGATTACAAACGTTCTGCCGACCCGCAGTCCCTGATGCAGAAATTGTACCGCCTGACCTCGCTGGAAAGCTCGTTTGCCTGCAACTTCAACATCCTGGTCAATGGCACCCCCCGGGTGATGGGCATTCGTTCAATCCTGGGGGAATGGCATGCCTGGCGCAGGTCTTGCCTGAGACGGGAGATTGCCTTTGACCTGGGTAAAAAGCAAGACCGGCTCCACTTGCTCCAAGGCTTGGAACTGATCCTGCTGGATATTGACAAGGCAATCAGGATCATCCGGGAAACCGAACTTGAGAGCGACGTCATTCCGAATTTGATGCAAGGCTTTGCCATCGATGCCATCCAGGCCGAGTATGTTGCAGAAATCCGCCTGCGCCAGCTGAACCGCCAGTACCTGTTGCAACGGATCGCCGACATCAAGGCGCTGGTCCAGGAAATCTCCGACCTGGAGGATCTCCTCGGTGACCAGGAGAAAATCGATCGAAAAATCATCGAGCAGCTCAAGACGGTGGCGAAAAAGCATGGCCGCGAGCGCCGGACGACCTTGGTCCATACGGATGATGTCGAACGCATCGCCGACCATGAATTGATCGAGGACTTCAAACTCAGGATTTTCCTGACTGACCATGGTTATATCAAGAAAATCCCCTTGACCTCCCTGCGCAGTGCGGGCGATCTCAAGACGAAAGAAGATGACCAGATCATCCAGGAAATCGAAGGCAAGAACAAGATGGATGTGCTCCTGTTCACCAACCAGGGCAATGTCTACAAATTGAAAGTCTTCGAAATCAAAGATCACAAACCATCGGATTTTGGTGAATTCACACCCAATTTGCTCAGCCTTGATGAAGGTGAACGCGTTGTGTTCATTCATCTGACCGAAGATTACTCCGGCCAGTTCCTGATTGGCTTTGCCAATGGCAAATTGGTGCGCCTGCCTTGCCAGTCTTATGAAACAAAAACCAACCGCAAGAAACTGGTCAATGCTTTTTCCACCGCATCCCCATTGGCTGCCATCTGCTTCCTGACAGACCCGGAAGATTTCGTGGCTGTCAGCAGCATTCGCAAAGTGCTCGTTTTTAACAGTGAACTGGTTCCGGTCAAAACGACCCGGACGACCCAGGGGGTGCAAGTCTTGCTGTCCAAAAAAGGAAGCACCATGACCAGTCTAAAAAGATTATCTGAAACTGCCATCATTGAGCCGAACTATTACCGGGCCAAGACGTTGCCTGCTGTCGGCACGTATCTGAAGGAAAGCACGCTGGAGAACCGGCAAGTAGGCCTGGATGGCGTGTGACCATGACCAATCATCTCTACGTCCGTCCGAAAAAGGAACCTAAATCCCGCCTCCGGTCCTTGCTCTTGACGAGCCTGGCTCTGGTCCTGGTCTTGGCCAGCATCATCTTGTTCTTGATTGCCCGCAACCAGAAGACCGCTGAAAGAGCGCAATCCGAATTTGAGTCCGCTCTTATGGATCAATCATATGATAGAGCGCTCGAGATTTACCGCGATGTCCAGGCCAAAGCGGTGCAACCTGCTCAGTCTGGAGCGGTTGAGAATCCTTACCAGAAAACGTTGTCTGAATTGGAATCTTTGCTGTCGGACAGACTGGTGACCCTTGAAAACAAGCTGCTGCTTGGCCAGGATCTGACTGATTCTGACCAGGCATTCATCCAAGGGTTGGGGGAATTGTCCAGCTTGCGCCTGTCCCGATTTGTCCGGGACCTGAGCCGATCCTATCTGATGGGAGAGACAGATTTCCGGACGGTGTCCCTGACGATCACCCAGCTATCCACCCTGCAGAACCTCAGGGACGGTGTAGAGCCTCTGAATGACGAACATCCATCCTGGCCTGAGCTGCAGCCTGCTTTTAAAGCTGCTGACCAACTGCAACAGGAACAGCACTGGTATGAGGCGTATGCAGCCTGGGATGCCTTGGCCCAGACAGCCCAAACAGGAACCTTCGTCCAGGATTTTGCCCGCCAGAATCTGGATGCCTGCAAATCGGCCATGTATCAGCCTTTGCTGGATGCTGCCCTGGACGTCCTGGGCCAGAATCGTGTCGTCACGGCGCATGGTCAACTGGAGGCTTTGCATCTGGTATTTCCGGGCGATCGTGCGGTCCAGGCTGCCCTGGACACCTGCACACAGAAACTGCCCAGAAAACTGGTGACTTTCCGAGGGGCCATCGAACACCTGGTGGTCAAGCCATTGATTGTCGATCCAGCCAGGGCCTTTGACCAGGACCCTTATGCCGCAGCGGCATTTGACACGATGTTGACCACCGTCGAGTTTGAACGCCTTCTTGCAGCGCTCTACGCCAATGACTACATCCTGGTTGACCAGACCCGACTGATGACTGGGGCAGGGGAGCGGTTTGCGCTCGATCTGCCGGAAGGCAAAAAGCCGCTGGTGCTGGTCCTGGAAGGGCTGAACTATTTCGCAACCCGCCGGGAGACCGGCAATTGCTGGGATTTGCAGCTGGATGAATCGGGCCAGGTCTGTGGCACATGGCCGGGGGCGGATGGCAACTGGATCGTCCGGCGCGATGCTGAGGCCATCGGCATCCTGGATCTGTTCGTCGAGGAACATCCGGATTTTTCTTTTGATGGGGCTAAAGGCTTGGTCACGCTATCCGGCTACGAAGGGATTTTCGGTCTGGTGACCGATCCGGACCAGCTCGACGACAAAAACCAGGCCTTGGCAGCTCTGGGCTATCCGGAGCTGGACCTTGGACCTGCCGACTACGAGGCCAATCGCCAGCAGATCATGGCGATCATCCTCCAGCTGCAAAGGACCGGCTGGCAGATTGGCACATCCACTTACGGCATGATCAACCTTCAGAACGCCAGTCTGGAGCAGGTCCAGTCCGACTGGACCAAATGGATGACTCAGATCGAGCCCCTGACGGGCCCGGTCACAGCTTTGTCTTTTCCCAATGGGGCGGTCCTGCAGGCGGATGATCCCCGGCGCCAGTTCCTGGAGGACCAGGGAATCCGGGTTTTCAGTGGCCTGGGAGCCACACCCTATATCGTCCGGACGGAGGAGACTGTCTACACAGACAAAGTCCAGGTGAGCGGGTTTAGCCTGACTCATCCTGGACTGTATCGCCTGGAGCGATTTTTTGATGCCAGCCTGATCCTCGACCAGGAAGCCCGTTCTCTTTTTAACGGTTGAAGAATTCCTTGTACAATTCCTTGACCGCATAATTGCAGTACTCTTCGCGGACACCGAACATGACGCTGATTTCAGAAGCACCCTGGTTGATGATTTCGAGGTTGACACCGGCCTTGGAGAGCGCATTGGCGGCCCGGGCGGTGACACCGACAGTATGGGCCATGGCTTCGCCAACAATCATGACAATGGCCAGGTTGCGGTCCACCGAGATCTTCTCGATGCCAATTTCATCGACCAGGCGCCGGACAACTTGTTTTTCTTTCTCCGGGGTGAACACATCCTGGCGCATGACAATGGACAGGGAGTCAATGCCGGAAGGCATGTGTTCGAAAGGGATGTAAGCGTCGGCCAGAATCTTGAGGACCCGCAGGGCAAAGCCTACTTCGCGGTTCATGAGGTACTTGGACATGTTGAGGGTGCAAAAGCCCTTGGCACCGGCGATTCCCGTGACGATGCTGTCGAAATTGACCCGGCTTTTTACGATCATGGTGCCACGGGCGGAGGGGTTGTTGGTGTTGCGGATATTGACCGGGATGGCTTTGCGATAGGCCGGGGTCAGGGCTTCTTCATGCAGGACCGTGAATCCGGCGTAGGCTAGTTCCCGCATCTCGTCATAGGTGATTTCCGAGATCGCATGGGGATTGTTGACCAGATTGGGATTGACAGCATAGACAGAGTCGACATCGGTCCAGTTTTCGTAGACTTTCGCTTCGACTGCAGCTGCCAGGATAGACCCTGTGATATCTGATCCGCCCCGGGAAAAGGTGGCGACTTCACCCGAACGGGTGTAGCCGAAAAAGCCCGGGAAAACGGCGATGCCTTGATAGTCCCTGAGCTGTGCGAGCCGGGCATAGGATTCATCGAGCACCTGGGCGTTACCAAACTCATCGCTCAGGAGCATGCCGGCAGTCCGGGGGTCGAAATACTGGGCCTTTTTGCCAATGCTCTGGAGGTAATCTGCGACCAGGCGGGCACAATTGTCCTCGCCTGCGGCTTTGAGCGAGTCCATGAACTTCAATGAATTGGCAGGATCGGCTGCAATGCGGATCCGGAGGTCTTGCTCAATCGTCGCAATAATATCAGATCCGAGCTCAAGTTCCTCGGCAATGTCGGCAAAACGACGGACGACGGATGAGAGTTCGCTCTCGCCGTCATAACCACTGATCCTGGCATTGGCCAGTGCGATCAGAAGATCTGTCACTTTGATGTCTTCCCGGGTGCGCTTGCCCGGTGCGGATACAATCATGATCCGGCGTTCAGGGTCACTGAGGACGATGTCACAGACCTTGCGGATCTGTTCGGCATTTGCGAGGGAAGTACCACCAAACTTGCAGACTTTCATGTATCACAACTCCTTCATTAATCAAACCAATTATATGTAAGGGGGGCTTTGATTTCAAGCAAAGACTTGTTAGATGTGGAACAGCCTTTGATTTCCTGCAAAGACTTGATCTGATGCTGCAGTTAGCCGATACTGAAGGTGTCAGGTCGCTGTAACCACCATAAGGGGGTCCCATTGCTGCAGTCACTGGTAGAAAAATTGAAACCGGACCGGATTTACTCATCTGTTGAACAGATTGATTTCCGGTCGCTCCGGGCCCAGGGAATCTGCCTGGTGCTCCTGGATATTGACAACACCCTGGTCCGCCATGGCTCGCACCAGCCAGATGCCTATGCAAGAAGAGCTGTCGAGTCCATTCAAAATGCCGGGCTGGTGCCTTTTATTGTTTCGAATGCCAAGCCCTCACGAGCCCGCACGTTTGCCTCTGGCCTGGGCATCGACTGCATCGGCATGGCCAACAAACCCTCCGCTTCTGGCCTGCTCCGGGCCTGCCGGCAAGCAGGTTTTGACCCGAGTGCAACTGCTATGATCGGTGACCAGCTGTTCACAGACATCCTGGCTGCCCGACGGGCTAAAGTCCTGGCCATCCTGGTCCAGCCGCTTGATTCGCGTGAAGTCTGGAACGTGGCATTCAAACGCTGGTTCGAAGCACCTTTTCTGCGCCGTTATGCCAAGGATGAAACCCTGTGGCCACGGCAGTGAGAACAAAACGCTTGCCAAGTCTGTGTCCTATCAACTAGAATAATGTAGAATTTTTTGAACGAGGCTGGATTTTAACTACAAAAGAACCGGTCGGGAGGTTTCTATGATCAGTGCAGGTGATTTTCGCAACGGTGTGACATTCGAAATGGATAGCCAGGTTTACCAGGTCATCGAATTCCAGCATGTCAAGCCAGGCAAAGGTGCCGCCTTTGTCCGGACCAAATATCGCAACGTCAAGACTGGCGGCGTGGTTGAACGCAGTTTCAACCCTTCCGACAAATTCGAACAGGCCCAGCTGGAACGCCGGGACATGAACTATCTTTATAATGATGGGGATTTGTATTATTTCATGGATGTCGACACATATGACCAGGTGCCTTTTTCCGGCCAGGCCATTGGCGACGCCCTGAAATTCCTCAAGGAGAACATGGTTTGCAAAGTCGTTTCCTACAAGGGTGAGGTGTTCGGCATCGAACCTCCGATTTTCGTCGAACTGGAAATCACCGACTGCGATCCTGGTGTCAAGGGCGATACAGCACAGAATGCCACCAAGAGTGCCACCGTTGAAACTGGCGCAACCATCAAAGTGCCCCTGTTTGTCAACCAAGGTGACGTCGTCCGTATTGATACGCGCACGGGCGAATACATGGAACGCGTCAAAGTCTGACGATCGATGCCAGAGTCAGGCAGGGCCCAGGCGATCCGCGGTGAACGCACGATGTCGAAAGGCTTCGTGGCCCAGTACGCTGCCCAGGCAGCTCTCCAGACTGCCGGTGTAGCCGACCTGGAACCAGGCGGCCTGGTCGCTTTGAAAGAGTCGATCGGGATTGAACACGAAGGTCGTGGCGTTTCAGTTGTTTTCCAGCCTGACCACGATGAATTGGTCACCATTACTGTCTACCCCGTGATCTTCTTTGGTTCGATCCTGCCAGAAGTGGCCTGGTCGATCCAGGAGCGGGTCAAGGCAGATGTTGAAAAATACACGGGCCTGATCGTTGATGCCGTCCATGTCCATGTCAAGGGTGTGATCACGAGGGAGGAAAACCGCAAATGAATCCACTGGTCCGCACGGCCCTGATCCTATTTTCTTTCATTCTGACCGTCTTTACGTTCATTTTTCTGATGATGCTCTTGAGTTCGGATGTCTTGAGTGCCATGATCCTGGTCCTGACCCGCCTGACCGAACAGACTTCTTCGCGTCTGGCCGGCCTTTTACTGGCTATTCTGGTCATTGTCGTCTCCCTGACCTCTCTTGTCTATGCGATCATGAGCGGCCGATTGCGGCGGACACGAGTCCGGTCCAATGAAATCGGGGAAATCGACATCGGCGTTGATGCTATCGAGAGCATCGCGCTCAATTCCGCCAAGACAGCCCAGTGCGGGATCAAGACAGCCAAGGCGCGGGTTGCCCCATTCAAGGGTGACAAGATCATCATCCATTTGACCGCAGTCTTGTATTCGGATGTCGAAGTGCCCGTCATGATGGTCAAAGTCCAGGAACGGATCAAGAAAGACATCGAACGTTACACCGGGATCTCGGTCGGCCAGGTCCTGGTCAAAGTGTCCCGTGTCGAGCCTGTCGCCGCCCGAGTGGAGCGCTGACCAGACATGAGAAGTGTCTGGCAGAACCTGCATTCGATCCTGAAGGACAAAAATCCGGCACTTGTGGGCGCCGGTTTTGGTCTTTCCCTGGCCCTGTCGCTGGTCATTTTCGGCTTCTGGAAAACGTTGTTTATCCTGGGGCTGACGCTTGGCGGCTATTATCTGGGCAGCCGGCTGTTTTCCAATCCTGAAGACTTCCGGAATTTGCTGGATAAAATTTTACCACCGGGAAAATTCCGGTAGAAGGATCGTTTTACCATGAGTCGTCGCGAATCACGCGAAAAAGCGTTCATGTTCCTGTACCAGCTGGAGATCCAGAAGGGCGATGCAACACGCCAGCTGGCAGATTTCCTGACGGAGCGAGAGGTCGGGGAAAATGACCAGGAATACCTGCTTGCCCTGGTAGAGGGGGTTTCAAACCAGAAGCCCGTCCTGGACGAGAAAATTGCCCCGCTGCTGAAGCGCTGGACCATTGACCGGTTGCCCAGGATCGACCTGACCATCCTGCGGATTGCGGTTTACGAAATGGCTTTCCGTCCCGACATACCAGCCAATGTCGCCATTTCAGAAGCCGTTCATCTGGCCAAGAAATACTCGAGCGAGGAATCCAAGAATTACATCAATGCAGTGCTGGGTAAAATCAGCCAGATGAAAGTTGAGACTGGCGATGAGCCAGCCCGTTAGTGTCACAGAACTGAATCGCTACGTCGCTTTGTACCTGGAGAAGAATGAGCATCTCAATTCGATCCAGGTCAAAGGCGAGATCTCCGGCCTCAAAGTCTACGCTTCTGGTCATTTGTATTTCACACTCAAAGATGCCAATGCCCAGGTCAGCTGTGTCATGTTCAAAGGCCAGGCCACGCGGCTGCGTTTCAAGCCTGTCGATGGCACGGCAGTTGTGGTTACGGCGAAGGCCTCTCTCTATGACCGGGATGGCAAATTCCAGCTCTATGTTTCTGCCATGAACGCCGATGGCATCGGTGATTTATACCTTGCATTCGAACAACTGAAAAAGCGCCTGGATGAGGAGGGATTGTTTGATCCAGCCCACAAGAAGGCGATTCCGCGCCTGCCCAAAGCCATCGGAGTGGTGACTTCACCATCCGGTGCTGTGATCCGGGATATCATCCAGGTGCTCAGCAGGCGTTTTCCCAATTTCCGTCTCCAATTGATTCCAGTCCAAGTCCAGGGGGAGGGAGCGGCAGCCAGCATCGCCGCTGCCATCGACCGTTTCAACCAGCTTGGGAGTGTCGATGTCCTGATTGTCGGACGGGGCGGCGGGTCGCTCGAAGATCTCTGGGCGTTCAATGAAGAAGTGGTGGCCAGAAGTGTCTACCGCTCAAAAATCCCAGTCATATCGGCAGTCGGCCACGAGACAGACTTTACCATTTGTGATTTTGTGGCTGATTTGCGCGCCCCGACTCCTTCGGCTGCAGCTGAACTGGCCATGCCGGTCAAAAGCGATGAAGAAGACAAGATCAAGCGCCTGGAAAACCGCTTGCATCATGCCCTGAGCCGCAAAAGCCAGCTGGAGAGCCAACGTCTGGATGCGCTCCTGAGCCGGCCAGTTCTGGCCGCGCCTCTGAAGCGGATCGAATTGGAGCAGCGCGAACTAGAAGCCCTGGTCAATCACCTGCGTTCAGCCACGCAGGCTCAGCTGGACCGGTCTGAACGTAATTTCGCCGTTTTATCTGGCAAACTGGATGCTTTAAGTCCTTTAAAAGTCCTGGCGCGTGGCTATGCGGTCGCCCGGGACGCCCAAGGGAAAAGCCTGGTTTCAACCGCACTGGTCCAGCCCGGAGATCCGGTTGATGTCTGGCTCAGTGACGGTCGTCTCGAATGCACGGTCAACCAGATCCGTGAAAGGAGTTTTTCATCATGATGGAAACTACAAATCCTGCTGCTGGCGCCACGCCGGAACAAAGCTATGAACAAGCATTCCGCCAGCTTGAGTTGATTGTCAGCCGCCTGGAAAGTGGTGAAACGACACTGGACGAGTCGGTGGCCTTGTTCCAGGAAGGCATGGGTCTGGCCAAGATCTGTGCCAGCAAACTGGCAGCCATTGAACACCAGATCAGTCAGCTCTTGGTCAGCAACGATGCCACCATCCAGGAAAAACCGTTTGGTGATCTGGATGTTTAGCCAACACTACCAGCACTACCTGGACCTGTTTGAGCCTTATCTGGAGCAAGCCTTTCCAGAACAGGCACGATCATGGGGCGGGAACGTGACAACGGCTGCCCGGTATAGCTTGCTTTCTGGCGGCAAACGCATCCGACCGGTGCTTGTCCTGGCCACCGTGGCTTGTCTCGGGAGTGACCCTGAGCTGGCGCTGCCCTATGCAGCCGCCCTGGAGATGATCCATACCTATTCTCTGGTCCATGATGATTTGCCGTGCATGGATGATGATGATTTGCGCCGCGGCCGACCTACCTGTCACAAGCAATTCGGCGAAGCACTGGCTGTGCTTGCAGGGGATGCCCTGCTGAATCGCGCCTTTGAAGTCATGCTGGATGACATGACAACCGGATGCCAGAACAAAATAGAGGCGGCCCGGATCATCGCCCGTGCTGCCGGTTCATCCGGCATGATCGCTGGCCAGACCTTGGATCTGGAGGCCGAAGGCCAGTTGATTCCCCCTGAAAAGCTAGAGCGGCTCCATCAACTGAAGACCGGCCAGCTGATCCTGGCTCCGGTCTTGGCTGCCTGTGCTTTGGCGGACGCATCTGTTCCTGTGACTAGCCTTTTCCAGAGCTTTGCTGCAAACTTGGGTTTGGCTTTCCAGATCCAGGACGACATCCTCGATGTCACGGCTTCCGAAAGCAGGCTGGGCAAGTCGACCGGGAAAGATCAAAGAGACCAGAAATCGACCTACGTCACTCTCTTTGGACTGGACACCGCCCAGGCTTACCTCAAGGAAGCAACCCGTCAGGCCAAGGAAGCACTCGGGGCTGTAGCCGGCCTTGGCTACGACACGACTTTCCTTGAGGATCTGGCGGATTACTTGTTGCTACGGGACCACTGACATGGGAATGATACTCGATCACTTACATACACCTGAAGAGATCAAGCGGCTATCACTGGGAGAGCAACAAGCTCTGGCCAGTGAATTGCGCGAACGGATCATTGAACAGGTTTCGACGACAGGGGGGCACTTGGCGTCAAATCTTGGTGTGATAGAACTGACGATTGCGTTGCTTGCTGTCTACGATTTTCGTAGAGACCGGATTGTTTTCGACGTCGGCCACCAGAGCTATGCCTGGAAGCTCCTGACCGGAAGATCTGGCCAGTTCTCCAGTTTGCGCCAGAAATCCGGCTTGTCTGGGTTCCCCAAGCGATCAGAAAGTCCCTATGATTTTTTTGATACTGGCCACAGCAGCACATCCATTTCAGCCGCGCTTGGCATGGTCCGGGCAATGGAAAACAATCATGAGACAGGTCGGGTGATTGCACTGATCGGCGATGGCGCCTTGACAGGTGGCATGGCTTTTGAAGCCCTCAATGATGCTGGCATGTCCAAAGCCCGCCTGGTGGTGATCATCAACGACAACCAGATGTCGATCGGCAAAAATGTCGGTGGTCTGGCCCATCATCTGGAAAATCTGCGCATCTCTCGGCGCTACATCCATTTGAAAACGGCCCTGGAAACGATGATCAGCAAGATTCCTTTGTTTGGAGATAAGCTGTTGCAATTTCTCCAGCAGATCAAGAAGATGGACCGCATGGTCCTCCGGCGGTCCGGTGTTTTTTTCGAGCAGCTGGGATTCCGCTACTATGGACCGATCGATGGTCATGATCTGAAAACCTTGCAGCGCCATTTGGCCAATATTGAGGAAGTGGACGGACCAGTCGTTCTCCATGTCATCACACAGAAAGGCCGTGGCTACACGTTTGCTGAGAGTGCTCCGGATATCTACCACGGGGTAGCCCCATTTGAGGTTGAGTTGGGGGTCTGCCCGGTAGGCCAGCCGGAGTGCCTGACTTATTCCGATATTTTCGGCCAGACGTTGCTGGCCAGGGCGCAGGACAACCCGCAGATCTGTGCGATTTCAGCCGCGATGGCCAGCGGCACAGGCTTGAAGCCTTTTTCCGACGCTTTGCCGCATCGCTTTTTTGATGTTGGTATCGCTGAACAACACGCAGCCACTTTGGCTGCAGGCCTGGCTGCCGGTGGTGCCAGGCCCGTGCTGGCCTTGTATTCGACTTTCCTGCAGCGGGCTTATGACCAGGTGCTGCATGACATTTGCCTGCAAAACTTGCCTGTCGTCCTGGCGATTGACCGGGCAGGCATAGTGGGTGAAGATGGCGAGACTCACCAAGGCATTTATGATTTGAACCTGCTTTTAACTTTGCCTGGGATTGAGATCCTTTGTCCGGCAGACGGCCGGGCGCTGGAAAAGGCGCTGGACAAGGCGCTGAAAAACGACCATCCGACAGCTGTCCGGTATCCGAGAGGTGCTGCAGTGACGATCCCGGGCTCCTTTGACCCGGCCAGTTTCATCATCCAGACCGTAAGAAGGGGGGCCGACTGCACGATGGCGGTAGTCGGAACATTGCTGCCTGAGGCCCTGGAAGCGGCCCGGATCCTCAGTGAAGAGGGCTATGAATGTGACGTCCTGTCCATCCAGACAGCCAAGCCCTTTGATTACACCGCCTTGATCTCATCGCTCCAGAAGACGCATACCTTGCTCTTTGCAGAAGAGACTGTTTCTGCGGGGTCCTTAGGCCAGATGATCCTGCCTGAGATCATGAAGTCTGTTCCAGACTGCCAGTTTCACTTGGTGGCGATTCGCGATGAGCCCTTGCATCATGGTAAGCGCAGCCAGCTGCTGTCTGACCAGGGACTGGATGCACACAGTCTGGCCAGACAGGCCAGGCGACTGTGCAACCGCACCGTCCGAGTCTGAACATTCTGCATTTCAGGTTCATCTTGTCGCTTTCTGGCGTTTTTTGACGGACGATTTGCGGTGAACTTTTTTCCCACATGCGCTATGATGAAACAAACACAAACAACGACAAGCTATGGGAGGCATCATGCGCATCGGAATCTACACCAATCAAGATAAAGACAAGGACTGTCTGCTCTCGCGCGATCTTTCGCGCATGATTGTCCGCCATGGCGGTACCCCCGTTGTGGATGAACAGTGTCTGGGCCAGCGGTTTTCCGATATCCAGGGTGTCGATGTTGCCAGTTACGAAACCAGTGACCTCATCATGGTTCTGGGTGGAGACGGTACGTTTCTCAGTGCGGTCCATTTGCCAGGCTGCCAGAATATTCCGATCATCGGGGTTAATCTTGGCAGTGTCGGGTTCCTTCAGGAAATCCGCCCCGAAAACCTCGAGGATGCAGTCGAACGCCTGCTGGCAGGAGATTCCTACATCGACCGCCGGATGATGTTGTCGGTCAGTGTCCAGGATGCCCAGGGTAATCTGGTCGAATCAGGCCTGTCCATGAATGACGCCGTGATCTCTAGGGGAGGCAAATCCCGCATCCTGACGTTGGACTTGACCATCGATGGCGTTTTCCTGGAGCGCATCCCTGGGGATGGCATGATTTTGTCGACACCCACTGGTTCGACTGCGTATTCCCTGTCTGCCGGTGGACCGATCGTTCATCCGCGCCTTGAGCTGATGATCATCACCCCTGTCTGCCCGCATACCTTGCATAACCGGAGCTATCTGACGTCTTCTATCAGCGAGGTGTTGATCGAAATTGTCGACTATCCTTACCAGGCACTGCTGGCCATTGATGGTCGCCGGGAAATTGCCCTCAACAGCGGGGATCGCGTGGTGGTGCGCAAGGCAGAGCGGGCATTGCAATTGATCCGTCTCAGTCCGGACCACTTTTTTGCCGACTTGCCTGGCAAGATCCATTTGCGGGGGAAGACGAGATGAGAACAGACAAGATCGAACGCCAGGCCCGCCTATTGCAGCTGATCCGCGACAGGGATCTGGCCACTCAGGAAGAACTGGTCCTGGCCATGCGCTCGAGTGGCATGGATGTCACCCAGGCCACCGTGTCTCGCGACATCAAGGAGCTGGGCATCGTCAAGGTCATGACCGGAACTGGCACCCAGAAATATGTCTCCATGCAACGGACCGGTGAATCGATCTCGGGCCGCCTGATGAAAATCTATGCCGAATCAGTCCTGTCCGTGGATTTGGCCATGAACCTGATCGTGATCAAGACCATGCCAGGCATGGCCCAGGCCTGTGCATCGGCCCTTGATTCCATGCGTCTGTCAGACTTGGTTGGAACATTGGCTGGGGATGATACTGTTTTCATCGCGACGCGTTCCGCCGAACAAGCCGAGCAGATGGCTGAAGTCCTCTCACGCCTGATCGCACCTGGGTTTGGTTCAGCTCAGCCGACAGAAGGGTAGGAGACAAAAGCCATGCTCAATCGTGTTGAAATCCGCGATTTTGCCCTGATTGACCAGGCGGTCCTCACACCAGGACCGGGCTTGTTTGTCATCTCTGGAGAAACAGGCGCCGGGAAATCGATCCTGATCGATGCAATCAGTGCCTTGTCTGGCGAACGAATTGGCAAGGACTACGTCCGGCGCATGGCTTCCCGATTGCGTGTCGAAGCTGTTTTCGACGCGATGCTGGACCGACTGCCAGAGGACCTGATAGCGTCTCTGGGGCTGTTGGATGAAGAAGAATCTGAGCTGATCTTGTCCCGAGAGATCAGTGCCGCCGGCAAATCATCCTGTCGGGTCAACGGCCGCCTGGTTCCTTTGGGCAGCCTGCGCCAGCTGTTTTCCCATTTGATCGATATCCATGGCCAGAACGACCAGCAGGGCATATTCGACCTTCAGAACCACCGCCGCCTGCTCGACCGGTTTGCCGGCCAGGAACTGACTGGTCCCATGAACCAGTACCAGGCCACCGCCGTCAAGATCCAGGAAATCAAGGACCAGATGCAGGAATTAGGCCAGGATCCGGCGCAACGGGCCCGTGAACTGGATTTGCTGGCTTACCAGATCCATGAGATCGAATCCGCCCAGATCAAACCTGATGAAGAATCAACCCTGATCGAGCGCCACAAACTGCTGGCAAACCGGGAGAAAATCCTGCAGGCAGCCTCCCAGGCGCTCATGGAACTCCATGGCCTGGAAGACCAATCCCTGATCAGCCGTCTGGCCCGTTTGCAGCATGGTCTTGAACCAGCTGCTCGTTCCAGTAAACAGGCAGCCAACATCAGGGATGCGTTGCTGGAAGCCTCAGAAACTTTGCAAGAGGCCAGCGAGCAGTTGCAGGACTTGGTTGATGAGGATGAACAAGATCCTTTGGAATTGCAGCGGATCGATGATCGCCTGGATTTGTTTTACCGGCTGAAAAAGAAATACGGCGGTGATCTGGCCGGCGTCCTGCACTTTCTTGAATCCGCCCGGCAGCGCCAGGAACGACTGGCTGACAGCGAAGCCAATTTTGCCCGGTTGCAGCAACAAAAGGAAAAAAGCGTCGAGAAATTAAAAAATCAGGCAGCAACGATACATGACATCCGCACCCGTCATGCCCGGACCATGGAAGAGCAGATTGCCCGCCAGCTCCAGGACTTGGGCATGAAGGGCGTGCGTTTTGCCGTCCAGGTTGATTTCAGTGATTGGCAGGATGGCATCATCCCTCGCCATGGTCTGGACAAGGTCTCTTTCCTGATTTCCGCCAACCCGGGTGAGCCGTTGAAACCTCTGGCCCGGATCGCCTCAGGTGGGGAAGCATCCCGGGTCCTTTTGGCCATCAAGACGATTCTGGCCCAGGCTGATGAAACACCTGTGCTGATTTTCGATGAAATCGACACAGGGATCAGCGGGGTGACAGCCACCAGGGTTGCTGAGAAACTGCACCAGATCTCACGCCATCACCAGGTTTTCTGCATCACGCACATGGCCCAGATTGCTGCCATGGCGGACCAGCATGTCCTGATCAGCAAGAAGTTCGGTGAAGACCACACCGTCACGACCTTGCAGGCACTCGGCAAGGAGGAGCGGACGACGGAATTGATGCGCTTGTTGTCCGGGGGCAGCGGCGATGACAAAGCCAGGCAACTGGCTGCCCATTTACTCGACGCGGCCCAAACCTTCAAGACAACTGATGCAGGATCAGCCGCAGATCCCGTGGCAGCGGGGCATGGACCAGAAGCGACTCGCCGGTCTGGGGATGAATGAAACCCAGACTCCTGGCATGGAGGGCCTGGCGACCCAGTTGGCGATCGAGAGGGGACACCGCTTCGCTGGCCGGGCCATACAAAGTTTCGCCAACCAGGGGATGTCCGACGAATTGGCTATGGACGCGGATCTGGTGCGTGCGGCCTGTCAGCAATTCAAACTCAACTGTCGAAACATCAGCAGTGGGGAAATAGTGCAGTTCACGATACCGAGTCCTGGCGCTTGCGCCAGCTGGATCGACTCGCCGCTTGATGATGCTGTCAGGATCCCGGCTGATGGGTGCGTCGATCAAGCCTTGCTGCTGTGGCATCCGTCCGTGGACAAGAGCCAGATACGTCTTTTTCATGGGATGCTGCATGACCACATAATGCGCATGGCCGTTCCTGGCAATCATCACCAGGCCTGAGGTATCACGATCGAGGCGTGAAACGGGATGCAGGGGCTGGTCTGACAACAAATCGGTCAAGGTCCCGGTTTCATGCCGGTACGTCGGATGGACGACCAGGCCAGCGGGTTTGTTCAGAATCACCAGCCAGTCATCCTGGAAAACCAGTTCGATTCCTGGCGGTTGTCTCAGCGGCACGCCCTGTTCGGTGTGGCCGGCTGTCCGGGCAACCAACTGGTCCCCGCGTTCCACTGGATCGATCATCCGCCAGGGCTTGCCGTTTTTCAGCAATTCGCCGTAGAGCCGGATCCGTTTGCTCATCAGGCGTGACATCCCTGTCTTGGCGACCAGGACATCCACGGCTCTCAGGCCATGGTCTGCATCGGTAACAAGATAAACAATCTCCAAACCCCAAATCTCCTATACTCAAATCAAGTGCATTATAGCCCAAGGTGAGCAAAGGAGCGAACTGGATGGAAAAGAAAATTTTTACCAGCCTGAGAGAGCTTTCCAGACTGGAAGGAAAGGTCCTATCGAACGAACAGTATCAATCCGTCCTGGAATTTGCCCGAACCAGCCATCTGTCTGCGGCCTGGGCGTTGCGCCTGGTTCAGTTCGGCGTTGTTCGCGGACTGGATAACGACCTGTCATCAGGCCGTCCTGAGCAAAAGGCGAAAGCCCAAGTCTATGAAATCTGCTTTGGCAAGGCCTGCCTGGCCAGAGGTGCTCGACACATCCAGACAGCACTGGAGAAGCAGGCAGTCATACAGGCCGCGGATCCGGATACCAGACCTGTAA
>JAQUEY010000143.1 GCA_028684955.1 Eubacteriales bacterium
GAATAGGTCCTGCCATTTTGGTTGTAAGCATCAGGCTCCATTCGGTCAAGCAGCTGGCTTTGCAGCATCTCCCACGTCCTTTGATCGACCCGGTATTTGTTTTCATAGCGTTTGAAAGTTTCGATGGCCACTGGAATCACCTCATTGGTTTCATGATTGTGGTGTCTACATCGAACAGATTAAACCGCCTCTGTGTTGAACACGTGAATGTAAAAAATGTGTTAAGTGAAGGTTAATAAGATCTCAGTCATTGAAAGAGGTGTATCGGCTGAAATAATCAAACAAACAGTTCTTGTTATTTCGTATACTATTCATATACATCTGTCCTATGAATAGTCATCACACACATCAGGTGAGCGTCTATGAAAAACTTAAGTGTCTTTGATGTCATCGGGCCACGCATGATCGGCCCATCCAGCTCGCATACAGCAGGAGCTGTACGCATTGCTCTTGTTGGCCGGAAAATTGCCCATGGCAGGATCTCGTCGGTCCAGTTCTTCCTGCATGGATCTTTTGCCAAGACGTATCGCGGCCATGGCACCGACCGGGCCCTTCTGGGCGGCATCCTGGGCTATTCGACCGAAGATCCGCGCATCGTCGATGCTTTTAAAAAAGCAGACGAAAAAGGCATCACCTATTCCTTTTCGCCGACCGATCTGGGAGAAGACTTTCATCCCAATACCGTCAGGATGCTGATCACCACCGAAGATGGGGAACAGTCCGAAGTGATCGGCGAATCCGTTGGCGGCGGCAGTATCAAAATCGTCCAGCTCAATGGCCAGCGCGTCGAATTCACCGGTGAATTCTACACCCTGATCGTCAAACAGCGCGACGTTCCCGGTGTCGCAGCCCACATTACGCAATGCATTGCATCCGAAGGCATCAATGTCGCCTTCATGCGCATCTATCGCGAAGAAAAAGGCGACTTTGCCTATACCATCATTGAAGCAGACGAGGAAATTTCTGAATCTGCTGTTGACAAGATCAAGGCGAAACCAGAATTGATCCAGACCGCTTTGGTCGTATCCCTCCGTTGAGCAAAGCAGGTGAAGGCAATGAATTTCAAAAATGGCCAAGAACTGGAAGCATGCTGTGTTGAAACTGGCAAGTCAATCGCTCAAATCTGCATTGAACGAGAGATGGACCTGACCGGCTGGAGCGAAGACACCATCCGGGCTGAAATGCGCAAAGACTATGACGTCATGCGCCAGGCTGTCGATCGAGCCCTCAAGGAGGAGCTGCACTCGATGGGTGGTCTCCTGGGCGGTGAAGCCAGAAAATTGAAAGCGCGCCTTGACGCAGGACCCACCGTCTGTGGGTCCTTGATGTCCAAAGCCATCGGAGCAGCGATGGGCGTCATGGAAGTCAACGCCTCGATGGGCCTGATCGTGGCTGCCCCGACAGCTGGTTCCTGTGGCATCCTGCCTGGCAGTTTGCTGACCACCGCAGAACAGTTTGGCTGGAGCGACGACCAGATCATCGATGCGCTCTTTGTTGCCGGTGCGATCGGCCTGATCATCACGCGCAACGCCACCGTTTCCGGAGCCGAAGGCGGCTGCCAGGCTGAGACCGGCTCTGCAGCGGCCATGGCTGCCGCTGGCATCGTATCCGCCCTCGGGGGAACACCGCGCCAGACGCTTGATGCCGCCGCGACAGCCCTGAAGAATGTCATGGGTCTGGTCTGCGATCCGATCGCCGGCCTGGTGGAGTCACCCTGCCAGAAACGAAACGCCCTCGGCGCGGCCAATGCCCTGATCAGCGCCGAAATGGCTCTGGCTGGCATCCCCAGCATCATCCCTTTTGACGAGGTCGTCGACGCCATGTACAAGGTCGGCAAACGGATGCCCATGGAACTGCGCGAAACCGCCCTCGGCGGCCTTGCCCATACACCGACCGGTTGTGCCATTTGCAGCCGGATCTACCAGTAAACCAGCTGCAAACCTCACACCCAAAAAGCAAAACCTCCCGGAACCTGATGGGATCCGGGAGGCTTTTAATCATTCAACAGGGGTATTAAGGGTTTTAGGGAATGACCCTTAACCTCTTTTAGCGCGGGCCAGCATCTTCATCAGGCCGCCACCGTTTTCAAGATTGGTGAACCCATAGGCCCGAAGCATTTGGACCGCATAGGAGCTGCGGCCACCACTGGCACAGTAGAGGATGATTTTGCGGTCCTTCTTGCCCAGTTCGTCCGTTCTCATTTCCAGTTCATCCAGAGGAATGTTGACCGCACCTGGGAATGCACCATAAGCGAATTCTTCCATCGAACGGACGTCTACAACCAAGGGTTCATTGGATTCGACTTTTTTCTCTTCGACCACAGCTGCAGCGGCGGGTTTTTCCTCGTGACCGCCTTCACCCAGCTTTTTCGGCTCTGGGGGAGGCAGAACGAGGCGGAAATTGGCCGGAGTCAGAGCGCGGACATAGCCGGACAGGCTGGCAAAACCACCACTGACATTGATGACATGCTTGAGGCCGGAACCGATGATCATGCGCAGAGCCTGGTGGCCTTTCTTGCCCGTGCTGTCGTAGACAACAATCAGCTTGTGATCCGGCAACTCAGCCAGTCTGGAGGCAAGCAATTCAAGGGGAATGTTGACAGCGCCTTCGACGTGGGCTTTTTCGTAAGCGAACACATCCCGGACATCGATCCAGAGAGCACCCTTGTCTTCCAGATAGGCATCGAGTTCGGAGACGGACAAAGCTGGCGAATAGCCGGACATGCGGTTCTCAGCTGCATAGGCTGCCATGTTGATGGCGTCATGGGCCGAACCCAACGGCGGGGAATAAGCAAAGTCCATGTCAGCCAGATCCGAAACAGTCAGTTTGGAAGCAGCGGCAGTGGCCAGGACATCGAGCCGGCGGTCAGCACCAGCATAGCCGGCAGTCTGGCCACCCAGGACAACACCGGTGTCACGGTCATAGACGACCAGGACTGTCACCTGCTCTGCGCCCGGATAGTAGGAAACATGGTGCTCTTTGTGGATGACGATCGCATCCGCATTGAGACCTGCGGAACGGGCGCCCTTGAGGGAAAGGCCAGTGGTGCCTGCTACGGCTTCGAACACACGGACAATGGAAGTGCCGGTGGATCCTTTATAAGGGTGGTTGCCACCCAAGGCATTTTCGGCAGCGATACGACCCTGACGGTTGGCAGGGCCGGCCAGCGGAATGCGGACCTTTTTGCCCAGGACACGATGCTCAAGCTCGATCATGTCACCGGCTGCAAAGATGTTGTCGTCACTGGTCTTCAGCGTCGAATCCACCAGCAGTCCGCCAGCTTCACCGATGGCTAGGCCTGCTTCCTGGGCCAGCTTGAGAGTCGGACGGACACCGATCGACAGCAGGACCATGTCAGCATCGATTTTCTGGCCATCATTGAGAGTGACCGAGCTGCGTCCGATGTCGGACACGGCCTTGTTGGTCAGGACGTTGACACCATAAGAGACCATTTCTTCCTGGATGAATCCGGCGATTTCAGCTTCCATGATCGCCATGACATGTGGCATCATCTCGACGACAGAGACTTTCATGCCCCGTTTGACCAGAGCCTCGGCCATTTCGAGACCGATGAAGCCACCGCCAACGACGACTGCGCTCTTGGGTTTGTTGTTATCGATGAAGGAGGTGATCTTGTCCATGTCTTCGAGTGTCCAGAGCTGGAAGACATGATTGTGATCAGCACCTGGGATCGGCGGAGCGATCGGACGGCCACCCTGAGCAAGGATCAGCTTGGTGTATTCGTATTCTTTCTTCTCGCCGGTGCGGGAATCAACTGCGTGGACGATCCGGTTGGCGCGGTCGATTTCGGTCGCTGTGGTATGGATATGGACGGCAGTCTGGTATTGGTCGTAAAAGCTTTCAGGGCTTTGCAGGATGAGCTTGGAGCGGTTCTTTATATCGCCGCCAATAAAGTAGGGCAAGCCACAGTTGGCAAAAGAAATATCTGGGCCTGATTCCAGAATGGTAATCTGGGCATCCGCTGATAGCCTTCTCGCCTTGGCTGCTGCCGTCGCACCTGCCGCAACACCACCAATGATCACAATTTTTTCCATAACACGACCTCCATCAAATTAGATTGATAAATCTCTGACCCGGCTCCCATTTGCATTGAACGGAAGGACCGGAAACATTTGCTTGTTCGAAAACGTTTGGGTTGTTTTCTCAACGCGCTCATCTTATCAATTCTTTTTCAGAAGTTATGTAATAGAAGCACACTTCTTGCGGATGTTATAATTTGATCTAAGGTCTGATCGCCTGGAGGATTTCGATGGAACAGTCTGAAAAAGAAGAACGTCCAGAACACCGGGACAGCCTGGTGCAAAATCCAAAACAAGCGTTGGTTTTTGACAAAAAGCCTTACCTGAACCTGATGCTCACGGTTGTGCTGATTTTGCTGGTCTCATTTATGGTCACTTTGGTCAACCAGGTTTCCCAGCTGGTTTTCCTTGCTTCTCAAGTTCATCCAGTCTTTGGCCAGTGCTTGCTCTGGTTTTTCATCCTGCTCGCACTGGCGACAATCATCTGGACCATCGTCCTGTTGGCGAGTCTCGAGAAGCCCCTGCCCCTTCCTGATGAAAACGACCCGACAGCTCGTACACGCTATTTAGCTAAACTGAAAAAACGGCTGGACAACAATCGTTTCCTCCGGACGTCTGGTTTCGAATGGACGCCAGACAAGCCGGATGAGGAATCGATCCAGTCTGCACTACAGGTCCTCGACGACGAAAGTCTGTCCATCATCCGGCGCCAGGCGACGACGGTTTTTGTGACAACGGCGGTTTCCCAGAATGGTTCGCTCGACAGTCTGTTTGTCTTCGTCACTGCGTTCAAACTCGTCTGGCAGATCACCCTTCTCTATCACCAGCGTCCGTCCATTCGCGACTTGGCCAAGCTCTACACCAATGTTTTTGCAACTGTCTTGCTGACGCGCCAGATCGACGATCTCGACCTGATTGCCGAGCAGCTGGAACCGGCCCTGACGACGTTGTTTGGTGGTTCGGTCAGCACCCTGGTCCCCGGGGCCAGTTATGTGGTCTCGTTTGTTGCCGATTCCATTTTCGAAGGCAGCCTGAATGCGTTGCTGATGCTGCGCATCGGCTTCATCGCCCAGCAATACTGCCACAGCACCACCCGGGCCGAGCCCCGGACCATCAGCCGGAGCGCATCTGTCCAGGCACTCAAGCTGCTAGGTACCATCGTCAGTGAAAACTCATTGCGCATTTCTCATGCAATCCTCAAGGCCGTCAAAAACGCCAGCGTCCATTCCTTCCAGCAAGGCAAGGGAAAGGTCACCGGCGTCATGGGCAGATTGTTCCGCAGGGGCGAGCAGGATCCATACGGGAAATGAGTTGACCAAGTCTTAGTTCTGGTAATATTTGATCAGCGCCTGGGTCCCTTCATCACCCAGACCCCGTTGCTCAAGCTCCCGGTACATATCCAGCACGTCATCCAGGATCCGAAGCGAGACATCTTTTTTGCCCAGCTCATCTTGGGCCAGCATCATGTCTTTCACATAATGCTTGAGGTAGAAACCGGGGGCAAAATCACCCTGGAGAATCTTGGGACCGTTGGAGGTCATCTGGAAACTGCCTGCTGCTCCACTGGATATGGCATCGAGAGTCAGGGCAGGATCCAGACCCACTTTCCTGGCAAATGTGATGGCCTCGCAGACACCCGCGATGGCACCGGCAATCGCCACCTGATTGGCCAGCTTCGTCTGCTGGCCACTGCCAGAAGGGCCGGTGTAGACAATTTTGTTCCCCAAGGCAGTGAAAACATCCTGGCAAGCATCAAAATCTTCCC
>JAQUEY010000024.1 GCA_028684955.1 Eubacteriales bacterium
GACGGTCGCCATAGCTGGGACGGTCACCGGTGCGATTGGGGCGGTCGCCATAGCTGGGACGGTCACCGGTGCGATTGGGGCGGTCGCCATAGCTGGGACGGTCACCGGTGCGATTGGGGCGGTCGCCATAGCTGGGACGGTCACCGCCGGCAAATGGTTTGCGCGGCTGACGCGGTCCCCGGTCTTCCTGGTGGAATCCCGGTCCAGCATCGCGGCGACCGGGGCGATTCTGCGATTGTCCGGTGTGTTCTCCACCCGGTCTGCGTTTGCGGTCACCCTCGCGGCCAAAGCCTTGATCAGGATTGTTCGGTCTGGACATTGTGTTTTTCCTCCACCAGTTTTTGCATCAATTGCAAAAGCCGTTCTTCTTCATTGTTCAGATATAGATAGCCGATCAGGGTTTCCAGCCCTGTAGCCATCCGGTAATCGACCGGATCGGCACTTTTGGATTGGCTCGATGGCTGGTTGTTCCGGCCACGGCGGAAAATAGCGTCTTCTGCGTCATTGAGCAGAGGCAGGATGGACTTGGCTCCTTCTGCCTGTGCAGATGCCTTGACCAGGCGGATGGCTTGGCGATGAAGCTCGCCAGAATTGTACACACTGCGGCGGCACAGGGACAAGCGGACATACAATTCGTAGACCGCAT
Organism: Eubacteriales bacterium; assembly: GCA_028684955.1. Taxonomy (GTDB): domain Bacteria; phylum Bacillota; class Clostridia; order Saccharofermentanales; family UBA5734; genus UBA5734. The sequence goes on from JAQUEY010000024.1 coordinate 647, forward strand.
CACCGATGTAGGCCAACGTCGATACCGGCAGTTCCCTCAAATCACCTGTGAAATCCGGGCGGATCATCGTGGGCTGACTTTCGGACCTTGCGGGGTATCCTTGATTTCGAAACCCAGTTCAAGCACCCGGGCTCGCAATGCATCTGCTCTCTGGAAATCGCGGGCCTTTTTGGCGGCCACCCGTTCCTCAACCAGAGCGAGGATCTCTGCGGGGATGTCTTCTCTCCGGTTGGGATTCAGTCCAAGCACATCGAGCAACTCCCGCAGAGTCGCAGCAGCCGTTTTCAAAGCTGCAGGATCGAGCCCTGGGACTGCAGCTGCGGTGTTTGCTGCCCGGACCAGTTCGAAAATAGCTGCCAGGGCATCCGCCGTGTTCAGGTCATCTTCCAAGGCAGTGATGAAATCAGTGCGAGCCTGGCTGGCTGCATCCAGCAGGCCGGTCGCAACCAGGCCCGCCTGATCGTCCTGCATTCCCGTGGCATGGGACGCCACAAAATCGAGGTTTTCCACACAGGTCTTGATCCGTTCCCAGCCATTCTGAGCCGCTGTCAGCAATTCAGCTGAAAAATTGATCGGCATGCGGTAATGCCCGGTGAGCATGAAAAAGCGCAGGACATCATAGCTGTATTGCTGGACGAGGTCACGGACCGTAAAGAAATTGCCTGCTGATTTGGACATTTTCTCCTGGTCGACATTGATGAATCCATTGTGCATCCAGTAATGCACAAACGGTTTGCCATTGGCTGCCTCGCTCTGGGCGATTTCATTTTCATGGTGCGGAAAGACCAGGTCCTGGCCACCGCCGTGAATGTCGATCGTTTCACCGAGGTGCTTTCTGACCATGGCTGAGCATTCGATGTGCCAGCCCGGCCGGCCTTCACCCCAGGGGCTGTCCCAAATCGGCTCACCTGGTTTTTTGAATTTCCAGAGGGCAAAATCCATCGGATGGTGTTTACCCTGGTCGGATGAACCGAGACGGTCACTGGCTCCAGCTTCCAGCTCATCAAGTTTGTGATGAGACAGTTTGCCATATCCGGCAAATTTCTGAGTATCGAAATAAACCCCGTCCTCGGCCACATAAGCGAAGCCCTTTTCCTCCAGGGTCTTGATGATGGCAATGATTTCGTCCATGGTGTCGGTAGCCCGTGGATGGACCGTGGCCCGTTGGATATTGAGGCCGTCCGCATCTTTGAAATACTCCATGATAAAGCGATCGGCCAGTTCGCGGACGGTAATACCCTCCTCATTGGCCCGTTTGATCATTTTGTCATCGATGTCCGTGAAGTTCTGGACATAATCAACCGCATAACCGCGGTACTGGAGAAAGCGGCGAAAAGTGTCGTACGTGATGAAAGGGCGGGCGTTCCCCAGATGGAAAAAATTGTAGACGGTCGGACCGCAGACGTACATCTTGACCTTGCCAGGTTCGATGGTTTTGAGTTCTTCCTTGCTGCGGGTTTCGGTGTTGAAAATGCGGATCACTGCGTTAGGCCTCCAAGCATCAGTTTGAGTCGTCAGGGCGAGATTTGGTGGTCAGCGGCACGGAACAGGACAGGCTGGTCAACCGGTTTTTGAACGGGCTATGGATCTCATGTCCCGTGTATTCAGCCAGGGCTTTTTCCAACAGTGCTACTCGGTGCAGCAGCTGGCAGATCTCCTGTTCGATCGGATCCGGCACCCGGTCATGGTCGAGCAGGGCGCCGTGGTTGACTGGCTTACCTTTCTGGCGGACCAGTTTGCCGGGAACCCCGACCACGGTGCCGTTGTCAGGCACTTCATGCAAGACGACGGAATTGGCCCCGATCATGGCATTGTCACCGACCCTGAAAGGACCGAGCAGCTTGGCTCCAGCCCCGATGAGGACATTGTTGCCCAGCGTAGGGTGGCGCTTGCCTTTATCTTTGCCGGTGCCTCCCAGGGTAACGCCGTGGAAAATCGTGCAATTGTCACCGATCTCAGCTGTTTCACCGATGACAATCCCCATACCGTGGTCAAAGAACAGACCTTTGCCGATCTTGGCCCCTGGGTGGATTTCGATCCCTGTCCAGAAGCGGCCAGATTGGGAAATCCAGCGGGCGATGTAGTGCAGGTGGTGGCGATAAAACCAGTGAGCCAGGCGATGGCAGATCAGGATATGGAAGCCTGGATATAAAAGAAGGACGGTCCAGATATTCTTGGCCGCCGGGTCGCGCTGGACAATGGATTTGGCATCGGCGAGCAATCCCATGGAGTTCCCCTTTTTGCATCAGCCGGATCCGTGTGTCTGGCACAGGTCGCAAGGGAGGCTGAATGCATTTCATACAGATTTTTGCGCTAAAAGTATAACATAGATCAGGGGGGCTGCCCGGTAATCCAGGCAACATTTTCCAGGATAATTCTCTCGAGCGCGAAAAGACCCGGGATGCCGTTCCTTCCTTTTTGACACCTAGCATCTTGCCAGGTGGGTGTCCTGCGGTGGTATCTGGTCTTTCTCTGTCAAGCCGAGGCTTGGAGACCTGACCGTCTTCCACACTAACTCCAGACTCCCGTTTACGTCATGTTGGTTCAAAAATTGAAAGGATACGAGCATTCCAGGCTGTCTTCAGTATACCCGCTGGCGAGGCATTTGTGAACCCGCACCATCTGTTCAGGTTTGCCACTCAGTTTACCGTGACTGGATTGGCCCCTGGCCAGGGACCTGTGTCTGGCGAGTGGTGACTGGATGCCACCACCAGGCCAGTCACATGGGCACCATGCTGGAACAGCGGCTCGGCGGCAGCTGCCAGGGTCGCCCCGGTCGTCAGGATATCATCAACCAGCAGGATCCGAGCAGGTTTCAAATTGGCAGGTCCGGTCCAGGTGAAGGCTCCGGCCAGATTGGACAGGCGGGCCTGGCGGTTGCCCAGGGCGCTCTGGCGCTCGGTCCGTCTGGTTCGCTGCAGCCAGGCGGACCAGTCAGGCAACATTAGCTCGGCGGCCAACGCCCGGGCCAGTAACCCTGCCTGGTTGTAGCCCCGTTCAGCCTGTCTCTGGGGGTGGAGCGGGACAGCGACAACAGCTGAAAAGCGCTTGTGCTGGCGCCGGACAGTCAGAACGAGGAGCCCGGCCAGCAACCGGTGCCACTCACTGGCGTCGGAAAATTTCAAGGCCAACAATCCCTCACGGACGGGGGACTCATAGTCGCAGGCAACCAGGATTTCACTGGCCCTGACCAGCCTGCCCATGCGGTTGACTCGGGATGGGTCTGGATCGGACGGCCAGTCCCTGGCCAACTCGTCTGGCCAGGGCAGGACCAGATCTTTGGTCCGCCATGGCAATTGACCGAGGCAGTGGCGGCACAAGTTCGGGACGCCACTGCTGGCGCTGACACTGCACCGGCAGATCAGGCAGGTGTCGGGGAACAGGATTTCTGGCAGTCTGACGTGTTCAAACATCGCAGCCGCCTGTTCGTGACTGGAAACACGCCAGCCACTCTTTCAAACTGGTATTGCGACTGTTGGCCTGGTTGTTGGCCAGCATGCTGGCCAGCAAAGTGCGCGATGTGACCAGCAGCAGCTTTTGCTTGGCCCGGGTAACTGCCGTATACAGCAGATTACGCGTCAAAAGGCGCGGTGCTGTGGGAGGAATGACCAGGATGACGACCGGATACTCGCTACCCTGGCTTTTGTGGATCGTGATGGCATAAGCCAGGTCCAGATCTTCCAACGCACCTCGGTCGTACTGTACTTCCCTGCCATCGTCGAATAATACAGTCAGCTCGTCTTCTTCAGGATCCATATCCGTGACGAGACCGGCCTCACCGTTGAACACGCCTTTTCCTTTGTCTGGTTTGTCTGGCTCGGGGGAAACAAGCGACCAGCCCAGTTCATACTGGTTTTTCATCTGCATGACCTTATCACCCAGCCCAAATCGGACCCCATGGGCGACGATGGCCGTGTCTTCATCGTCAAGACTTTGCAAGGTCTGGTTCAGAGCGACCGTCCCGGCCGGACCTTTGTGGGAGGGTGTCAGAACTTGGACATCCCGTTGCGGATCAAACCCGTACTGGTTGGGCAGGATATCGGTGTAAAGCTTGACCACAGCCTGAGCCATGGCATCTGCCTGGTCTTTGACCACGAAAATGAAATTGCTGGCAAAGCTCTGGTCAAGTTCCAGTTTCTGTCCCCTCAGAATCAGGTGGGCATTTCTGACAATCAGGCTCTGGGCAGACTGGCGGAATACCTGGGTCAGGCGAACAGCAGGTACGCACGAGCTGCTCAGCAAGTCCCAGAGGACTTGGCCGGGTCCGATCGCCGGCAGTTGGTCAGCATCACCAACCAGGAGGACCCGAGTCCCTGGGATGACTGCATCCAGAAGGCTGCGGAACAAAACAATGTCGAGCATGGACACTTCATCGACAACCAGCAGATCGCAATTCAAGGACACATCTCCGCTCATGTCCATCCAGGCTGCTGCACCATCTGATTGACCAGACTGGCCGCCAAAAGGCAAGGCCAGCAGGCGATGCAGCGTCTGGGCCGGGCAGCCAGTCAGTTCAGAAAGACGTCTCGCGGCACGGCCTGTGGGGGCTGCCAGCAGGACTTTGCCCTCCTTGCGTCTGAAACAATCTGTCAGGACCCGGATGATGGTGGTTTTTCCCGTACCGGGTCCACCTGTCAGGATGGAAAAAGGCTGGCCCAGAGCCATTTTCAATGCCAGGAATTGTTCTGGTGCCAGCTCCAGTCCGAGCTCTCGGCTGGTATTTGTGATGACAGCCTCGGCTGTCGTTTCTTCCTGCCAGCTGGCAAATCGTGACGGTGGGGTCTCCAGCAGGCTGATCAAACGGCGGGCGGCTGATTTTTCCATCTGGTAATAAATTGGCAAAGCCAGGCGGTAGCCAGTCACGGGGACGTCCCCCGGCAGCAGAGGTGCAAAAGCTCTGAGGCCGGATGTTGCCGATCCAGCCAGATCGTCAAAGGCGACCAGCTGGCCAGTCAGGATCAGTTCTTCGAGCACAGGCTCCAGATCTGCGGGGGCCCGGTCCAGCATCTGGGCGGATTGCCAGAGCAGATCGTCACGGGACAGCCAGGTATGCCCCTGGTAGACAGCCTGCAGCTGCTGGTATTTCAAGGCACCCGCCAGCCTTTCCGGATGATCCGGGGCAATTCCCAGGGACAAGGCAATCCGGTCTGCTGTCAGAAAGCCGATCCCGTCGATGTCTTCGGCCAAGTCATAGGGATTGTTTCGGATGCGGTCCACAGCCAGGGACCCCCAGGTCCGGAAAATCCGGAAAATCAGGCCAGTGCCAACCCCGTGCGGAGACAAAAACAAGACCAGTTCCTGGTATTCGAGCTTTTCTGCCAGCTGAGCGGCGATTCTCTCCGCTTTTCTGGCGCCGATGCCCTTGATCCGGGCCACCTTCTCTGGCTCATGACGCAGGACCTCCAGTGTCCTTGCCCCAAACTCACTGATCAGGCGGGCAGCGGTGCGGGGACCGATGCCTTTGATCAGACCAGAACTGAGGTAGTGGTAAATCGCGTCCTCCCCATCAGGCAGGACAGGTTTGCAATGGCTCACCTTGAACTGGCGGCCATGTTTGGGATGTTCGACCCATTCGCCAGTCAGTTCGACCAGTTCTCCTGGCGTGACACTCGGGAACAGGCCAACTGCGATGAAATTTTCCGTGCCGCTGATCGCCAGGACTCGATAGCCACTGGCTTCATTCTCGAAGATAACCTCTTCGATCTGGCCTTGGAGCGTGAATTCAGATTCCGGCATCAGCGCGCAGGGCAGCGGCTTTGTCAGTCCGTTCCCAGGGCAAGTCGAGGTCAGGACGGCCCAGGTGGCCATAGGCTGCTACCTGGCGGTAGATCGGGCGCAGCAGATCCAGGTCCCGGATGATCGCCGCCGGGCGCAAGTCAAAATGCTTGGCAATGAGTTCAACAATCCTCGAATCAGCAATCACTCCGGTGCCGAAAGTGTCTGCCATGACGGATACAGGATGGGCCACGCCGATGGCATAAGCGAGCTGGATTTCGCATACATCGGCAAGACCGGCAGCGACGATGTTTTTGGCTACATGGCGGGCCGCATAGGCGGCGGAGCGGTCCACCTTGGTCGGGTCCTTGCCGGAAAAAGCACCACCGCCATGACGGGCATATCCACCGTACGTATCGACAATGATCTTGCGCCCGGTCAGGCCAGAGTCACCCTGCGGCCCACCAATGACGAAGCGGCCGGTCGGATTGATCAGGATGCGGGTTCTTTCATCGATCAAGTCCTCCGGGATCACCGGATCGATCACCAGTTCGCGGATCGCTTCAGCCAGGACTTGGGAACTGACAGATTCGCTGTGCTGCGTCGAAACGACAACCGTGTCAATATGGACAGGCTTGATGCCGTCATAGGCTACTGTGACCTGGGCTTTGCCGTCCGGGCGCAGGAAATCAGCCATACCTGTCTTCCTGACCTCAGCCAGACGCCGGGTCAGGGCATGAGCCAGGGAAATCGGCAGCGGCATCAGCTCGGGTGTGTCAGTATTGGCAAAACCAAACATCATTCCCTGGTCACCCGCTCCAGTGGCCAGTTCATCGGCGTCTTCGCCGGAACGGCTTTCGAGTGACTGGTCGACACCCATCGCAATATCCGGAGATTGTTCATGGATGGTGGTCAGTACGGCACAGGCATCCGCGTCAAATCCAGCCTCATGGCCGGTGTAGCCGATACCCCGGACCGTATCGCGCACAATGCCCTGGATATCGACGTAAGCACTGGTCGTCACCTCACCCATCACAATGACCATGCCAGTCGTTGTCGCGGTTTCACAAGCCACCCGGGCTTTGGGATCCTGCTCCAGGATGGCATCCAGGATGGCATCGGAGATCTGGTCACACATTTTATCCGGATGGCCCTCCGTCACCGATTCTGACGAAAACAGCCAGTGTCCTTCTCGTTTCATGAATGAGCCTGCCTTTCTGGCGCAGTCAAAAGCGCCCCTTGAAATAAAAAAACCTCTTCTGGCGAAGAGGCGTAGTCATGCAAAAACAATCCTCATCTGCCAGGTTTTCACCTGCTGGAATTGGCACCGCTGCTTGACCGCGGTTGCCGGGCTTCAAAGGGCCAGTCCCTCCGCCACTCTTGATAAGATGATCCTATATGAATTGACTGTCGGTAACCCAGGCGACCTGCTGGTCGAAAAATGGGAACGACGAGCCCATGATACACTGTCAATCAGATTAATGCAACCCGTTCGATACGGCGGCTCTTTGCGTCAGCATCTTGGGTATAATGGAAAAGAATCCTGTCCGGTACAGTCTGGCTGTCCGTCCAGGGGTGATCAATTCAGGAGGATTTACAATCATGATGGGAAAATGGATGGATCTGCGCAGCGACACAGTGACTTGGCCGACTGAAGCCATGCGCCAGGCCATGGCTGTGGCCGAGGTCGGAGATGATGTTTATGGCGATGATCCGACGGTCCTGGAACTGGAACAAAGTGCTGCTGAGCTGCTCGGCAAAGAAGCCGCCTTGTTCGTGGCCAGTGGAACCATGGGCAACCAGCTGGCGATCATGGCCCAGACCCAGCCCAGTGATGAAGTCATCCTCTCAGACCGGTGCCATATTGTCTGGCACGAGGCTGGTGCGGCTGCGTTGTTGTCCAGTGTCCAGCTGCGCTGTCTACCGGTTCAAAACGGCCGGATGGACCTCGGCCAGATAGCCGCCACCATCCGGAAAACACCCGATGACATCCACAGTCCAACGACCCGCCTGATCTGTCTGGAAAATGCGGACTCAGACGGAACCGTGCTCGATTTGTCCTACATGCAGGCAGTCCGGGCACTGGCCACCCGTTACCAGATCCCTGTCCATCTGGATGGAGCCCGTCTTTTCAATGCGGCAACCGCGCTGGGGGTTCCTGCCTCTGATCTGGCCCGGGAAGCAGACACGGTGATGTTCTGCCTGTCCAAGGGGCTTTGCGCTCCTGTTGGTTCAATCCTGGCAGGGCCTCGGCTAGTGATCGAACGGGCACGGCGCAAACGCAAGATCCTAGGTGGTGGCATGCGCCAGGCTGGCGTGCTGGCTGCAGCCGGATTGCTGGCGCTCAGGGAAATGACTGTCCGCCTGGACCAGGACCACCAGAATGCCCGTCACCTGGCCCAGGCACTGGGAGGCCTCGGCGACAACTGGTTCAAAATCGAGCGCGCACCTCAGATCAATATGGTTTTTTTCCGACTTGACCACTATCCCGTGCCAGCAGACAGGCTCGTTCACGAACTTAAGCAACGCAACATTCTGGTTAATGCCGCGGATGATGGTGTCTTCCGCCTGGTTTGCCACTACTGGGTCACCACCGAAGATCTCGACCGCCTTGTAGAGATTCTGAGCGAATTGGCTACCTGACCAAGGCTCGGAGCGGGGCCAATCCATTCAAATACCTGTTGTTGTCGAATCCAAAAACGCCAGTTTCCTTCTCGCTGTAGGGCTGGCGTTTTCATCTGTCGAATTCTGGCATTTTTTGTCGTACAGACCCTGCCCCCAACCACTTGTTCATCCATTAAAATCACAAACACAAGTCTGGTAACCACAAAACACGGCCTGGTGTCCGATACAAGGGGGGGATTTCACGTGCAGCGCATTCTGCTGATTGATCGCGATCCGTTTTATGCCAGCCGTCTGGCCGAACGCCTGGCCCAATTGCTGGATGGCCCTGTGCTGGCCAAGTCCGCCAGTCATCCCAGACTGGCCGCGGAGATTGAAGGCTTGGCAGGAAGCGGCATTGTGATCGTAGCCAGTACGGAGCTGAGCACGATCCTCAGGCAGGGCGGGCTGGATTTCCCGACGATCGTCTGGCTGCCCTGGCAGGAGTCCAGAACGGGCCCCGCCCAGGAGTCTGACACCTTGTATCGCCTGATGCCAGCCAGCCAGATGGCCCTCGTGCTGAAAAAGCAACTCGCAGCCGCCGCTACTTACCCTGAAGCCAGCCTGCCGCAGACAGCCGGACAGCACCCACCGTTCAACCTGACGGTTGCACTGGATCTGGGGTGGGAGGGTCATAGGGCCTTTGTCCAAAACTGGCTGAGCCAGCACGTGAAGGCTGGCCGAGAAGTTTTTTACTTGCCCTTGATGCCCAATTACCTGATGAAACTGGTCCAGACGCCCCGCTCAGGACCCAATTTGACCCACCTGTTGTTGCGCCTGGCCAATGGCGACGCACTTTCATCCGGTGAACTGGGGGTGTATCTCGAACTGCACGCCAGTGGTTATTGGCAATTCAGGCCCGCTGAACGATCCGATGACCTGATGCAGGCCGATGCCACCTGGCTGAGGTCCTTAGTCGTCCTGGTCCGGGAAAAAATCCGCCTGCTGGCGAGTGATGAAGCACCAGACACAGATGTGCGTCTTCCAGCCGTCCTGGTCGATTGTCAGGGGCTGTCCTTCAATCGCGTCGCATCCTTGGCGGTCCTGGCAGATTTTCTGGCGGTCTATCTGGGACCTGAATCAGACTGGGCCAGCACCTGTGCCCAGCGGGAGCTAGGTGAGCTGATTGCCAGGCTGCCGGCATCGTGTCAGGTTCTCGAAATGAAAGCGGCTGAAAATCTGCAGGACATGCGCAACAGGCAACCGTCAGCCAACAGGGAGGAAACCCATTCATGATGCCGGATTTTGCCACTCGCCAGCGCCTGATCGACCGGATTCTCCAACTTCAGGAGATCAGGCCTGAACCCGATGACGACAAGAAATTGCGCAAATTGATCCTCAATGTCGTTCTTGACCATTATGCTGGATCGCGGCTTGGTGTCCTGGACATGCAGGCGATCGTCGATCGCCTCTTCTATGCCATGCGCGGACTGGATGTCCTCCAGCCTCTGATGGATGATCCAGAAGTGACAGAAATCATGGTCAATGGCCCGTACCAGATCTTTGTTGAGGTAGCTGGCCGGATCAGCCCGTCTCCGATGCAATTTGACCATGCCGAACATCTTGGCGGCATGATCAGTCGCTATTTCGGCCAGGCCAACCGCCTGATCAATGAAAAGGAGCCGATCGCCAGCCTGCGTCTGCCGGATGGTTGCCGGGTCCACGCGGTCTTGCCTCCGGTTGCCCCTGAAGGTCCTGTCCTGTCCATTCGCAAATTCACAGGGGTCCGTCCTGAGTTGTCTGAGCTGGTCTCGGTCGGATTCATCAGCCAGGCAGAAGCCGACTACCTGGCAACAGCAGTCCGGGCACGCCAGAACCTGTTTATTTCCGGCGGAACCGGGACTGGCAAAACAACATTTCTCAACGCCTTGTCTGCCTGCATTCCGCCTCAGGAGCGAGTCATCACAATCGAAGATTCCGCAGAACTCGATCTTCAGGGTTTGCCAAACAAGGTCAGGCTGGAATCTCGCCAACCAGGCCCTGACCAAAAAGGCGAAGTCTCCCTGGGTCTTTTGATCCAGTCTGCCCTGCGTATGCGTCCAGACCGGATCCTGGTCGGTGAAGTCCGGGGCGCAGAGGTTTTTGCCATGCTCCAGGCCATGAATACCGGCCATCCTGGCTCCATGTCGACCGGGCATGCCAATTCGGCCCAGGAAATGCTGGAACGACTGGGCCTGATGGTCTTGATGGAAATCCATCTGCCCTGGGACGCGATCGTTCGTCTGGTCTCTTCAGCCCTCCAGCTGATTGTCCATCTGGAACGCACCCCTGAGGGGTTGCGGCGGGTCAGTCAGATTTGCCGGATCAAACCGGGTTCGAATTCGGTTTTCGAGCTGGAACCCATCTTGCTCAAGTCCTAGAACGAGGAGGTTTCGATATGGCGGTGGAGGCAGTACGCTCTGCAGACTTGCGCCGGCGGCTGGCCGGCAGGGCAAGTCTGATTCTGGTTTCAATCCTATTGGCCTGGGTCTCCAGCCTGTTTTTTCCTCTCAGACTCGAATGGCGCCTGTTCCTGTCTGCCATGTCCGGCATCGCATTTTACTGGTTACTGCATCGAGTCTTACTGCTTCAGACAGCTACCCGGGTTGAGCACCATTACCTGGAATTTCTCGCCTTTTTGTCATCGCGACTTTCGGTGGGCGAAACTCTCGATAAAGCGTGTCTTTCCTATGTGCAGGAACAGTCCCGCCTGAACATGGCCCGGTCGGATCCATCCTATTGGCACAGTCTTGAGCGTCTGGCCCGCCAGATCAGCCTGCAGGGGAACCTCAGCCAGTCTCTGGAATCTTTGCTGGACACCTTTCCCAGTCCTCACATGCGGCCTGTTTTGCTGGCCTTGCCCAAATTGGGGGAAATGGGAGGCCGGCTTGACCGGTTCGTCCGGGACAGCCATCAATCGCTGCTCGAATTTCTGACCCTGGAACGGGAAGTGCGCTCAGAAAACAGCCAGAAAATCGCAGAAGCCTGGATCCTGGCAGGGATGCCCTTTGTCTTGGCTTCTGGTTCTCTGCTGTTGGTTCCATTGCAGGAACGTGCGCTCCTGCTGTCCGACCCGCGGTCTCAGGCCATCTATGCCCTTGCCTATCTGTTCACCTGCCTGGCGTTGGTACTGACCGGATTGATCAGCCGAAATCACCCAACCCAGGGCGTACAGCCGAAGCCCAGGCAGCCTGCCAGACGCTCCTCGCCCTTGATTTTGCAGCGTTGGGGCCAGATCCTCGCTGCGTCCTACCAATCTTCTCTACTGAAAGGGATCACACAGCCAGTCTTCCTGGCACTGGGCCAGATCCCCGACCGGACGGCATCACATTTCCAGGCTAAGATCTGGTTGAGCCTATCATCAGTTCTTCTGGCGTTGATCTGGGTTCTATCTGGCTCTGCATCTGCCTTGATCATTCTGGCGACTCCCCTGGCTGTCTCTGTGGCCCAGGACCTGCTTCTGATCCGCCGCGTACACCGGCTGGCTAATCAATACCGGCTCATCTACCCCCTGTTTCTAACCTGGCTGGTCAATGGACTTCTCTCTGGGTTTTCGGTCACGCGGGTCTTGCACGAAGCGGGTGAACTCTGGCGCTCAAGTGATCCAGCCAATGTCTTGAGCCAGGACCTGGCTTTTTTTCGCCAGCAAAGCGAAGGAGGTCGACCAACATATTGGATCAGTGAACAATTGGCCCACCGCTGTCTTGTGCCGGAAATCCAGTCCTTCTGGCATGGGCTGGCCCGATATGAACGCGAAGGCAGCAGTGAATTGCTCAATCTCCTGGTCTTGATGGCGGCCGGATCCAGGCAATTGCTGCGCACAGGCCGGCGCCAGGAGCTGGAAGAAAAATCCTTGCGCCTTTTGTTCCCCATGATGATCGATCTTCTGGCTGTCCTGGTTCTGGCCGGCTGGCCGTCGCTGTCCCTGATGATCCTGTAGGAGGAATGTCCCATGAAAGAAACTCATCTGCCCCGACTCATTCACTCAAAACAAGGTTTTGGAACACTAGAGATGGTCATCATCATCGCAGTCATGCTGACGGTTGCCATGCTGTTCCGCAGTTCACTGAGTCAGTATGCCGGCGATCTGATCGACACTGTATTCAAAGAATCTATCATCGAAGAACTCGAAACGGCAGATCAGCCCTAGGAGGTTTGTCTCGAACATGCTGGAACAATCGCCAAGGCCACACCAGATTGTCTACATCCTGGAAAGCGGGGAAAGCTGGATTGACTTCCAGCTGGATTTCCTGATCCAGTCCAGGCCAGATTGGGCGCTCGAAACCGCTGTCCGAATCAAAGATGGCTCAAGCCAGCTGGTTCTGGATGTATCGGAGCTCACATCTGCAGAAAGCATCGATGCGAAGAGTCCGTATTCGCCGCAGTTGGGGGAGATTCGTCTCAAGGCTATTCTCGAAGCCTATGAAAAAGCCAGCGACGCGCTGTTTGGAGCATCACAGATCCTGCTGGCGCCCAGCCAGGTCTTTTTCGACCCTTCTTCCGGACAAGTCCGGCTCATGGTCCTGCCTGTCACCCGGCGAGGAGAATCAGATTCACTGGAAGACTTGGTTCGTTCCATAGCCAAAGCCTATCATTTTAAGAAGCCGACACTGGATCGCCATCTGGCAATGGTTCAAGATCTTAAGCCAGCCAAGACCAAGCAGTATCTCAACAGCGATCCTGTGTCCACAGCAGCAAAACCAGCAGGAACAGATCTCAGCAATTCCGGTCATCCGGTATCAGGCAAGGCTGGCCAGAAGTTCCGCCTGGCCAGGATTTTTCTGATCGCAGCCCATCTGGTCCTTCTCATCTTCTGGATACTTGTCTGGGCCATCCCAGGCGATGCAAGGTCCTGGTTCTCGAGCTTTGAACTGCCAGCGCTCCTGAAGCCATGGAGGTATCATCTCCTGGGGCTGTATGCCTCGATTCTCCTGCTCACGGACATGGCGATGGCTGGAATCTGGGGTCAGGGTATCCGGCTGGCAGCGCACTGCTGGAATGCCGTCCGCTCCCGCTGGACACCTCGAAAAGCACGGTCGTCTCCTGGCCAGGTCGATGAGGCTCGGGCATCTGACCAGACCGAGTTGATCCAAGTCCAGCAGTCCGCCTACCGTCTGGGACTCTTGTCGATCGGCATGCCAGGCACCCCTGAAGAAACGGAAAGTTTGCGGGCCTATATACTGGTGGATGAATTTTTGGTGGGTCGAGACGACGCTCTCTGTGATCTACCACTGCCGGCGTCATCCGTTGGTCGCCGCCATGCCAGGATCACCCGGCGCGAAGGATCCTTTTTCATCACAGACTTGGGCTCAAAAAACGGCACCAGTCTGGATGGCCGGCGCCTGAACAAGCTTGAGGATTATTTGTTACCTGACCGGTGCCGGATCGAATTTGCTGACCAGGCTTTTTATTTCACGGCAGATTAGCACGCCTGGGTCACGCGATGTGATCACAGTTCTGGGTGCTGCTTTCTCTCCTTGCCATAACGCGTCGCAACCTTGATCCGGTTAGTCGCCCTGGCCACAGAATTGTTTGATCGACGGCGTTCGAGGATGCTGGTCTGGGGATCGGCCAACCGGTTCCTGGCTCGTTCAAGGGATTTCTCAGCCCGGGCGATGTCAATCTTGTCCAGCCATTCGGCTGAGTTGACAACGATGATGGTCAAATCTGGGGAAATTTCCGCATACCCAATACTGGAAGACAAAATCTGCCAGTCCTCGTCGATCCGGAACCGGATTTCGCCGTCCTTGAGGGCTGCAAACATGGCCGTGTGTCCGGGCAGGATGCCGATTTCTCCATCGGCTGCGGTTACAACGACCATGTCGACATGACCGTCATAGATCAGGTCATACGGTGTGACGATTTCGAGCCGGATTGTCTCATCAACAGCCATGGTTCAAGTGGTCTCCCCCATTTCGTTCCATCAGCGGGATGCCTTGAAGGCACTGTAGACATCATCGATCGAGCCCTTCATGTAGAAGAACTGCTCTGGAATGTGATCGACCCCACCCGTGATGATTTCTCCAAACCCGCGAACGGTCTGCTCAACGGGCACATATCGCCCTTCGATGCCTGTCATGTCCTGGGTGACAAAGAAGGGCTGGGACAGGAACCGCTGGATCTTGCGAGCGCGGTTGACCGTGACTTTGTCGGAGTCGCTGAGTTCTTCCATGCCGAGGATGGCAATGATGTCCTGGAGTTCCTTGTACCGTTGCAGCGTTTCCTGGACTCGCCGGACAACCCGGTAATGCGTCGCTCCGACAACCGATTCGGACAGGATGCGCGAAGAGGATTCCAGCGGATCGACTGCGGGATAAATACCCAGCTCGACAACTGAGCGGGACAGGACCGTAATGGCATCCAGATGGGCAAAAGTGGTAGCTGGAGCCGGGTCTGTCAGATCATCAGCGGGGACATAGACCGCCTGGATCGAGGTGATCGAGCCTTTGCGAGTGGAGGTAATGCGCTCCTGCAATGCTCCGACTTCATTGGCCAGGGTCGGCTGGTAGCCGACAGCCGACGGGACGCGGCCTAGCAAAGCGGACACTTCAGAACCAGCTTGGATGAAACGGAAAATATTGTCGATGAATAACAGAACATCCTTGTTTTTGACATCACGGAAATATTCGGCAATGGTCAGGCCAGTCAGGGGGACGCGCATGCGCACGCCAGCGCTTTCATTCATCTGGCCAAACACAAGGACCGTCTTGTCAATGACTCCGGACTCTGTCATCTCGTTCCAGAGGTCATTGCCTTCACGGGAGCGTTCACCGACACCGGTGAACACGGAGTAACCACCATGGACCTTGGCAATGTTGCGGATCAGCTCCAGGATCAGGATCGTCTTGCCCACGCCAGCGCCGCCGAACAGGCCGATTTTACCGCCCCGGCTGTAGGGAACAAGCAGATCAATGACTTTGATCCCCGTTTCCAGCATCGATTCCTCAGGAGTCTGGTCTGTGTAGCTGGGCGCAGGGCGATGGATCGGCCAGTAATCGCTGGCATTGACCGAACCACCCTTGTCGATCGGTTCGCCGAGGACATTGAATATGCGTCCAGTGATGCCTTCTCCCACCGGGACTTTGATCGGAGCTCCGGTCGAGATGGCTTCCGCGCCACGGATCATGCCTTCGGTCGGATCGAATGCCACGCAACGGACAATCCCTTTGCCGCGCTGCTGCATGACTTCAACGGTTACGATGTCCTTGCCATTCTTGACCCGGATCGCATCGTTGATGGCTGGCATCTCGTTTTCTGCAAACCGGATATCGATGACAGGGCCGATTATCTGTGTCACATAGCCTGTTGCCATAACTCTCTATTCACCTTCCATTTGTTCATAAGCACGACGCTTTTCCAGCTCGGTTTCCTGACCCAGGACTTCTGCACCACCGACAATTTCCGAGATGTCATTGGTGATCTTGGCCTGGCGAGCCTGGTTATTCATCAAAGTCAGCTTGTACAGCATGTCTTCCGAGTTTTTCGTGGCATTGTCCATAGCCGTCATGCGGGCAGTCTGTTCACTGGCATAAGCCTCGGTCAGGACACCATAGACCATGGCATTCATGTAGGTATTGATCAGGTATTCGACAACAGCTTCGACAGAGGGTGTAAATTCAACCTCTGCAGTTGCCTGGATGCCTCGGTTGAGGCCTTGCATCTCCGGCGGAATCAGCTCTGCCATGGCCTTGGGGTTGACCGGGAGAACACGGGTGACAAAAGGTTTCATCGTGATTGCAGATTCCATCTTGGTATAGATGAAATAGACCAAGTCCAGCTCACCTCGCGCATACAGGTCGAGGATGTAGTCCGAAATGTCACGGGCCCGGAAATAGGTCGGTGCATTGATCGGGTATTCGAAATCCTCGACAACGGCAAACCCGTTGCGTTCCAGGCGTTCTTTGCCCAATTTGCCCGCGACATACAATTTGACGGTTGTGTTCAGGCCTTTCTGGATATTGTCGACGGTCTTGAACTGGATGTGTTTTTCGGTTGTGTTCAAAACGTTGAGATTGTACGCTCCTGCCAGTCCTTGGTCACCCGTCAGGACAAAGTAGCCGATTTTCCAGGTTTCACCTTTCTTTTTCTGGCGCAAAGTGAAAAAACGGCTTTCAAAGTCGATGCCCATCTCATCGAGCTCAACGATGGTCTCGGCACACAGCGTGAAAAACGGCAACGTTCGCTCGAGAAGCTGGCGGGCGCGGCGCATTTTGACCGCGCTGATCAGCTGCATCGCACGGGTCATCTGCTTGATGTCCTTGACGCTGTTGATCCTTTTCTTGATCTCAGAAATCTGTGCCATAATCCAATTCTTCCGGTTGCCACGTCTTGCGGAATCCTTCAACCGCTGCCTTGATCGCAGCAGCGGTCGCATCGGTGAAAATCTGGCTCTGGCGCAAGTCTTCGATCAGAGCCGGGTGGTTGTCGATCAGGAACCGATAGAAATCAGCCAGAAAATCGCGCACGTCTTCTTTGTCCAGAGCGAGCAGGTAGCCCTGGTTGGCCAGAAAGAGCATGATGACCTGATGTTCCATGTCCAGTGGCGAATACTGGGGCTGCTTGAGCACCTCGGTCAGGCGCTCGCCGGTTTTGAGCTGGCGCTGGGTCTCTTCGTCGAGTTCGGAGCCGAACTGGGAGAATGCTTCCAGTTCGCGATATTGGGCCAGGTTGATGCGCAGCGGGCCGGACACTTTTTTCATGGCTTTGGACTGGGCAGCACCACCGACACGGGAGACAGACAGACCCACATTGACAGCTGGGCGCTGGCCGGAAAAGAAGAGCTCAGATTCGAGATAGATCTGGCCATCGGTAATTGAAATAACATTGGTCGGGATATAAGCCGAAATATCGCCGCTCTGGGTCTCAACAATCGGCAGGGCTGTGATCGAACCTCCACCCAAAGTCTCGCTGAGACGGGCGGCACGTTCGAGCAGACGGGAATGCAAGTAGAAAACATCGCCCGGATAAGCTTCGCGGCCCGGCGGACGGCGCAGCAGCAGTGAAATCGCCCGGTAGGCCTGGGCATGCTTGGTCAGATCGTCATAAACGATCAGGACATCTGCTTTTTCGTTGTACATCAGCTCTTCAGCCATGGCACAACCCGCATAGGGAGCGACGTATTGCATGGAAGCCGAGCTACTCGCGCTGGCAACGACAACGGTGGTGTATTCCATCGCCCCACGGTCAGTCAGCGTCTTGACCACCGAAGCAGTGGTCGACATTTTCTGGCCGATGGAGACATAGATACAATAGACACCTTTGCCCTTCTGGTTCAGGATGGCATCGAGCGCGATCGCGGTCTTGCCGGTCTGGCGGTCACCAATGATCAACTCACGCTGACCGCGGCCGATCGGCGTCATGGCATCGATGGCCGTGATACCGGTGTGCATCGGCGTTGTGACAGGCTGGCGATCGACAATCCCAGGGGCTTGGGCTTCGATCGGACGGCGGCGGGTCGTCGGGACCACACCGAGGCCATCGATTGGGTTGCCCAGGGCATCCACGACCCGGCCAAGAAGTGCTTTCCCAACAGGAACCGATACGGTCGTGCCGGTCCGCTTGCAGAACATGCCCTGGTGGATGGCCTCATCCTCTTGCAGGAGGACGACACCGATCTGGTCTTCTTCCAGGTTCATGGCAATGCCGTAAGTTTTGCGCGAGAACATGATCAGCTCACTGTTGCGGCAGTTCTGCATGCCCTCCACATAGGCGACGCCGTCACCGACCCGGAGGACCTGGCCGACTTCATCGACAGCGGAATTGACCGTGACATCCGCCAGTGTCTCGCGCAGGCGGTCAACCAGCAGATTGGTCCCGGTGTCTTCACCTTCGATCGGCAACGGTTCTGTCTCGAAAAAAATGTCCTGGCCATCGGGAGCAACCGGGGATTCATCAAACAGGCTGAGCGCATCGGTCAGGTTGCCCTTGATCAAGTCATTAAGGTTCTCGTCCGGGACCCCTTCTTCACCAGCCAGGGCTTTTTGCGATTTGAGTTGGGTCATGATCCTGCCCAGCTGGCCCCGGATGCTGTAGTCGTAACGATACCCGCCGGCAAATATGATCATGCCGCCGATGATCGAATCGTCCACTTCGGTGCGAACTTCGTATTCGCTGATTTTGAAATGCGCGGCGAAGCGGGCTGCAATCGTTTTAGCTTTCTCCGGGTCGATCGCGATGGAAGTCACGATCCGGATCACACGGAAACTGGCATCAGGCATGCTCACTCACCCCGTTCTGAGCCATGGTTGGCTCTCCAGCCGCTTCAGGGGTCTGGCGTGTGGCCATTTCAACATCAATGAACTGTTCAACCAAATCACGCTGGCGCTTTTCGTCCATCACTTTGCCAATGACCTTGGAAGCGATCGCGACCGCCAGGTCGGCAACTTCGTCCCGGATGCCATTGAGCATGGTCACCCGCATCCGGGCAATGTCGCTGTCTGCCCGGGAAAGAATGGCAGCAGCCTCTTTGCGCGCATCCGAGAGGATAGCCTCGCTCTGGACCTCAGCCTGGCTGCGGGCATTGGAAATGATGTCAGCAGCCTCCTGATGCGAACGATGCAGCCGCATTTCAGCCTCTGCAATCTGTTCATTGGCACCCTTGAGCTTGCCGTCAGCCTCTTCCAGCTCAGATGCGACGTACTCACGCCGGTTTCTAAGCAGCTTGAGCAGGGGCTTGAACAGAAATTTGTGCAGGATGAAAAATGATACCATCAAGTTGATGATGGTGAAAACAGCCGAGGAAGCATAGTTGGCCAGTGCTTCCGCAGAAAACATCATGACAAACGGCATGCGGATTCTCCTTTTTGACGTTCAGTTGGCATTCCCTTTGAAATTCGCAGCTGTTTAGAATGCAAAGATCAAAAGGAGGCTGACAACCAGGGCATAGATCGCAGTCGCTTCCATGAAAATGATCGCTGTCATCAGCATGGCCTGGATTTTGCCAGCGATTTCCGGCTGGCGGGCAGACGCTTCCAAAGCTTTGCCGGAAGCCAGTCCAATACCAAGCGCGGCGCCAAAAGCAGCCAGGGCGATTGCCAGTCCAGCACCAATTGCAATAAGTCCGTGATCCATAAATAATCCTCCTCTTGGATATGCTTTTGAAAAAATGGGACACAAGCCGGTGAACCGGCTGGTCGATCCAGAAATCAGTTCAGTGCCTTGGCCTTCATTTTGGCTTTGACTTGAGCCTGCTCTTCTTTCTGGTGTTTGGAGTCATGCGCACTTTCGATGACTTCACCGATGTAGGTGATGCTCAGGTAGGTGAAAATGATCCCCTGCAAAATGCCATCGGCAATGTCAAACCAGAGGCCTAAAAGGCCAGGCAAGATCATGGGCACAACGATGTAGATGAATTCCATCAGGATATAGGCGCCGAACACATTGCCAAAAAGTCGCAAAGACAGCGAAACGGGCTTGATGAAAAAGTCGAGGATCTTGAATGGCAGCAAAGCCGAGCTGGGGTATGTCAGGGAAGCCCAGAACCCTTTGAGGCCAACAAACTTGATCGACATCACGATGACGTAGATGATCGTGATCACGGCCAGGGCGATCGGGAACGCAGGGTTTTTCGCCGGCGGTGGAATCTTGAAAATGCTGGTCAGATTCGTCAGGGTGATGAAAAAGGCAATCGTGCCCACATAGGGAATGACCTGTTCAGCCTGCTCATAAGTCATGTTGGAAGAGCGGCAGGTCTTGAGCAGCAAATCGACCAGAGTCTCGGCCAGCTGCTGGCGTTTCTTTTCCGGAACCCGCTGGGGCTTGCGGCCCAGGTAAATGGCGAGCACCAGAAGGACTGCCATGACCAGCCAGGACGCTACTGTTGCATCACTGATGATCAGGTTAAAGCCAAATACATCGATCGAACCAATGCTGCGTGGCACGATGGCATGTAGGATGTCTTCGCCAATGTGATCCATCTCGAGCTTGGGACGGAATTGCTCCAGCAATGCGCGAAAAAAATCGTTCCAGTAATCCATAGGTAAACCTGCCTTATGGCGGGCCTTGAGAGGGTCCGTCGATGATCGTGGTCGCCCTGGCACCTGGGCCAGGTAGATTCTTTAAATAAGAAAGGGTTGCCTTTTATGCAAGGCAACCCTTCCTCGGGTTGTCTGATCTTTTATTTGGTGCCGAAGAGGCGATCTCCGGCATCGCCCAGTCCTGGGACAATGTACGCATGGTCGTTGAGCTTCGTGTCCTGGGCCGCACAGAAAATCGGCACGTCCGGGTGGTCGCGGTGGAGGCGCTCGATGCCCTCCGGTGCAGCAATCAGGCACATGAACTTGATGTTGTGGATCCCCTTCTGCTTGAGGAAAGTCACAGCAGATGATGCGGATCCACCTGTTGCCAGCATCGGGTCAAGGACGACCACTTCACGTTCCTGGATGTCGTCGGGCAGTTTGCAGTAATACTCGACGGGCTCCAGTGTTTTCGGGTCACGGTAGAGACCGATGTGTCCGACACGAGCCATCGGCAGCAGATTGAGCATACCGTCAACCATGCCCAGGCCAGCCCGCAAGATTGGAACCAGAGCCAGTTTCTTGCCCGCCAGCACCTTCGTCTTGGCAATGGCCACCGGGGTCTCGATTTCGACTTCCTTGAGCGGCAAGTCACGGGTGACCTCGTAGGCCATCAGCATGGCAACCTCTGAAACCAGTTCACGGAACTCCTTGGTTGTGGTGCGTTTGTCACGCATCAGGGAAATCTTGTGCTGGATCAGGGGGTGGTCAAAAACGAACACGTTCTCCATAGTTCCTCCAAGTTTTTGAAGCCAACAGGCCTTATTTTACACAGTTTATTCGCCATAAAAAGTTCCCATGGCAACTTTTCTGTGGTTTATCGTCAGAAAAAGTCGGATTATTTGAAATTGGCTTCTTCGGTGGCGATGATTTCATCCACCCGGACCTGATGACGGCCACCCATTTCGAAAGGCTCGGACAGGAAAGCATCGACGATGGAAAAAGCCAGGGCGGAACCGATGACCCGGGCGCCCATGCCCAGGACATTGGCATTGTTGTGCTGGCGAGCCATCCGGGCCATGTACTCATTGGTACAGAGGGCAGCCCGGATGCCTTTGTGCTTGTTGGCCGTGATGGAAATACCCAGACCTGTGCCACAAATGACAATTCCGTAATCTGCTCGTTTTTCCAGGACCGCTCGTGACACCGCAACGGCAGCAGGAACATAACTGGCTGCATCCACGGCATTCGGAGCGCCGAAATCCTCACATTCAATCCCTTGTTTGTGGAGATGATCCATGACCTGGCGTTTCAGCTGATAGCCGGCATGATCACTGCCGAGTGCGATCTTCATCGAAAAATCCTCCTGAGCATGACTGATTCGTTTTTTTAATAAATTCGAAATGACATATTTTATTCATTTTACCACTGAAATCAGGCGGCCAACAAGCCGATTGCGGCTTTTGGCTGGATTTCACCTGGCCTTCAGAAAGGCGCAGGTCGGTCCATGTGGCGGTGTGTGAAGATCTTTTCTCCAGCTGCGAACTCAGATACTTTCTGGCCATGGCCGAACAACTTGTACTTGTACGTCAGAAGACCTTCGACTCCCACGGGGCCCCGGGCGTGGATCTTGCTGGTACTGATGCCCACTTCGGCGCCAAACCCGTAGCGGAACCCATCCGAAAAACGAGTTGAAGCGTTCCAGAAGACATTGCCCGAATCAACCATCAGCATGAACTGGCGAGCCTTTTGAGAGTCAGCCGTAACGATCGACTCCGTATGGCCGGAACCAAACCGGTTGATGTGCTCGATCGCCGCATCCAGATGATCGACGATTTTGAGCGACACCTTGTAATCGAGATATTCGGTGTGCCAGTCTGTAACCGGCTGGCAGCCGAGGCGGCGGCAGGTTTCTTCACAGCCGAAAATCTCGACCCCACGCGCACTGAGCGCTTGAGCGAGCGGCAGCAACAACGAATCGGCACAGGCACGATCGACCAGGATCGTCTCAACAGCATTGCAGACCGCCACATACTGGGTTTTGCTGTCGACAGCCAGTTCAATGGCCATCTGCTGTTCCGCATCATCGGCCAGATAAAGATGGCAGACACCATCCGCATGGCCGAGCACCGGAATGCGCGTATGGTCCATGATGTAGCGGACAAATTCATTCGACCCACGTGGAATCAGCAAATCGACATCCTGGTCCATTTCAAGCAATGTATTGACATCGGCCCGAGTCTCGAGCAAATTGAGCCAGCCATCCGGCATGCCGGCAGCCACACCGGCCCCATGGATGATCTCGGCCAGAATCCGGTTCGTCTCCAGCGCTTCTGATCCTCCTTTGAGCAACACCGCATTGCTGGACTTCAGGCACAGGGTCGAAATCTGGACCAGCGCATCGGGGCGGGATTCAAAAATGACCCCGATAACCCCTATCGGGCTGGAAACCCGGTACAGGTCAAGTCCCGGTTCGAGTTCAGTCATCAGGAGCGTCTGTCCAACAGGCTCGGTCAGTTCAATCAGGCTGTTGATCCCAGCCACTACATCCTGGATCTTGGCCAGGTCAAATTTCAGTCGTTTGAGCAAAGGCGCCGCCAATCCATCCCGGGCACTGCGCTCAAGGTCGGTCTGGTTGGCAGCCAAAATAGCTGGTTCATTCTCCAGCAGGGCAGCGGCGATGTTGTTCAAGGCTTTTTCCTTGGTATGAGCGTCCAAAGCCATCATCTGGCGCGAAGCTATTCTGGCCCGGACCGCCATCTCGTTTGCATTCATGGGGCACCTCCCGACGTTGCACGGGCACAATCATGACAATTGACTGGCCCTGGGTTGATGTGGATACCTGTGGAAAATTGTGGATAATGTGGATAAAACTGTGAATAACTTTGAGGACAACCCTTTGCGGCATTTTGAGCCGTGAAACACTTGATTTTACGAGACTTTTACCTCGATTTCACCTGATGGTCCAAACAGTCCCTGCGGCTGTTTTTTCCGCAACACCCTTCTCCTGCAGGTGTTTACAGACTTTTCCACACCTTATCCCAATCCTACTGTGTCCATCACAGGCGCACAGGGGGAAAGGTTGTCATGACATCGGCATAAGATTCCGGTGTGCCGATGTCGATGCAAATGCCGTCAAATTCATACAACCGAACCGGTTTTTTCTGATAGAGCCAGGCGGGAAAGTTACCAGGGGCATCCGGGCTGTTGCCCTCAGACAGATA
>JAQUEY010000144.1 GCA_028684955.1 Eubacteriales bacterium
ACCCATGGCCTGTTGATCCTGCTTGGGCGTTATGATCATGTCAGAATGAAATGCAGCCGTTTTAAGGGAAAGTCGATGGATCTATTCATAGACCGCAAGGAATACTCGGGAGACCTTTTTTCACAGCTTGAGAATACAGAAAATTTTATTAAAAACCACATCAGCCTTAGCAGTGTGATCAAAGGCCTGCAACGGGAGGATCAGTACGAAATACCTTTGGAAGCCATTCGGGAAAGTCTGGTCAATGCTGTTGTTCATCGCGATTATGTTAATGATGGCAGAGATATCAAGATCGGTATCTATGACGACCTCGTTAATATCGTTTCTTCAGGTGCCTTTCCCAGCACGATTACCCAGGAGGTTCTTCTGGAAGGCAGATCAGAAGCCCGAAACAAGGTCATAGCCAGAGTTTTCAAAGAGCTCAATTTCATCGAACAGTGGGGCAGTGGCATCCGCAGAATCAAGTCGAGCTGCCTGGCCAGGGGTCTCAGAGAACCTGAAATGATTGAAAAAGGTGACTTCGTCGATGTAAGCTTGTATCGGGAAAGACAGTCTGCGTTGGAGCAACCTGTTTCCAATAAGCAAGAAGAAATTGTCCTGGAATACCTGAGGCTAAACAACAACCGATTGACCACCAAAGGGGCTGTGTCAATTTTGGGGTTGGGCGAAAGGCGTTCCCGGGAAATTCTGAACAAGATGGTCAAATCCAATCTTCTTGAACGGATTGGCAAGACAACAAATACCTATTACCGTTTAAAGACATAACCCAATTCATCAAGATCGCGTGAACCAAGAGGTAAATCCATGTCACACAACCCATTGCCTTTCCTGCCCTTTGCCATGCCGCCCGAATGGACCATCCACCAGCGAACGTTTGTCTCCTGGCCGGTCCAGGACTCCATGGTCTATCCGGATAACTATGCTGCAGTTCAAAACTGGTACCTCGAACTCGTCCTGGCCATCGCGGAATTCGAGCCGGTCGCAGTGCTGGTCAATCCTGAGCAGCTCGAGCAGGTGCAGGGATTGATCGAAGAACGTCAAGCGCAGCCTGGCTGTCCATCATTCCGGGATATCGATCTGCTCCTGATCCCGCATAACGACGCCTGGATCCGTGACAACGGCCCGACTTTCGTCATAGATACCATGGGTCTCCTGGCTGCGGTCAACTGGCAATTCAATGCCTGGGGCGGCAAATATGCGCCCTGGGATCTCGACGATGCCGTCGCACCTGCCATCCTGGCCCAGTACAACGTGACGCGATTGGATGCTCCTTTGGTCATGGAGGGCGGTTCACTGCACGTCGATGGCGAAGGCACCTTGCTGACGACCGAGGAATGCCTTCTGAATCCCAATCGCAATCCTAGCCTCAGCCGCGATCAGATCGAGGCGTTTTTGCGGGAATACCTGGGCGTCGAAACTATTATCTGGCTCAAGCGCGGTCTTTCAGGCGATGAAACCGACGGTCATGTCGACAACATCGCCTGTTTCGCTGCCCCGGGTCAGGTCTTGATCCAGGTCTGCGACGATCCTGATGACGAAAACTTCGCCATCTCTCAGGAAAACCTGGCGCTTCTCGAGGCTTCGACCGATGCCCGCGGGCGCACACTCGAGATCGTGAAAATTCCGCAGCCGCCGCGCGCCGAGTACCGCGGCCAGCGGCTGACCCTGAGCTATCTCAATTTCTATTTCGTCAATGGCGGGATCATCCTGCCCGTCTTTGGAGGTACAGCAGCCGAAACAGACGAGCAGGCGGCGGCGATCCTGCATGGCCTCTACCCCGAGCGCCGGATCCGCCGCATCGATGGGATGCCGATCATCCCCGAGGGCGGCAATGTCCACTGTACGACCCAGCAAATGCCGGAGGGAATCGCATGAGAAACGTCAAAGTCGCTGCCACTCAAATGAGCTGCAGCTGGTCAGTCGAAGAGAACATCGCCAAGGCAGAAAAACTTGTGCGCCAGGCTGCTGCCGAAGGCGCCCAGATCATCCTCTTGCAGGAGCTTTTTGAGACGCCTTATTTCTGCCAGAAGGAAAAACCGGAGTATTATGATCTGGCGTTGCCAGTAACAGAAAACCGGGCGATCCAGCATTTCCAGGCTGTGGCCCGGGAATTGGCTGTCGTTCTGCCGATCAGTTTCTACGAGCGGCGCAACAACGCCCGCTACAATTCGATTGCGGTGATCGATGCCGATGGATCGGTTCTGGGCATTTACCGCAAGAGCCACATCCCGGACGGACCGGGATACGAGGAAAAATTCTATTTCAATCCTGGGGATACGGGATTTAAGGTCTGGCAAACCCGCTATGCTACCATCGGCATCGGGATCTGCTGGGACCAGTGGTATCCGGAGACGGCCCGCTGCCTGGCCTTGATGGGCGCCGAGCTCCTCTTCTACCCAACAGCAATCGGTTCCGAGCCGAACGATCCCACGGTCGATTCCAAGGATCACTGGCAAATGTGCATGCGAGGTCATGCTGCCGCCAATCTGGTTCCAGTCATCGCTTCCAACCGGATCGGCTCGGAGACAGACGAAGATTCAACCATTCTCTTTTATGGTTCATCGTTCATCGCTGGACCGCAAGGCCAGCTGATCGCTGAGGCTGATCGCAGCAGCGAAGGGATCCTGACAGCCGAATTCGACCGCGACGAACTCGCGGTCATGCGTGCCGGCTGGGGCATCTACCGCGACCGTCGCCCCGATCTGTACCGGACGATTCTGACTTATGACGGGGAGTCGGAAGTCAGATCGCACTGATCCCGATCATCCGGGCGGCAATCTCGCCGTCTGAGCGGCCGTCTCAGCCAGTCTGTTTGCTGTACTTTTGCATAAGAATGATTTGCAGCTTTTCGATCACCAGGCCCAGGATCCAGCCGACAACTGGCTGGAACAACCATCCGGCGGCCAGGCAGGCCAGTGCCGCAGGAATCGCACGCTTGTTGATGCCAAGCGTCTGGATGCCGTTCTCCACCATAGGGAGGTAGACACCAAAAATGAGCACCGGCCAGAGCATCAGGGGGAACACTGCCCAGTCAAGGGGAAAGCCCAAAAAGCTGGCCAGCAAACCGAACAGGCCGAGAAACAGAGCGCTGGCACCGATTGGCCGGCGCACGACACCAAGCGGGATCATGAAGCTGCGCCAGATGGCAGCCGTCTGGGCCCCGCCGAGCAGGACGCCGATGATGTTGCGGACAGAAACCAGCAAATAGGTCGGATTGAGCAAGAAGGTGGCATGTCTGCCCGCGGGACCATAATTGTTTTCCAGGATGGTCTGGATAGCCAGCGCGTCCGTTGGCCACATCACAATCGCCAGCAGGACAAACGGGATCGGTTTGATAAAATCACTGATTGAGTCGGGCCAGCCCAGACCCCATTTTTCCAGCCACCACAGACCTGGGTCCAGAAGGGGCAACCCCGGTCCTGTTTCCAGTTGTGGCGGGATCCTGAACATCAAGGCCAGAAGAATGGCCAAGGCGGCCAAGCCAGGTATCACCAGCCAGCGAATTTTAAAACGCTGCAGTGCAACAACCAGAACAATCCCCAGGCTTAAAAGGGCACCAGTGGCTGGCAAGGCCGAATTGGCCTGTGTCCAGGTCCACAGCGACCGCAGGGAACTGACAATTCCCATCAGACCAAAAAGCAGCAAGATGCCACTTTTCGTTCCGGGTCCAGTCAAAGTCATGATCCGGGAAAAGGATCCCGATGCAGCCAGAGCGATCCCTGCGGCACCCAGCAGCAAGCCAAAGGCAAGGGGATGGACACCCGCCGCCGCCATCGCAGGCACGAGTGGAATCAGGGGTGCGAGTGTACCGGGAGGTCCGAGGCGGGGATGGAGGACAGCAGAGAAAAGGATCGCCAGCATGCTGGCGACAAAAAGCTCCAGGCGAACATTTTCTGTGACAAAGTCAGGTGTCTCGATTCCCAGGCCATTTTTCCAGGCAACCGCAAAAGCGGCCACCAGGGCTATTTTGCCGATGACGCCAGACAAGGCCGGCACCAGATCCTCCGGCCGGACAGTGTAGTCCTTGCCGGGCCGGTTCCAGTGCCAAGCCTTGGTCTGGTAGAGTGCCAGATCCTGGTCGAGTCTTTGGTTGCTGAGGTTTTCTGGTTTTCCCATGGTCTCCTTAGACAGATTCTGGTCGATCAGTACCGCATCGGGATCAGGTCGAGGTAGTCTGCCACTGTGCCATCGTTCAGGCAGCAGTCGATGATTTGCTTGCCCAGCGGATCCAGTTCCGGCGTGAGGTATTTTGCCAGTTCCTTTTTGAAAAAGTCCAGCAGGATGGCTGCCCCCTGGTCGTAGCCGTCCTGGCCGACTTCTTGCTGGCGATGAACTTCCAGCAATTCGCGGGCCAGATAGGTGCCTTCGACTTTGATGTCCTTGAGCGCATAGCCTAAAAGGGAGCAGCGGGACTCGCTGAGCTGGTCGGCGCGGAACTTGGCACCACCGCGACGGGCCAGGTATTCGCGGGCGATCCACTGGGGATTGAAGCCGACTTTATGGGCCCCGATGTGCTGGTTGGGCACCAGAATGTAGCGCGTGTTGCCGGTGGCGACAATCTGCTGCAGGAGCAGGTTGGCCTGGTCAACCATTTTACCGGTGGCGAAGGGCCAGTAAGAACCGACGCCTTCGCTGCTCATGCCCTCGGAGTCGATCACACTCGGGTTGTCGTGGCCACGCGGGGCGACGAGACGCCAGAGCCAGGCGAGGGCGGGCGGCAGGATGTGAAAGAGACCGATGATGCCGTACGAGGGCTGCTCACGGGTGCAGGGAGGGGTGCGGACGCCAAAGCTGCGGACATCGATTTCGACCGGCTCGCTGACAATGCCTGGCACAAAGCGGCGCGGCATGATCACGCGAGGGTTGGGGCAGGCCTTGCCCGGAGCATCTTCGATATGCTCCCAGATCAGGCAGGTCGACTCCGGAACCGTATGGTAATTGAGGAAGATCAGTGGTTCCGGCGGATGGACGCACAGGCGCTCCAGATAGGGATCGGTGCCATAGGTCTTGATGTGGTTGGTGCGCAGGAACCAGCCGTCTTCGGCATCTTTGACCACCAGCTTATGGCTTTCATTCTGCAGGGACGGATGGCAAAGCGCCATATCATCGGTTACAGGTCGCAAATCACACGTTTCGATCAGATCCATGTAGTGCTTTTCCTGGCTGACCAGATTTTGGGAAAGCAGGATCCGGCCATCGTGCTCCCGATGGATTTCCTCGATCATTTCGCTTTTGCCGCCACCGCTGGCGCCTTCGTGCATCAGGGTGAAGACATTGTCATAGGGGGTGATGACCTGGACGGTCGAACCATGGACAGTGACCCATCCTTCCTGCTCGCCGAGATTCAAAAGCATGCCATAGACGCCTTTCTTGGCGCTGGGCCCGGGATACAAGTTGTAGGCAAACATTTCGTAGCCGGCATCGGTGCGGTTGTGAACCACCATCTGGCGACCGGAGAAATGGGTGTGACGGAAGGTGGGCGCCAAATAAAGAATCGCTCGGGGGGCGAAACGACTGGCCAGCTCGCTGTGCGGGATGAAACCCTGCAAGTCAAGCAGTCCTCCGGCAAAGAAGCCGGCATTATCTGGCGCCACAAGGAGAGCGGGATACCCCATGCCGGGGTCTCCTGCCATGAACGGCATCAGGATGAGGTCCTGCTCGGA
>JAQUEY010000145.1 GCA_028684955.1 Eubacteriales bacterium
AGCTTGCGATGTGTGAGATCACCCGTACCGCCAAAAATCACCATGATCGAAGGTTCGTTGACTTGATGTTGCTGGTTGAGAAATTCCATGTGGATTCACTCCTGGCAGTTTTTTTCCAGAGTAGCGCAAATGGGGGGATCTGCAAGTGACACAGGACACAGTTTCAAAAAAATGAAAAAGAACAAACGTTCCTTTTATTCCGGCTTTTTTTTAGGGAAATTGTGTCTATTGTTTGAAAGATCACGTCACTTTTCATCCTGCCATTTGTTGAATCCGGCGAATCCGTCTCAAAATCGTTGACGAAAGGAAAGATTAGCCGCTAAAATTCACGACGTTCATCTTTTATTGACTTGGACCTGTACAAATGGTGCGCAAAAACTGAAGTGATGAGGTGTTCGACTTAGTTACAAGAATCGTATCTGCCCTGGCGTTAACATTCAATCTGGCCGCTTACAGCTTTGGATTGATACCTGGCCCACAGCTCCAGGCAGAGAAAACTCAAGTACCCGAAACAACAACCCCCAGTACATCTGTTTATGATGACATGCTAGACAATCTTGACCATTCCTCCCTGAGCTTCGAAGCCGTGATCAGCCGTGAAGGTGATGACCTCAGCGAAGAAGTGCCCGGGGAACCCAATTCCCAAGACAGTCGTGTTGCAAAGGCAACCAGCGCACCCACAGAGCCATCGATCCTGGAAGTCAAGCCCGAATACGAGTGGATTGAATTCAAGATCACCCACTACACCAAAGATGAACCTGGTATGAACGGTAAAGGCATCACCTCTACCGGAACCAAAGTCAAAGCCGGCCGCACAATTGCCGTCGACCCGAAAGTCATCCCCTATGGCACCCGGGTCTACATCGAAGGCATCGGCTATCGCGTCGCAGAAGACTGTGGCGGCGCGGTCAAAGGCAACCATGTCGACCTCTATGTCGACCGGTCCGACAGTGAGCACCTGCTCAACGTCACCCTCTATGCAAAGTTAAGAATTGTCAAATGAACCGCAAAACCCCTGCTGGCGAGATGCTGGCGGGGGTTTTTGCTTGGTTGGTCGATCAAAGACGGGGGTCCGCTTTTCAAGCCAGCTCTATGGTGAAGCCTTTCTCTTTGAATGCGATCAGGAGGTCTGTGGGAGCGCCTTTGTCTGTGATGAGGCGATCGACGTCCTGGAGGCTGCCGAAGCGGACGAAGTCGGTCTGGCCGAGTTTGCTGGAGTCGGCGATCAGGATGATCTCATTGGTGGAGGCAAAGACAGCGTCGTAGATGCCACGGTCGAGCAGATTGCTGCAGTAGAGGTTGCCGTCGGCGTCGATGGCTTTGACGCCGAGAATGGCCGTGTCGAAATGAAATTGGCGGATCATGGTTTCTGCCCAGTAACCGGAGCTGGCGAGGGTGTTTTTCTTGAGTTCGCCGCCAATCTGGATGACGGTGACCCGACTGCGTGTGTTGAGCTCATCGGCAATCCGGATGGTGTCGGTGGCAATCAAAAGCTGGCGCGAGTTGTCGATCAGACGGACAAGACTGAGCACCGTGGAACTGCTGTTAAAAAACAGATTCTGGCCGTCTTTGACATAAGCAAGGGCGGCCTTGGCAATTGTCTCCTTGGCGTCTTTGTGCAAGCTCAGGCGTGTATTGAATGGCCGTTCGACATTGACCTCCTCAGCTGACAACATGGCACCGCCGTGGGTCCGGATGATTGTCCCCTGTCCGGACAAGGCATCGAGATCGCGCCGGGCAGTCATCTCGGTGATCCCGAATAGACGGCAAAGCTCACTCGTTTCGACGGAGCCCTTTTCTTTGACAAGCTGCAGGATCTGGTCGTGGCGCGTTTGCTTGAGCATGTTCCATTCTCCTTGTACTGCTTTGAATTGTAGGCAAAATCTGGAAAAATTGCCAGCAAAATCATTTGACGAATGTTCTAATATGTAATAATATAAAAACATTATAAAACATAAACAAACTATCATGACAAGTCTGACTGGTATGAATATCTGAAAAAGCGTGGAGGAGACCCATGAAAATCTTGATTTTGGGAGACCAGTTTGTCAAAACAGAAATCGTCCAGCAGGAACTGGCGCGAGTGCTTGCGCCTTGGGAGCCACTGGAATTTGACGCCATGTCTTTCGAATGGCCGATGAAGCCTTTTGAACGCAATGCCGAGATCGCCGAATACCAAGGTTCGGAGACAGAAATCATGGCTCACATAAGTGAGGCTGATCTGGTGATTCTGCATGCAGCCCCGATCTCGGATGCCGTGCTTGCTGCTGCCAAAAATCTCAAGGCAATTGCGGTCATTCGCGGTGGTCCAACCAATATCAATCTGGCGGCAGCCACCCGGCGTGGCATTCCCGTTTTCAATTCGCCAGGGCGCAATGCGGTAGCAGTCGTTGAGTTTACGATCGGCCTGATCCTGGCTGAGCTCAAGAACATCGCTCGTGGTCACATGCACCTGGTGCAGAAGAACTGGAAATACGAGTACTACCTGTATGATCGCTGCAATTTCGAACTGCCGGGCAAAGTGGCTGGCCTTGTTGGATTTGGCAACATCGCCTACCGGATCAGCACGATCCTCCAGGCGTTCGGCATGACCGTCATCGCCCACGATCCGTTTGTTAACCCCGAGCGGATGGCTCAGTTCGGCGTGGAGTCTGTCAGTCTGGAGGATTTGCTGTCACGTTCCGATGTTGTTTCAGTACATGCTCGACTGACACCTGAGACAAAGCACCTGTTCAATCTTGACCGTTTCCGCCAGATGAAACCGACAGCCCTTTTTGTCAATACAGCTCGCGGCGGACTGGTCAATTATGACGACCTTTATTTGGCCTTGAAAGAGAAAATCATCGCCGCGGCTGCCCTTGATGTGTTCCAGGAAGAGCCGTGTGATCCGGACAGTCCACTGCTCCAGCTGGACAACGTCACGGTCACTCCTCATATCGCGGGGGCGACAAAAGACACCGTCCACTATGGCCTTGGTGTACTGGCAGAGGATTTGCAGCAGTTCCTTTCTGGCCAGCCAGTCAATAATTGCCTGAATCCTGAAACACTCCGTTATTGACCCGGAGGATATGGCATGCGCTACCTGATCGGCATCGATATTGGCACAACCAACGCTAAGGCCACCCTGTTTGACCAGCATTTCTGTGCCCTGGCATCTGCTGGCCGGGAATATCCGACGCATTTCCCCCAGTCGGGATGGGCCGAACAAGATCCGCTAGACTGGTGGCAGGCCACTGCAGCTGCATTGCGGGACATCATGGCTTCATATCAGCTCTTGCCCCGACAAATCCTGGGCATCTGTGTCAGCTCGCAAGCTCCTGCTGTACTGCCTGTCGCACCAGACGGATACCCCTTGCGCCGGGCCCTGATCTGGATGGATCGACGCTCCGGACCTCAATGTGAACAATTGCATGCCACCATCGGCCAGGAGCAGATCCATGCCGTTACCGGCAACCGGATTGACCCCTATTTCATGCTGCCTAAGCTGATGTGGATCATGCAGCATGAACCTG
This sequence comes from Eubacteriales bacterium, assembly GCA_028684955.1. Taxonomy (GTDB): domain Bacteria; phylum Bacillota; class Clostridia; order Saccharofermentanales; family UBA5734; genus UBA5734. Next base: position 3,513 of record JAQUEY010000145.1, read on the forward strand.
ACATCCATGCCAGCGCCTGGAAATACCTGCAGGTCAACGGCTACATCAATTATCGCCTGACCGGACAGGCCACTTGTGACCACGTTCACGCCAGCCTGACCGGGCTCTACAGTGTGACTGAGCGGAACTGGGCTGAAACATTAGCCAAAGAGCTGCAGGTTGACTTGGAAAAAATGCCGGACATCCATCAATCGACAGATTACATTGGTGTTGTCACTGCAGCGGCTGCGTTGGCTACAGGTTTACCTGAAGGTGTCCCGGTTTTGGCTGGTACGGTCGACGCCGCAGCATCAGCTCTCGAATGTGGTGTGGTCCAAAAAGGGGAGGCGGCTGAAATGACCGGGACGTCGAGCTGCTTCATGCTCGGCTGTGATACGTGGCCAGACAGCCTGAACCTGGTCTCGATCCATCATGCGGTGCCTGGCCAGGACTTGCTGATTGGGCCGATCAGTTCCACCGGAGCTTGCCTGAAATGGTACCGCGACCAGATCGGCTGCAGTGAGTTCGACGACCTTGCTACCTACCGGGAAAACCCATATCGTTACCTGGACAACCTCGCCCTGCTGGCCAGGGACAGCAAGTTGCTCTTTTTGCCCTACATGGCTGGCGAACGTGCGCCCCTCTGGGATTCCGATGTCCGCGGCGCTTTCATCGGGCTGACCCATTCGACCAGCCGGGGCCAGCTGGTCCGGGCGATTCTGGAGGGCTCCGCTTTTGCCTTGAAACAGGTGGTTGATGAAGCAGAGAAGTCTGGTCAACAGGTCCGCAGCTTGTATTCAGTCGGCGGTGGGAGCGGCAGTCCGGTTTGGCTGCAGCTGAAAGCCTCGATCCTGGGCCGACCCGTCCGGACGATGAAACAGAGTGCCAGCGGTGCTTTTGGCAATGCTTTGCTGGTGGCTTATGCCTCAGGATTGATCGATGACCTGGGTCATGCCGTCGCTGACAACATCCGGATCGACACAACCTATGAGCCCGATCCGGCACTGGTCAAGACCTATGATGCACGATACAAGGTTTTCCGTAATTTTTACGAACACATGAAAGACGATTTTGCCCACTGGGCCCGATTATGAAGGCCTGATCAAATTTGAAAGGGAACTTTTATGGACGCAAATGAACTAAACGTGCAACAGGAACTGAAATTGAAAGAGCAGATCTGTGAAATCGGCCGCCTGCTTTTTGCTCGTGGCATGGTTGCTTCCAACGATGGCAACATTTCCTGCCGCACACCCGATGGCAATCTGCTGGTCACACCAACCGGCGTCAGCAAAGGGGCGATGACTCCGGACATGATTTTGAAGGTGGATCTTGAGGGCAACGTCCTCGAGGGAACTTGGAAAAAAACCTCCGAACTGCCGATGCATTTGAGAGCCTACGACGTCCGTCCGGATGTCCAGGCAGTGGTTCACGCTCACCCACCGACAGCTACCGGATTTGCCTGCGCCGGAGAGCCGCTCGATGATTATGTCGCCACGGAGGCCGTCTATGCCTTGGGCTGCGTACCGATTGCACCCTATGCGACCCCATCGACGCCGGAGGTTCCGGATTCGATCACACCTCTGCTGGCCGAATATGATGCGATGATGCTCGAATTCCATGGTGTCCTCACGGTCGGCGCTGACCTGATGGCGGCCTATTACTTGATGGAATCGGTCGAGCAGTATGCCAAGATCAGCCTGACGGTCCACCAGATCGCTCCCGGGCGGATGATGCCGCGTGAGAAAATCGAGGAGTTCCTGGAGATCCGGCGTCAGGCCGATGTACCGGGCCGTCATCCTGGATTCCGCAAATTGCCGCGCTATCCGGCTGGCTACTGGTATTTCAACCAGCAGTAAACGGCTTTGCCCTGCTCTGGAGATAGAACTAATCCAGCATTGACTGGAGCTGATGCACATGCTGGAAAATGATCCGGCACGGCCGCGAACCTGGCACAGATGCCGGCAAGTAGATCCGGCACGGCCGCAAACGTGGCACAGATGCCGGCAAGTGGATCCGGCACGACCGCGCACCTGGCACAGATGCCGGCAAGTGGATCCGGCACCGCCGCAGACCTGGCACAGATGCCGGCAAGTGGATCCGGCACGGCCGCGAACCTGGCACAGATGCCGGCAAGTGGATCCGGCACGGCCGCGAACCTGGCACAGATGCCGG
>JAQUEY010000025.1 GCA_028684955.1 Eubacteriales bacterium
GTCGCTGGTGATGTAGGTGGCACTGTGACAAAAAACAAGGTCGACATTGGCCCGGTTGAAAGATTCTCCGGCTTCCCGGGCGCTGGCAGCACAGTCGACCAGACCAAAGAAGTGGACATCGGCCGATTCGGCAATTTGGCTGGCGATGAACTGGCCATACTCGACCAGCCGTTCGCGCAGTCCGGGAAACTGGGCCCAGTAAGCTTTCAATCCAGTGACATAAAGCCCGATCCGGGGCTTGGGAGTCGGTTTGAGGGTTGTCAGTTCCATAATGGCGATCCTCCTGTCTGGTATAAAAAAATATTGGACTTGATATATTCAGTATAGACGGCCATAAGTGCTGTAAATAGACAGGAAATTAGAGTAAAATATAATAAAATTGTCATAAGCGCAAAGGTGTAGTGCATGGGATTACCGGAACTTTCCTGGGAACGAGTGGCTTTGAACTGGAACGAGGCGTCCTCACGACTAAGTCCGACGCCGGGCTCGTTCACGCGCGAAAACCTGGTCTATGTCCAGGAAACTGGATATTTTGAGACCGAACCGGGCTATTTTACGGAAAGGCAAAACCTCAATTCCCTGCTTTGCATCCTGACAGTTGCTGGCCAGGGCCGGCTCAGCTATCGCGGTCAGAACTGGTCTGTGACTGCGAACAGCCTGTTGTGGATCGATTGCCGCGACCATCATCTGTATGAGTCATGCCCGGACTCAACCTGGAAATTTTTCTGGGTCCATTTTACAGGTGCAAACAGCCTGGCTTATTACCAGACATTCAACGAGCAAACCAATGGCGGGCCTCTTGTTCGGCTGGAGTCAGCTGAAGCAAGTTCCCTGGCGGATTTGTTTGGGACTCTGATCCGACAACAGTCTAGCCATGGCTTGCCGTCAGACTTATTGTCCGCCCAGCTTCTGGTGGAGCTCATGACCCGCGCAGTCCTGCATGATCCAGGCCAGTTCGGAGCACTTCAAAACCATCATCCTGCAGTCACGACCGCGATCCATCAGATGGAGGAACACGTGGCAGGCGGACTTAGTTTGAGTGACCTTGCCCAGGTTGCCAAAGTCAGCCCCTATTACCTGATCAAATTGTTTGTTCGCCAGACCGGATTGACTCCGATGGCCTTCTGGCAGCAGATGCGGCTGAGCGAAGCAAAAAGATTGCTGCACCAGACCGACTGGACGATCGAGCGGATTGCCGATACCGTTGGCCTGGTGCCTGCGAGCCATTTCATTGCCGTATTCCGGCGCGTCGAGGCCATCACCCCGGGCCAGTACCGCAAGCGCTGGCTCAGGGGTGGATAAACATCAGCTGCAAAGGTGGGGTTGTTCCCGTCTCTGGATCGAAATCCATGACCAGGATATCCTTCATGTATTCGTTCCAGCGGGCGACGACCGGGCTGGTTCCCTGGACCTGGGTTGCCCGCTCGATGTCATCACATTCATAGTACCCGAACAAATCGAGTCCGGAGAGCCAGATTGAATAGTTGTGAATGCCCGCTTCGTTGAGAATGGCCGTCATTTCCGGCCAGATTTCATCATGCCGCCTCTGGTATTCCGATTCGGTTCCGGGGAGGATGCGAGCTCGCCAGGCGAACCGCTGCAAAGATTTTCCAGACATAAAAACCAGACCTCCATTTTCTTATGGATGCCTGGTTCCTCAAAAACAATTATAATGATTCGAAGACTGGCGGACAATCGGAAAATGTGTCAGAAGACTGGTTCGAATCCCTTTAATTTGCTCCTTTTTTGCCCCTGCCTGTTGCAGTCGGGATGCTTCTCTTGGATAATGGCCTTAAACTGTATTAATTACATCAAAAGCGTTGTTTTATACATGAATCATTTAAAATGACGATCGTTGTCGAACCACCGGAGGCACGAAGATGCTTATGACCAAGCAACAGACCCGAGGACCCAGGGGCCGGTTTTTGCCGGTTCACCTGCTGGAAATTCTTGTCTGGCTGGCCCATCTTTCCTGTCTTGTCTTTCTCTGGTGGTTCAGATCCAGTACCAACTTGAATTTTGCCTGGCTTGCTTTGCCTCTGGTGATCCTGACTGCAGTCCCCTTCGGACCGGTTGCCGGGATCGCTTCTGGACTGGGCTTGGCAATGACCGAAAGCCTGGTCGATTTTTTTCAGCGTGGAACAGTCTCTCTGCGGGACACAAGCGATCTTCTGGCGACTTTTTCCAATCACTGGATTCACCTGTTGGTCTGGCCCCTGGCAGGCTTGCTCATGGGCGTCTATGCCGTCTGGTTCAGCCGGTCCAGCCGGCGCCAGGCGCGCAAAGCCTGGGAATTGGCGCGGGCTAACGAACAGCTGAAAAACCAAGTCAGCACCTTCGAAAAGCGGCTTGGCCAGGTCCAGCTGTCTGGAGACTGGTCCGAAGCATCCTCTTTTAATCTGCCAGGGTCTGCGCACCAGGGTTTCATGGCCGATTTCCTCTATGAAACCTTGGCCTTGCGAACCTATTCTCTTTCCGGCGTGGCAGAAAGACAGATACCTGGCACTCTGCCGGAGTCCATGTTTGAAGTCATGACCCAGTGTTGCCCGGCAACGGTTGCCGTCCTCGATTCCAAGGGCATGATTTTGCATAGGCATCTCCCTTTGCTGGCCACGTTTGGGTTTGCGGCAGACCTGACACAGCCAGGCAGACCCTTTGACCACCTTCTGGCCCCGGAGTCCGCCACCTTGCTGCAATCGATTGTAACCGGCCAGGACAGTGTCTTGCAGGACTCACAAGACAAGGTGCTCACCCTTTCTTTGCCCGGAAAGCAATTTGGCAAGAGTCTGCTGATGCCAGAGGTATCCTTGTCCCGTGACAGCAGGCAGCGCGCCTTTCTGGTCAGGCTTAGCCGGAGCGATCTGCGTGCCACCTTGCAATTGGGCTGGCCGGCAGGTGAACTGCCAGCAAGCTTGTCTGAGTTTATCGCTTCAGAAAGTTGCTGCCTCGCACCCGATGGAACCATCATCTACATCTCTTCCGACACGGCGGCCAAACTGGGCGAAACCGCCACAGCACTTCTGGGACACAAAATTGCTGGCTTTATCAGCAATGAATCCATGGACCTGTACAACCAGGCTGTGCGGGATTGCCGCAATGGCCTGGCCACAAGGGCAGACCTTGTCCTGTATCCGCATGGCCACAAAAGCAGCCTTCATTACCTGACCCAAGTTTTTCCCAGTCTTGACCAGGCTGGCAATCTCGTCGCCATGACTCTGCGGTTGCTAGACATGACTGCCAGCAAGCACGCCGAATCCATGCTCTCCCATCGCCTTGACATCGAGCAGATGATCGCACAGATCTCCTCGCGGTTCATCGCTGTCAAAGCGGAGGGCCTCGAGCGTGAAATCACTGCTGTCTTGCGCCTGGTCTGTGAATTTGAAAATGCCCTGGAATGTTCGATTGAAATGGTGCCATCCAGCTATTTCCGGCGCCGAAATACGTTGAGTTACCGGAGTGAAAAGAGGCTTCTGGATGTGCAGGCAGCCATCAACAGTCAGATCAGTGACCGGTACGAGACCATTGGTGTCCCGATCGAGATTGATTCGGAAACAGTGGCCTATGTCCGGATCAAACAGGACAAATACCGCGACCTCTGGTTTGACAGTGATCTCAAGCTGATTCGCCTGATTGGTGAAATCATCGTCAATGCCCAGATCCGCAGCGATAACATCCAGTCGATCAAGCTCAACGAACGCCGCCTGGCGACAACCCTGCATTCCATCGGTGAGGGCGTGATTGCCACCGACCTTGATGGCCGCATCATCCTGATGAACCGCCGGGCGGAACAAATGACAGGCTGGACGTGGGCCTCAGCCCGGAATCTGGCTCTGGCGCAGGTTTTCAATCCAGCCAAGGCCCAGCTGACAGAGGATGAAAGCAACCGTTTTTCCATCAACCGGCTGAGGCCTTTAAGCGAAACCGACAACAGTTTGCTGCTGGTCTCCAAATCCGGGGAACGATTTTTCATTTCCACAACCACATCGCGGATTGAGGATGAAAAGGGCCAGTTCTATGGCGAGGTCACCGTTTTCCGCGATGTCACCCAAAGCAAAAAGGAAAACGATGCCATCCGCTACATCAGCTACCATGACCGTTTGACCGGCCTTTACAACCGCGCCTTTTTCGAGGAGGAAATGCTCCGCCTCAACACCATGCGACAGTATCCGATCACCATCATTCTCGGAGACTGCAACGGCCTCAAGATCAGCAATGATATTTTTGGCCATCTCGAGGGTGACCGCCTGCTCAAGGCCATAGCCAGCATCATTCGCCAGTCGATCCGCCACGAGGATATTGCTGCCCGCTGGGGCGGCGACGAATTTGCTGTCATTTTGCCCCAGACGGATGAACCTGGCGCCAAGGCAATCTGCGACCGGATCCTGTCCCTCTGTGCTGCCTCGCCCCACCGCCCCATCCCGCCCAGCCTGTCGTTGGGCTGTGCCACCGCCAGCAGTGTCGACACCGATTTGACCGACCTTTTGAAACTGGCTGAAGACCGGATGTACCGGCACAAGCTGATGGAATCCAAGAGCTACCGCAACAACCTCATTTTCTCAATTGAGAAAATGGTCTTTGAAAAGAGCTACGAAACCGAAGAACATGCCAGCCGCCTCAGCGATCTGTCCCAGCGGATCGGCCAGGCCATCGGCCTGACTGACTACGAAATGGAGGAATTGCGCCTGCTCAGTGTCTTGCACGATGTCGGCAAGATCGGCATCCCGGACAAGATCCTTGCCAAGGACGGGCCGCTGAACCGGGAGGAATGGGACGTGATGCGCAAGCATCCCGAAAAAGGCTACAATCTGGCCAAAGCGACGCCTGAGCTGAAAAACATCGCTGAAGCGATTTTGCACCATCACGAACGCTGGGATGGTACAGGCTATCCATCCGGGCTCAAAGGGGAAGAGATCCCCAAGCTGGCCCGGATCCTCACCATCATCGACACCTTTGATGTCATCACGCATTCCCGCTCGTACAAGAAAGCCCAGAGTGCCCAGGCTGCCCTGCATGAAATCGAGCAATGTGCTGGCAGCCAGTTCGATCCTGAGCTGAGCCGGATTTTCATCGGAATCATGCAAAATGTCCTGGACAAAGAACCAGGCGCTTTCGCTGATCCTGAAATGGTCAGAGAACCTGTCTTGAATCCATGAGATCCGCCGCGATCCGGGCCCAATAGCGCTTGATAGCGCTAAATGCCTGGGCATGGGCTGCGACTTTGCGATGATAGGTTTCCAATTCTTTTTTGATTTTCATGAATTCAGGATTGCCGAAGAATTCACTGACGGCAGGTAAAGTCTTGTCCAGCATCTGGCGCATCTGCTGGATTCTTTCGTCATAGTGCTCCGGCTGTGTGATGTGCAGCAGGAGCGGTTTGTAGCGGATCCAGCCAATGCAGGCCTTGAGGAACCGGTTGATGATGGCTTCGGAACTGGCTTCGATCCGGTGCAAATGAGTGGGCAGCACGCCGTCGAGCAGATGGTTGTAGGTGGCAAATCCGTCATGGAAGGCATAGCAGGGAATCCTGAGCACTTTCCGCTCGCCCAGGCATGTGCTCAGGAAGGTGTCTTCACCTCGGGCATGGGGCGGATTGTAGAAGGGGAAGACCCGCTCTGGCTGGGTCAGGTTGATGCACAGGTTCGACCCTGAGATGAATTTGGCATGATTGACCTCTTCGACTTCCACTGGATCTTCGGAAGTCAGGACAGACGTATCGGCATAGGTGACGCCGCCGTTCGCCATGACCTTGCGGATCGTCTCCCAATTGACAATGTCATTGCTGATCGCCTCGATGAAGCCCCGGAAGGTGGATTCATCCAAGGTGTCATTGAACGTGACTGAGGGAATCGGCGAGATGTAGCCACAATGGTGGCCATAGGTGATGTCTGCCCCGCCGATGGCTTTGAGATGGCTGGACAGGATATGCTGGCCGCTCCAGATAGCCGTGGCTTTGGTCTTGGTCACCGCCAGCGGGTATTCATCATCATCGAGAAAGATCAGGTAGTCCATGCCGTGCTTCATCGCCTGGTAGAGGACACTGTTACGCATCGATGCATAACCAAGGCCGAAGACTTGCCCAGCTTCCTTTTCCGAAAGAACCTCTCGGCCCGTCAAATCGGCGATGGTGGCTTCTATTTCCGACTCGCCGATGAAATGGACCTGGTCGACCAGTTTGAGCAGGTCTGCCTTGATCCTCGTAAAATCGGTCGCCTTGGACTTCTGGTAATTGAGGTCATAGGCGACGAACAAATTGAGCTGGACCGACCGGTCTTTGACCAGACCAGACTCCAACCAGTTGTAGATGTATGTTTTCAGTACTTTGCGGAAACTTTTCCGTCCGGTGGCAAAACCGATGCCAACCTTGATGGTCTGTCTGTTTTCCATGCAAGACCTCCTCGCATTTGCTACACTCGCTCGTGAGCATCACGCACTTGGCGTACCCTGTTGATCTTGGCGGCAACCTGATCCAGAATAGAGCTATCAGGCAGCCTGTCCGATAGAGCCGACTCTGGTGCTCCTGTCACATTCATGATACTCCCTGGAGGCTTGGTCCAACATGCCAGAAAAATTCGAAACACCGGTCTATGCCCGGATTGCCCTCGATCTTGCCCGCAAAATTGCGTCAGGTGAACTGGTTGCTGGCAGCCGCCTGTCCGGTCGCTCCCTTCTAAGCAGCACGTACCGGGTGTCCCCTGAGACCATCCGGCGCTCGATGCACCTGCTCGAAGACATGGGCATTGTCCGGGCAGAATCCAAGATCGGCTACGTCGTCTTGTCCAGGGAACTAGCCCAGCGCTATGTCGAGCGTTTTAAAACCAAAGTGGATCTCCAGGCAGTCCGCAATGAAATTGAGTCGTTGCTCCAGCAGAAGCAGACAATTGAAGACCGCATCTATGAGCTGATGGATTATCTGGCCCGCCAGGCTGACCGCCTGACCAGTGTCAATCCGGTCTACCCTTGTGAAATCCAGGTCGACAGCCAGTCGCCATTGGTTGGCCTGACGCTTTCAGAGACAAAATTCTGGCAAAATACCGGCGGGACGATTGTCGCCATCCGACGCGATGGCCGGACGATTTATTCACCCGGGCCATATGCCGTTTTTTTGCCCGGCGATTTGCTGTTGATCACAGGCGACGAGAGTGTCGAACAGCGTGTCCTGGACTTCATCAGCCAGTCTGCTGACGTCTCAGGCACTGGCGATCCAACGCAAGACGCCTGACATCCATCGATATCAGGCGCCCTTGGCGAATCAGGCTCAGGCGATGCTGCCCAGGATGGCCGATTTGGTGACGATGCCCAAAAGCCGGCCGTTTTCTGTGACGGCGATCGGATAGGGCGACTTCTGGGCCAGAGGTACCAGGTCGCTGACAGTGGTAGCGGGCTCTACTTCGATGACATCGTGGACCAGGATTGATTCCAGTGGTTGCTTGTCCTTGATCGCCTGCAGGGTATCCTGCAGATTCACGATCCCTTTGAACCGCAACGCCTGGTCCATGACAAAGGCACTGGAAACACCGTTCAGGCGCATTTCCTGCAAGGCCAGCTTGGGGCCGTCACGCAGCTGGACCAGGCAACCGGGCAGGTGCATGATGCTCCGGACGGAGAGGACTTGGGTCTTGTCAACACCCGTGATGAAGCGCTCGACATATTCATTGGCCGGCGTCGTCAGGATTTCTTCCGGCGTGCCAACCTGGACAATTTTCGAGTCCTTCATGATCGCGACCCGGTCACCGATCTTGAAGGCTTCCTGGATGTCATGCGTGATGAAGACGATGGTTTTTTGCAGCTTTTGCTGCAAATTGAGCAGCTCATACTGCATGTCACGGCGCACAATCGGGTCTAGTGCAGAGAAGGCTTCGTCCATCAGGAGAATCTCCGGATCGTTGGCCAGAGCCCGCGCCAGACCGACGCGCTGCTTCATGCCGCCGCTCAAGGACTGGATCGGTTCATTCTCATAACCGGCCAGACCGACCATTTCAATCATCTCCAAGGCCTTTTTGCGACTGTCCTGGCGATTTTCACCCCGCACCCGCAGCCCGAAAGCCACGTTGTCGATCACATTCTTGTGTGGCAGCAAGGCAAAATTCTGGAAGACCATCGCAACCTTCTTGCGGCGCAGTTCACGCAACTGGTCCCGGTTGTAGTCACAGATATTCTCACCGTCGATTTCGACGCTGCCGGCCGTGGGCCGGTGCAGCAAGTTGAGGCAGCGGATCAAGGTGGACTTGCCACTGCCCGACAAACCGATGATGACAAAAATCTCACCTGCGTTGACGGAAAAGCTGGCATCATGGACCCCGACCACATGACCGGTCTGCTGCATGACTTCCTGTTTGTCGAACTGTTTTCCCAGGGTCTCAAGGACTTTTCCGCCCCTGGTCCCGAAAATTTTACTGACTTGTTTCACTTCAATTTTAGCTGGCATATCAGGCCTTCCTTGTCTGGTTGTAAGGCAAACTCTTGGCCAGACCCTGGGTCAGGCGGTCCATGACGATGGCGATGAAGACAATCGACAGGCCTGCTTCAAAACCCCGGCCCACTTCCAGCCGGTTGATGGCGATCAGGACTTCCGTGCCCAGACCCTTGGCTCCGATCATGGACGATGTGACAACCATGGCAACGGCCATCATGGTCGTCTGGTTGACCCCGGTCAGGATGGTGGGCGCGGCCTGCGGCAGCTTGACCTGGATCAGAGCTTGCATTTTGGTGGTGCCAAAAGCTTTCGCTGCTTCGAGTGTCTCCTGGTCAACGTGGAGCACGGCGTGGCTGGTCAGGCGCACGACCGGTGGCAGGGCGTAGATCAGCGTCGCAAAGACGGCAGGGACACGACCGAGACCGAAAAAGGAGACGGCCGGAATCAGATAGACCCAGCTCGGCATGGTCTGCATGGCATCGAGAATGACCAGCGAGAAATGCTCGACTTTCTTGTTTTCCGCCATCAGGATGCCATACGGCAAACCAATGACCAGGGCAAACACAACCGAGACAAAAACAATCGACAGGGTGTAGACCATCAGGTCCCAGTACCCGAACAGACCGATGATCACAACCATGGCGCCATAGCTGATGGCTGATCCGATGCGGCGGATGGCCAGATAGCCACCCACCATGATGATCAGGACCAGAGCCCACCAGGGGATCAGAAACAAGATATCCTGGGCCAGGTTGAGGAAAAAGGAGATGAAGGCGTTGACCCCATCGAAAAACCCCGCAAACTGGCTGCTGATGGTCTTGATTCCAGCGTCAATCGGTGTTGCTATGTCCAGAGACCAGTTTTCAGGAAATTTAATCAGTCCGTCCATCGATCAAGCCTCTTTAGCCAGAGCATCCGTGACCTTCTTAAGGACGTCTGCATCGGTCAGCCAGGCGGTCAGCAACTCCGGATAATCCTTGAGCATGCGGATGGCTGCCTGATCGGTGCTCAGCCCTTCGGCGTTCATAACAGCCAGTCCGGCTGCAGTCAGCGCACTGCTGGTTTCGTAATGGGACAAGAATTCGACAATTTCCGGTTGCGTTTTTTCCAGCTCGGTGTTCACAGCAACGGTGACACGGTTGGCCGGAAAAGCCGTCAAGCCTGCATTCATGGCCTCTTCATCACCGGTATACGGTTCGTCATCGAGGAGCACCAGATCGTACTGGCCACTGATCCAGGTCGGAGCCCAGTAGTAGCCAACCCATGGCTCGCCCTTTTCATAAGCCGAAACCAGAGATGCCGCCAGTGCGGCGTCCGAACCCGGCTGGAAATAATTGAACGTATCGGCGAAACCATAGGCATTGAATTTGCTGGACAGGATCTTGTCAACGCCCCAACCGGAAATCGCACCATAGATGCGGCCTTTTTCCGGTTCTTCCGGATCCGCAAAGACATTTTTATAGTTCAAGAGATCTTTGACCGTCTTCAGATCGGGTGCCATAGGCTCAATGCCACGTTCCGCATCACCTTCGATGACATAGCGCGGCACATACAAGCCCTGGGCATTATCATCAAAATTGACGGAAACCTCCTTGACCACGCCGGAAGCCACATCGTCTTTGTAACTGGCGATGTTTTCGCTCCAGACTTCGGTGTAGATCTGGATGTCATTTTCTACCAGAGCCTTCCAAGTGATCGGGGTCGTGCCAGTCACCTGCTCAGTTTGCACATCATAACCATGCTTGAGAATGTAGGCGACGATCGAGTTATGCAGCTGGATGCTGTCCCAGCCAGCATCAGCCAGCTTCAGGACAACCGGTTCCTCTTTTTTGGCACAGCCTGCTGCTCCGACAGTCATCATCAGCAGCGCTGCTACGATGGCTAGGACTGTGAAAAACTTCATTTTGGATTTCATCAAGTTTGTTACCTCCACGATGAGTTGGTTTGATTCATGTGATTTACGATTTGTTGAGTGACAATCAGTCGTGTGACAACTTGCAATAAACGACAAGTTGCTAGGCTATGATACCACCAAGAAGGCCACTTGGCAAATCTGGGGGTGATGGTGGGCAGCAAAAACGGGTGGTGGAGACGGCAGGGGCGACAGGCAACTATGGGATGAAGCGGCCGTTTGTGGTGAGAAGAAGAAGGGGGGAAGGACAACTTTGCGCAAGGTCTGACCTTTTGCTGCAGGTCCGATATCCGTTCCAGCAAAATTGTCCATCACAGCCTGGCACAAATGCCGGCAAGAGGATCCGGCACAGTTGTGGGCCTGGCACAGATGCCGGCAAGAGGATCCGGCACAGTCGTGGGCCTGGCACAGATGCCGGCAAGAGGATCCGGCACAGTCGTGGGCCTGGCACAGATGCCGGCAAGAGGATCCGGCACAGTCGTGGGCCTGGCACAGATGCCGGCAAGAGGATCCGGCACGCCCGCGAACCTGACACAGATGCCGGCAAGAGGATCCGATACCAAACTTTGGAAAGTGGATATGAAAACCTTCAAAGTGCCTCTTGCTGTAAGACTTTGCAGCTTTCATCAATCCTAAATTCAAAAACGGTGCCTGGCACGGCTTCTAAAGCTGTGCCAGGCACTCATTTAAGAACAAAACAGAGCGGAGGCTCGAAAAGACTGCAACTGTAGCCTTTTCGATATGAGAGGGAATAAAATGAGAATAATTAACCTGGCACAGATGCCGGCAAGAGGATCCGGCACGGTCGCTAGCCCGGCACAGATGCCGGCAAGAGGATCCGGCACGGTCGCTAGCCCGGCACAGATGCCGGCAAGAGGATCCGGCACGCCCGCTAGCCCGGCACAGATGCCGGCAAGAGGATCCGGCACAGTCGTGGGCCTGGCACAGATGCCGGCAAGAGGATCCGGCACGGTCGCTAGCCCGGCACAGATGCCGGCAAGAGGATCCGGCACGCCCGCGAACCTGGCACAGATGCCGGCAAGAGGATCCGGCACGCCCGCGTGCCCGCCACCCGCCTCAAATCCACTCTCACTCAGCGGACTTTTTTTGCAACTGAGGCACGTAGAGATGGATGTTGTAGGCATGACAGCAGAGGCGGGTGGCAATGATGATCCCAAGCCCCAGGTAGGGGGCAGCCAGATGCAGGGGAGAATCCTGGAGCAGAAAATAGACCAGTGATCCGATCAGAGCGGCCACGGCATAGATGTCTTTGGTCAGTATGGTCGGGACTTGCTGGCTTAACAGATCACGCAGGACGCCGCCACCGACACCGGAGGTGACGGAGACAAAAAGGAAAGCCATCAACCCGAGATCTTTGTCGATTACCTTGCTGCCAGCGTCGATGGCAAAACACGCCAGACCAACCGCATCGAGCCAGATGATCAGGCGTCCGGCTTTCAGGACAAGCTGCCTTGCGGTCAGCGCAATCAGACAGGCGGCCAGGATATAAACCATGTAGCTGGGTCGGCGAAAAAACATCGGGATGCCATTGTCCATGACCACATCGCGGATGATACCACCGCCGGTAGCCGTCAAGGTAGCCAGCATCAGGATACCGAATAAATCCATTTTCCGTTCACGGGCTGCCAATGCCCCGGATAGGGCAAAAACAAGGATTCCGATTGGTTCAAAGAAACTGATAATCGACATGCTCTACTCCGCAACTATCTGTTTAAAGATTTGCCATCGGGTCGCTTCCGAAATAGCCGCTTGACCGTCAAACTATGCACCCTGGGTCAGCTGCTCGATTTTTTCCCCACACAGGATCTTGCTAGCTGCAGCTTCCAGGGCACTGTGCATGGGTGAGCTCTGGGCGCGCCGTGTCAAAACCAGGTTCCAGACTGCTGTCTGGGTGGTGCAAAATTCTCGGTATTGAGTTTCGACGTGTCGATCCAGGTCCGTGGTGGACCCGGTCTTGGCATCGGAGCTGGCACCAGGTGCCAGCAATTTTTTCATTTCATCCTGTGACAGAGCCTGCTTCAGGGTGCAGATCATGATCAGCTGCGCCAGCAAGGCCCGGTTGTATTTTTTGCCATTGGGACGGGCGATCAGGCCACTTTTGACGTAATTGTTGACCATGGCCGGGGTCAGAAATTTTTCCTGGACGTACAAGGGTTGGCAGAGCCGTTCGACGTACGTGATGACCTGGTCCATGTAAAGCCCCAAATCTGGCAACTGCTCCCAAGGCACAGGCTGGAAAACAGACCAGTCGGCTGGTTCAGGCTGTGTGTCCGGTTGGATATCCCGAATCGTCTTTGTCATGGAAAACCTCTTCGTCGTGTTGGATGAATCATTTTAACACGAAATATCAAGTTCTAGAAAGAGTTAACAATAAGGGAGTTGACAAGGTTAAATAGATTATATAATCTAGAGTTAAATACTAGATTAGAACCCAAGGAGAACCGACATCATGATGTCTTCGATTCATATCTGGGGCGACTCCATTGGCAAAGGCGTCGTTTATGACGAATCCCGTGGCCGCTATGTGATTTCCGGCCTGCGTTGGACCACGCAGATTGAAGATCGTCTGGGGATCCCTGTCCAGAATCATGCTCGGATGGGCGCTGTCATCCGGGATGGACTCAGAGAGCTGGAGCGCAGTCAGGATCTTTCGGGAGCCATCGCTGTGATCGAGTTTGGTGGCAATGATTGTGATTTGCCTTGGGCAGAGGTAGCTGCAAAACCGGATCAGGATCACCCAGCAAAAGTTCCCGTCGATCTTTTCCGCAGCCTGCTTGAGCAGTTCATCCGCCAAGTCCGCAGTCGCGGAGCCAGGCCACTTCTGGTGACACCACCACCATTGGATGCCGCGCGCTATTTTGCCTGGGTCACCCGCCAGCTCGATGCAGAGGCGGTCCGGCATTATCTGGGCGATATCCAGCACATTTATCGCTGGCAGGAACGCTATGCCATCGCTGTGCGGGATGTTGCCCAAAAGCTCAACTGCGAGTTGTTTGATTTGCGGGATGCCTTTCTGGCCGAGCGCGATGTCGCATCGTTTTTGTGCGTGGACGGTATCCATCCCAATGAACGCGGTCAGTCCCTGATCGCCCAGGCGGCTCTGCTGCTGGACAGACGCTACTTCAAAGCCGGTCAGGAAACAGGTTCTGACTTTGCTTTGGCCGCAAGATGACACGCCCGCTGCTTCATTGCATAACGGGGGGCTTATCTAATAAAATAGCAGCATGACACTGCAACAACTGAAATACATCATCAAAACGGTCGAGTGTGGCTCGATCAGCGAAGCGGCCAAGCAGCTTTACATCTCTCAGCCTAGCTTGTCGACGGCAATCCGTGAATTGGAGACCGAACTGGGGATCGAGATTTTCAGCCGCTCCGCCCGCGGGATCACGTTGTCGACGGATGGTGCCGAGTTTCTTTCCTATGCGCGCCAGGTGGTCGAGCAAGCTGAACTATTAGAGCAGCGCTACCTGGACCGCAAGCCATCACGCCGCCTGGGTTCGATTTCAACCCAGCATTATGCGTTCTCGGTCAATGCTTTTGTCAATCTGGTCCAGCGTTCCGATGTGGATGAATATGAATTCACCCTGCGTGAAACCAGGACGCATGAAATCATCGAAGATGTCAAAAGTCTGCGCAGCGAAATCGGAGTGATCTACCTCAACGCATTCAACGAAAAGGTGATGGGTAAACTCCTGAAAGAAAACCAGCTCGAGTTTCATCGCCTGTTTGTAGCCAGACCGCATGTTTTCATCAGCAGCAGTCATCCACTGGCTGACCGGGCCATCGTATCGCTCCAGGATCTGGAAGAATTTCCCTATCTCTCATTCGAACAAGGTGAATTCAATTCGTTTTACTTTGCCGAGGAGATCCTCAGCACGGTCTACCACAAGAAAAGCATCCGGGTCAGTGACCGGGCCACCCTTTTCAACCTGCTGATCGGTCTCAATGGCTACACAATCAGCACGGGCATCCTGAGCAGTGATCTCAATGGCAGCAACATCAAGGCCATCCCGCTCGAAAGCGAAGAGACGCTCACGGTCGGCTGGATTACGAACAGCAAAACCGCTCTCAGCGGATTTGGCCAGCGGTATGTCGAGGAATTGAAACGTTTGATCAACACACCCTGATCAGGACTTCCAGCTACCGGATTTGATCAGGGTGCGCACTGCTTCGTCGATGCGATGGGCAACCAGGCTGTTGTTCATGGTGTACAGGTGGATGCCGTCGACGCCATTGGCCAGCAAATCGATGATCTGCTCGACTGCATAGGCCAGACCGGCGTCGCGCAGTGCCTCCGGATTGTCAGCAAACCGGTCCATCATGACCCGGAATTTTTTTGGTAGCTGGACGCCGCACATTGAAATCACTCGTTCGGCCTGGGCTTTGTTGATGACTGGCATGATCCCGACTTCGACCGGGACATGAATGCCGGTGGCTGTGATCTTGTCGCGGAAATTGTAGAAATAGGAATTGTCAAAGAAGAGCTGGGTGATCAGGTGGTCTACCCCGGCGTCGACCTTGGTTTTGAGATGGCGGATGTCTGTCTCGAGATCGGGAGCAGCCGGATGGCCTTCGGGGTAGCAGGCGGCCAGGACATTGAGGTCGCTGCTTTGCTTGATGAAAGAAACCAGGTCGCTGGCATGCTTGAAATCCTCCCGTGGCGTGATGCCCGGGACAGGATCACCCAAGAGAGCGAGAATATTTTCGATGTTGTTCTCTTTGAGCTCGCCCAGCAGGTCACGCACTTCGTCCTTGGTGTGATTGATGCAGGTCAGGTGGGCCACTGACTCGGTGTGGTATTCATTTTTGATCCGGGAAGCAATGGCCAGGGTGGCGTCTTTGTTGGCCCGGCCGCTGGCGCTGTACGTGACACTGATGAAATCCGGCGTCATGTCGCGCAGGGCCTCGAGGGTTGTGTAGATCGACTCGATCGGGGTATCCTTGCGAGGCGGGAAAATTTCGAAAGAAAAGACAGTCTTTTCCTTGAATAAATCAGCTGTTTTCATCTTAAGTCATGCTCCTGTCAGACGGCTGGAAAGGGTGGCAGCACCCTCGATTACCAGAGTTGTCCTACTCTTTGAACTTTTCCTCATCTTAGCGAATTTTTTAGTTATAAGGTAACACGGAATACCTATACTAATCCATAGGGAATAACTATGGTAGGCCCGGAACCAAGTTTGATCAGGGGGTCTGTCTGTCAATTCAAGGCATAGATGGTATAATAGGCAGGATGTCTTTCAAACAAACCTTCATCAATGACGTCTTTGGAGAATAATACTTTGGTTTTCAGCAGTTTAGCCTTCCTCTTTGCTTTTTTACCGATCGTGGTGATCCTGTACCACCTTGCCCGGACTATCAATTGGAAAAACCTGGTCCTGCTTGTCTCCTCGCTGGTTTTCTATGCCTGGGGGGAACCGGTCTATGTCATCCTGATGCTGGTGTCTACGGCCAATGACTATTTGCACGCCCTGGTCATCGACGCCCTGCTTAAAATGAAACACCGCGGACTAGCCAAGGTTTTCCTGATCTCATCTTTTGTGGTCAATCTCGGTTTGCTGTCCTTCTACAAATATTCGGACTTTGTCATTTCCAGCATCAACTCCCTGACGGGAGCCAACCTGCCGCTGTTAAATCTGCCGCTGCCGGTCGGCATCAGCTTCTACACCTTCCAGACGATGTCCTACACGATCGATGTCTACCGCCGTGAGGTCAAGGTCCAGCGCAACATTCTGACACTGGCGACCTATGTCACGATGTTCCCGCAGCTGATCGCCGGCCCGATCGTCCGCTATGCGACGATTGAGCAGGAACTACGCAAGCGTGACATCAGCTGGGCCCACACCGCTCAGGGACTGCGGCGCTTCATTGCCGGCCTGGCTAAAAAGGTGGTCATTGCCAACCAGATGGCGATCTTAGCCGACGCCTCTTTCAACATGGCGGATGGCGACCGTGGCCTTCTGATGGCCTGGCTCGGCATCCTCGCCTATGCGTTCCAGATCTATTTCGATTTCTCCGGCTACAGCGACATGGCGATCGGCTTAGGCCACGTATTTGGCTTCCATTTCCTCGAGAACTTCAACTACCCTTACATCTCGCGCTCGGTGACCGAATTCTGGCGCCGCTGGCACATCTCGCTCAGCACCTGGTTTCGCGATTATGTCTACATCCCGCTCGGCGGCAACCGCGTCAGTGCAGCCAACTGGCTGCGCAACCTCTTCATCGTCTGGGCCTTGACGGGACTGTGGCATGGTGCGGCCTGGAATTTCGTCTTCTGGGGCCTGTTCTTCGGTGTGTTGCTGGTGATCGAACGGCTGTTCCTGCTGAACATCATCCGCAGGGTGCCACCGCTGGGCTATGCCTACGCCATGCTCAGCGTCCTGGTCGGCTGGGTCCTGTTCCGCAGTGAGTCCCTGTCCCAGGTGATAGATTACCTCAAAGCGATGCTGGGCTTTCACGGCACCAATCATTTCAGCTACCTGGTCCAGAACAACCTGGTCTACCTGCTGCCGTTCATGATCCTGGCAGCCATCGGTTCGACCCCATTGCCGAAAATGGCAGCTGATGCCCTGGCCCGCACGCGCTTCCCGAAACTCCTGCTCGACCTTGGGTATGCATTCCTGTTTGCCCTCTCAGTCCTGTTCCTGGTCAACGAAAGTTTCAATCCGTTCATTTATTACCGCTTCTAGTCGAGGTCATATTTGATGATGCCATTTTCTTCGTAGACCAGTTTCTTGATGAAGAGGTCTTCGACGATGGCTTCGACGTCCTGCGCTTTGGCACCTTTCAATAAATCTACGATGAAACCCAAAAGGCTGCTGCGTTTTTTCGGGCGTTTGTTGGCAGCCAGCTTGCCCAGGCTTTCGCGGACTTTTTTCACCCCGGCCTCATCGATCTGGATCGGTTTGTTCTGGTCGAGTTCCTGGAAGCTGACAATGCGCCGCGCCTTGATGCCGCTCTTTTTCAGGTAGTTGATCAAGGGGTCATAGCCTGTGTCCTTGGAATAGATGATGAAATTTTTGCTGCGATCGATGGCAACATCGCGGCCGAGAAAAAAGGCGATGAAGAAGTCAAGCGCGTTGCGGCCTTTGCCACTGACCTGGATCCACTCCACAGCGCCGCCAAATGGCTGGGTTTTCTGGACCAGGTCGATCGGGACTTTTGTCTGGTCCTGGCCGACGATGATTGCGACCTTGACTGTTTTCTTGATCACTTCGACCTGGACATCCTGGACATTTTCATAATCGATGTAGAGATACTCTTCAACGTTAGACACGGTGGCCTCCTTGCAAGTCTTCTGACTGCTTTGGTCTCATTTTAAGCGATTACCATGATTTGCAATCTTCAAGTTGATAGATTGAATAGGATATGTTAAAAATAACACGTATTTTGTAATATTTTAAGCAAAGGATTGGAATGAGCCAGTGGATGTCTTTTTGCGCATCGATATTACGCTTTGGTCAATGCTCGTTCTTATAATCTTGTTCTTGTCCGCCAGGAACCGCTTTGATTTTCGCAGCGAATCCAATCGTCTATTGTTCGTCTTTATTGGCAGCACCGCCCTGGCCTGTGCCTTTGACATTCTGGGCTGGCTGTTTGAAGGTCAGCCGGGACATCTGGCCCTGATCATGAACCAGATCGGGAATGTGCTGCTTTACATCATCAATCTTGTGCCCATTTCGATCTGGCTCTTTTACACCCAGACATTAACCAGCCAGAAAACCCGACTCTTCAAGATTTCGACGATTCTGGTCCAGACGGTTCTCGTTGTGAATTCGCTTCTGGCAGTTGTGTCGCTCAAAACCGGCTGGTATTTTTCCGTTTCACCAGACAACCACTATGTCCGCGGCCCTCTGTTTCTCGTGCACGCCAGCATGGCGTTGGGAATTGTTGTCTTGTCCAGTGGCCTGATTGTCCTGCACCGCAAGCTGATCCCGCTGCGGATGACCGGACTTTTACTGACCTACTATGCATTCCCCCTTGTTGGCTCCCTGATCCAGATCCGTTTCTACGGGGTCTCTGTGACCTGGCCCATGACAACATTGAGTGTGCTTTTCATTTACCAGCACATCATAGACAATCACTTGACCACGGACTATCTCACGGGCACCTTGAATCGGCGCCACTTTGAAAAGCTGATGGCCCGCAAACTGGTCCAGACCCGTCCTGACCAGTATCTGGCCTTGATCGCAGCTGACATTGACCATTTCAAGCAGATCAATGACCGCTATGGCCATGGTGAGGGGGACCGTGCCTTGCAGGCAACCGTCCAGATCCTGCACCAGTGCCTGCGGCATGATGATATCATTGCCCGGGTGGGTGGCGATGAGTTCTACATCATCCTGCAAAGTCGCAGCTGGATCAACCTGGACCAGACCCTCGCCCGATTTCATCAGGCCTTTGCGCATTACAACGAGACCAGTGGCAAACCCTTCACACTCCAGCTAAGCTTCGGGGGAGTGGTCTACGACAAAGCCAGTCATCCAACTGTCCAGACCTTGCTGGAACACGCCGACCGCAGGATGTACGAGAACAAATCCATGCCGGCCATGAAAAGAACCCCTGCCCTGTAATCAGAGGACCCCGGGGTTCTTTTTTGAGCTGGATCCAGCAGCTTGCCTGGCTGGTCATCGAGCCCTCAGATCTCTTCGAAGCGCGGCACGGCGATTGTACCGGTGCGGACAATGCGCAGGATCTTGAAATCCTCCAGCAAATTGAGAAAACCGCTGATTTTATCAGCCTGGCCAGTCAGCTCCAGTGTGATGTGGTGCAAGGAGACATCGACGATCTTGGCCCGGAAAATCTCGGCGATCTGCAAAAGCTCCGTCCGCTGGTTGGCTTCGACGGCCACTTTGGCCAGGACCATTTCCCGGAAAACGGAGTTCTGGACCGGCAAATGTTCGATCTCGATGACATCGATCAGTTTGTCGAGCTGCTTGATGACCTGGTCGACCATCGCTTCGTCGCCATTGACCACAATCGTCATGCGCGAGCAGTCCGGGATTTCACAGATTCCGACAGCCAGGCTGTCGATGTTGAAACTGCGGCGGCTGAACAGGCCGGAGACCTTGGACAGCAGGCCGGGATGGTTATTGACGAGAACGGACAGGGTGTGCTGGCTCATCCTTTTTCCTCCTTGCGGACTGGGTAGAGGGTCGGTTCATGTGGATCGATCTGGCATTCGAGCAGATAAGGTCCCGGGGTGTCGAGCATGATTCTGACAGCTGCTTCGATCTGGTCATTGCTGTGGATCTTGCTATAGCCAAACCCATACGCCGCGGCCAGTTTTTCAAAATCGGGATTTTCTTCAAGAAACACTTGGGAATAGCGTTTGTAGCGAATGCTCTGGATTTCATGGACCATACCCAGGCGACTATTGTTCAAAAGGACAAACTTGACAGCAGCTTTTTCCTGTTTCACAGTGCCCAGTTCTTGCAGGGACATCTGGAAACTGCCATCGCCACTGACAGCGATGACGGGCAGCTCAGGACAGCCAACCTTGGCCCCCAGCGAAGATGGCAATCCATAGCCCATGGTTCCCATGCCGCCGGAAGTGATGAAGGTATGCGGTTTTCTGAAAGGATAGTGATTGGCAGCCCAGATCTGGTTCTGGCCGACTTCGGTGGTGACAATGGCATCCGGACCAGCCAGTTCACCCAGAATCCGCATCAGGGTCGGCGGGTAAATGGTTGCGGATGCGGCCGCTGGCTTATCCGGCAATTGGTGGTCGGCCTTGATCGCGGTGACTGTAGCCACCCACTCGGAGGTGTCTGTCTGGGGGTTTAAAGCCAGCAGGCCGGCCAAGGCTGATTTGGCGTCGGCGACGATCGCTGTATGAGGCTTGATGTTCTTGCCAATCTCAGCCGGGTCGATGTCGATGTGGACAATCTGGGCCCGGCGAGCGATTTCCTGGGCTGATCCCATCGCCCGGTTACCGACGCGAGCACCGACGAGCATGACCAGATCAGCCTTGTTAAGGGCATAATTGGCTGCGAAAATCCCATGCGAACCCAGCGTGCCCAGATACAGCGGATGGTCAAAGGGAATGGCACTGATGCCCATCATGGTCGTGACAACCGGAATCTGGCACGACTGTGCCAGCTGCATCAGTTCCTGGGTCGCGTTGCTGCTCAGGACGCCGCCACCGACGCAGATGATCGGAGCCTTGGCCTGCTCCAGCTGAGCTTTGACTGCGAGCAACTGTTCTGGATTGGCTTCGGTTATGAGCCGGTAGCCGGGCAGATGGACAGCTTCTGGTTTTTCATACTCAAAAATCGCCATCTGGATATCCTGCGGCACATCGATCAGGACCGGCCCTGGACGACCTGTAGAAGCAAGATAAAAGGCTTCCTGGAAAATCCGAGGCAGATCCTGGGCCGACTTGACCAGGTAATTGTGTTTGGTAAAGGGTGATGTGGCGCCGGTGATATCGACCTCTTGGAAGCTATCGCTGCCGATCAAATCAGTCATGACCTGACCTGAGATGATCACCAGGGGAATCGAATCCATGTAGGCCGTGGCAATGCCTGTGATGACATTGGTTGCCCCGGGACCAGAGGTGACCACACAAACTCCCGTGACTTGTCTGGCCCTGGCATAGCCGCTGGCAGCGTGGGCTGCCCCCTGCTCGTTGCGTGTCAGAACATGGCGCATGTTCGAATCGACCAAAGCATCGTAAAAAGGAGCAATGGCTGCCCCGGGATAACCGAAAATCGTCGTGACACCTGCTTGCTCCAAGGCTTGCACCATGGCCTGCGCTCCCGATACCTGCATAGACACACCTCCTGCTGTATGGCATTTGCTCACTGGCGTAATACTATGTCGCTATTACGCATCTATCTGCGTCAAAAAGGTTAATCAGCATTTTAGCACAAGATTATGGTGATGATGCGTTGCACAGGTGCTAAAAAATGGCTGAGCTTGCATGATTGGCTGTATAATGCAAACTATCAACTTGCCGGGGAGCACATCGACATGTCTGTAACGATCAAAGACATCGCCAGAAAACTGGGCATCACGCATTCCTCTGTTTCCAGGGCTTTGAACGGCAAGCCAGGGGTCAGTCCTGAATTGCGCCGGAAAATCCTGGAAACAGCCAGGCAGATGGGCTACACGCCCAACGCCATGGCCAGGGGCCTGGTGACCCGGCAGAGCATGACCATCGCCTTTATTGTGCCCGACTTTGCCAATCCTTTTTTTGTTGAGATTGCCCATGCGGTCAATTCAACCGCATCAGCCCGAGGTTTCACAACCATCATGTGTGACAACCAGTGGGATCACGAGGAAGAGCTCAAGCAAATCCGGCTGATGGCGGAAAAGAGGGTCGACGGGATCATCATCAAATCATTTGGCGAAGATGACTCGTACTTGCTGGACTTGGGCATCCCGGTGGTCAAGCTCAATCCTGCCACCAGTCCAGATCTTTCTTCGATTGACGTTGACAATGTCCTGGGGGCCTATCTGGCGACTGAGCATTTGATCCAATGCGGCTACCAGAACATCGCCTTCATCGGCAGCCACACCGACACCCAGACTTTTTCCGACCGTTTCCAAGGCTATGCCAGAGCCCTGTCCCATTATCTGCGCACTGTGGATGCGCGCCTGGTCTGCCAGGGCGAATACACGCACGAGTCCGGCGCACGTTGCTACGACCAATTGCTCGCAACTGGTGTACCTTTCGATGCAGCTCTGTGTGAAAACGACATGATCGCCCTTGGTGTCTATGACCGGGCCATGCGTGACAAGAAGAAAATTCCGGAGGAGTTTGGCCTGATCGGCTATGACGACATGTTTTTCGCCGGCCTGCCAATGACCCAGCTGACCACCATGGCCCAGCCCAAACAGAAAATTGGTGTCAAGGCAGCCCATTTACTCCTGGACCTGATCACCCACCCGGACAAAACGAAACAACGCCATCTTGTTTACAAGCCGGAACTGATTGTCCGCAAAACAACAAGACCGATCTAGGAGAAGGTACATGCAAAGCAAACGAGTCAGCAACATCGAAGTCAAACGGATCAATCGCAATCAAGTCTACTGGTTGATCAATCAGCAGGAACGGATTTCCAAACCGGAAATCGCTGCCACGCTGGGCCTTTCCATGCCAACGGTGCTGCAGAATGTCGATGAGCTCATCGCGCGCGGCCTGGTCAGGGAAGTGGGGACCTTTGAATCAACGGGTGGCCGCAAGGCCAAAGTGCTGTCGCCGGATTATGAAGCACGCTTTGCGATCGGTATCGATATCACGCAAAACCACATTGGCCTGGCCTTGACCGACCTGTCAGGCAAAGTCCATCTCCATCGCCGCCTGCAAAAACCTTTTACCGATTCTGAACGGTACTACAGGGACTTGGGGTCGCTGGCCATGGCTTTTCTCAAAGAGACAGATCGACCGGAAGATCGTTTTCTCGGTTTTGGACTTTCAATTCCCGGGATCGTGTCTCTGGACGGCCAGACTGTCACGCATTCGCATGCCTTGGGTTTTGCAGGTGTGCCCTGCCAGCGATTCTATGAGTTCATCCCGTACCCGTGTGTGATCACTAATGATGCCAATGCGGCCATGATCGCTGAAATGTACCACAATCCCAGCCCGATGACTGCCATCTATTTTTCCCTGAGCAATTATGTCGGCGGTGCCATTTTCACCCAGGATGCCCAGGACTTGGACCATCGGCCTGTTTTTGACCGCCTGTTCCTGGGGGACCATTGCCGCAGCGGCGAATTCGGTCACATGACCTTGTTTCCATCTGGCACCCCGTGCTATTGCGGCAAGCTCGGCTGCGTGGACAGCTATTGCTCGGCCAAACAGCTCGCTGGACTGACCGGAGGCAAGCTGGAAACCTTTTTCTCGGCGCTTGAGGACGATCCGGCACTTCAGTCGGACTGGAACCACTATCTGGATCATCTGGCGATTGCCATCAACAACCTGCGCATGGCATTTGACAGTCCGGTGATCGTTGGCGGCTATGTCGGCAGTTTCATGGAGCCGTATTTGTCTGATTTGCAGGCGCGCGCCAGCCGGCTCAATACGTTTGGCCTCGATGCCAGCTACATCAAGACCTGCCAGTTTAAAGTCGAAGCATCAGCCCTCGGCGCTGCCCTGCGCCATATCGAGGCGTTTATCCAGAC
>JAQUEY010000146.1 GCA_028684955.1 Eubacteriales bacterium
GCCGTTGAAGGTGATCATGCAGGTGCTGACGCCCAGGATCAGGATCGAAAGCAATGCATAGGCCAGGTAATTAAAATAGTAGACGATGTTCTCATAGGAGCCGCGAAATGACGTCTGCCCCGCCAGTTCAACTGGCGTACTGATAGCCAGGTTTGCGAGTGCCAGACGGGCAATTTCTTCGTCCGCAGCCTCCGGCAGTCCAGTCTGGTAGAGTCGGACGGTGCTGAGGTATTTGTTGACCAGCATGTCCATGTACAGCGCTGTGGTTGAATCGGGTGCAGCCATGCGTTCCAGCTTGGCAGCCGCAGAGGTACCTTCCAGGTGTAGCAGCTCCGAAAACCCGGCTGGCACGCGCAGGACATACGACACCTCGCCAAAGAACAACGCGTCGCGGATCTTGTGCGGATCGTCAGCCAGATCAACGATTTCGGCAGCCTGGGCCAGGTAGTCTTCCAGACCCGCTACCAAGGCACTGCCAGCCTGAGTGTCATCATTGAAGATGGCTGTCCGGACCTGGCTCCCGGTAAAACCGATCTGTGGGCTCTGGGCATTGAAGATTGTCATCATGACGGCCAGGCCGACAACAATACCCAAATACATCAGGAGCAGCGGGGCATTTTTGCGGATGATCTGGAGGTAGGCTTTAAAGACTGGCATAGCGTTGCCTCCTCAGGACGGCAAAAGCCAGCAGGCTGAAAGCCAGGCCAAAGGTCATAAGAATGGCCAAGTTCGTGAAATATCGGGGACTGGCGCCGTCATAGTACAGGGCCAGGAAAGCATCTGTGATCAGGTTGGCCGGGTTAAGGAAAGCCAGGACTGGCACCGCGGTCGTGACGATGTATTTGATGCCGTGGTACATCATGCCGGACAAGAACGACATCATCATGGTTGAAAGAATCAAAATCCCTGTTTTAATACCCTCGCCCGTGCGGACGATGGCCCCGATGCAAGACCCGTAGGCGATTCCCATGAAACAGGCAACCAGGGCCGCAAGCAAGATCCAGAGCAGCTGGCTGCCGAACCTGTAGCCGAGGACGAGCTGGATATAGGCGATCACGACCAGGATGATTGCATACTGGATGACCAGGGCAGCACTGATATCCACCATCAGGCGCAAGAGTTTGTGGACAGGGGCTACGCTGACCCTGGCCCCCTGGGGTGACAAGTTGGCCTGATTCTCATTGACAATCCTCAGGCCCCAAAAACCACCGTAGAGGGCGGTCATGGCAATCAGGGAGTAGAAATAGATGACAGTGGAGTTGAGCTGGTCCTTGCTGATTGGCACAGCCGAGATGTGGTCGCGGCGATCTTGCACCACAGGCAACAGCGTCTCAAATGTGATGGATGGATTCACTGTGATGATGTCGGACAAGGCTTGGCTTGTCTGGCTGAAATCATCCAGGAAGCTATTGAGGATGGTCTGATTCAGGCCAGACTGCTTCACCACCAGATGCAGGTCCGGTTTGACAAAAATGATTCCGTCCACTTTGTTTTCAGAAAGCAACTGCCTGGCTGATTCCTCATCCGTCGGAATCACGTGGAACAATCCACCTGCCCCGTTTTGTCCGGACGCAGCCGCCAAGGCCATTTGCAAAGCCTCATTTTGATTAGCTTCATGATTCACGATTGCCACAGGTATTTCGATGAACGTATCAATTTCTGACAGGTTGGCAAAGGCCAGGTTGAACAGCGTGGCCAGCAGCAAAGGGAACAACAAGGTCCAGAAAATCATCTGGCGGTCCTTGAGAAAACAGTTCAGGCGGTAATGGAGCAAATGGGCGATCATGAAGTCCTCCTGTCCGCGTTGACTTGTCTAGTCGCGCAGCTCTTTGCCGGTGAGTTCGAGGAAGACGTCGTTGAGGGTTGGAAGTTCACTGTGGATCCGGCCGAGCGGTACAGCCTGCGATTTGAGGAAGTCGAGCAAATCAACGAGGCCGTTCTGGCCGCGGGCAAAGCGGACGACCAGCCAGGCGCCATCGTAGGTGACTGAGGCCACATGGGGCCGTTGTTTCAGCAGCGCCAGCACAGCCTCGTCCAGGTCATCCGTCTCGACCTGGACCGTCTCACCGAGATCAATCTGAGCTTTGAGCTGCTCCTTGGTACCAGCTGCAATCACTTTCCCCTTGTCGAGGATGGTGATCCGGCTGCAAATCAGTTCAACTTCCTCCATGTAATGGGAGGTGTAGAGAACCGTTGCTCCTTTGCGGTTCAGCTGGCGGATGCCTTCGAGGATGTTGTTGCGGCTCTGTGGGTCGACGGCTACGGTCGGTTCGTCCATGATGATCAGGCGCGGCTTGTGCGCGATGCCACAAGCAATGTTCAGGCGCCGCAGCAGGCCGCCGCTGAGTTTTTTCGGATAGAAGCGGCGAAATTCCTGCAGACCGACAAAGTCGATCGCCTCGTCGACCAGCGCACGCCGTTTGGCGCGGTCGGTGACATAGAGACCACAGAAATAGTCGATGTTGTCCTGCACGGTCAGTTCATCAAACACAGCGACATTTTGCATGACGACACCGATGTCGCGCTTGAGATCGTAGGCATCGGGGGTCATGGGCTTGCCAAAAACCTCGACTGTACCCTGGTCGAATTTCAATAGCGAGAGAATGCAATTGATTGCGGTGGTTTTGCCGGAGCCGTTCGGACCGAGCAGGCCGAAAATTTCACCCTCCTCCACCTCGAGGTCGAGATGGTCGAGTGCGGTCAGTGTGCCATAGCGCTTGACGAGGTCCTTCACTTGAATGATCATGGCGGTCACCTATTCAATTCGATTTGAATGAAAACAGACAAATTTTTCAGCTCAATTATACAGCAATCATCCAAGAGTTGCATTTGCTATAATGAAACTGACTGTGTGTTGCCAGTTGGCAGAAAGGATCCTTATGCGCCAGCCTTTCAAGCATGTTTTCCGACAGGAATGGCCACTCATTCTGGTCATCCTCGTTCCCTTGGTTGCAGCTTTCATGATTTACCCTTCCATGCCGGATGTCGTACCGACCCATTGGAATGCCAGGGGAGAGATAGACGGCTACAGCAGTCGCGCTTTTGGCACTTTTTTCCTGCCCCTCATGAACATCGGGCTGTATGTCCTGCTGCTGCTTTCGCCTAAGCTAGACCCCAAGCGCGAGAACTATGCTGGATTTGCCGGCACCTATCGCCTGATTCGCTGGCTGATCCACGCCTTCATGGCAGGGATTTTCGGGGTGACCATCGCCGCTGCACTGGGCTATGCCGTGGATATCGGGCTCTGGATTCCCGCCTTTGTTGCCGTGATGTTCATCTTCCTGGGCGCAACCATGAACCGGGTGAAATTCAATTATTTCGTCGGAATCCGCGTGCCTTGGACGCTGGCTGACGAGGAGGTCTGGAACCAGACGCATCGGGTCGCTGCCAAATGGATGATCGCTGGTGGCGTTCTGGCCCTGGTTTCTGCAGTCTTGTTTTCCGGCGACCTGCGGTTCATGGTTTTCATGATCTGCATCCTGGCTCCGGTTCTGGGGGCCACGGTTTATTCCTATGTGATTTTCCAGAAAAAAAGGAGGGGTTCTTGATGGATATCCTGCAAGCTCTGGCGACCCGGCGCAGTGTCCGGCATTACGCCGA
Organism: Eubacteriales bacterium; assembly: GCA_028684955.1. GTDB lineage: Bacteria > Bacillota > Clostridia > Saccharofermentanales > UBA5734 > UBA5734. The sequence continues at coordinate 3,601 of JAQUEY010000146.1, forward strand.
CCAGCCAGTCGAGGATGATAAACTGGAACTGGTCCTGGAGGCGGCCCGGCTGTCCCCGTCGGCCAGCAACCAGCAAAACTGGAAATTCATCGTCGTCCGTGAACCGGCAACACGCCAGAAGCTGGTCGATGCCTGCCCCGGTCAGACCTTTGTCGGCGAGGCGCCTGTGATCCTGGTCTGCTGTGGCACGGATCCGAATGCGGTCATGCTCTGCGGCCAGCACCGCTACACCGTCGACCTGTCGATCGCCACGGCCTACATGATCCTGCAGGCACACGAGCTTGGTCTGGGCACCTGCTGGCTGGGCCGTTTCGATGAGTCCCAGGTGAAATCAATTCTCGGCATTCCAGATCCGGTCCGTATCGTGGCGGTGACACCACTGGGGTATCCAGCCGAGACACCGGCAGCAAAGCCGCGCAAAAAACTCGCTGATATCGTCTGCTACGAGCGGTATTCCTGAAGCAGCGGAATCAAGTCCGACAGATTCTGGCATACTGGCACCGTGCTGTCCGTTTCGCCGCGTGGATGCACCAGGATGGCTGACATGCCAGCCTGCTGTGCGCCCCAGGCGTCGGCCTGCGGGTTGTCGCCAATCATGACACAGATCATTGGGTACCCAGCCCGTTCAATGGCGAGCGCAAAGATTTCGGGGTGCGGTTTTTCAAAGCCGACGAGGGCAGACACAATCTGCTGGTCAAAAAACCGGCTGATGTCGAGCTGGTCCATGAGCACTGGCAATTCCGGGAAATTGTTGGACAACAAGATGTGACGCCAGCCTTGTTTGGATAAAATTTCGAGTGTCTCAATGGCATCCTCGTAGAGGTGAAAATTGGCCGGTTCCAGAATCCGCTCACGCACCGTCGGGGCAACTTGCGCGGCCTCTGCAGCGGTCAAACCGCAGCGCTGGCTGATCGCGGCGAACTGCTGCTCCATGGCCTGCCACCATTTGTCGGGGTCGGTCAAATGGCGATAGTCACGATCTGGATAGTCCCAGGGGAAGGTCCCCGGATGCTGGCTGGCAGAAAGCTGCTCAAGTGTGATGGCCCTGTCAGGCCAGATGTGCTTGATCGCCTGATAGAGACTCTTGCTCCAAAGCTTTTCAGCACGGATCAGGGTGCCATGGAAATCCCAAAACAGCGTTTTCATCCCGGGGGTATTCCTTTCACGTGAACGTTCCCCGATAGTATACAGGTATTGAGTGGAGTTTGTCAGACCAGCGTCTCGATCAGGCAACGGAAATGACAGAAGTCCTGGACAGCAGAAGCTGGTACATGGTCCCAATCTGGACAAACCCTTCCTGCTCGGCCAGTTCATTGAGCATCCGGAAACACGCGGCCCAGATTTCTGAATCCTGTTGTTCCGTTTCCAGATACTGCGCCAGCTGATCCAACAGGAAACAGGCCTGGCGTTTTTCCATTTCTGCCACATCAGTAAAAACATTTGCAAGTTCTTTATGTCCGACCTGCATTTCATTCATTGCATAATCCGTGTATTGACGGCAGCTGGCCGCCAGGGAAACGATGGAGCGAATGAGGCTGCCGGTGGTCTGAGTCAGTTGTATCATCTCTGTGAAACCCCCTGTAAGCAGGTTTAAAAAGCAAAAGACGCCTGCCGGGAAATCCGGCGAAGCGCCCTTGCTTATGGATCCATCATAATGCGCTGGTCAAGAATGTCAAGAGGGTCCAGCGTTCAATTTGCAAGATCAGGCCGCAGTGGTTTCAGCGACAGTGGTCTCAGCAACCGTGGTTTCCTCAGCGGCTACTTCACTGGTTTCGGTTGCAGCTTCGGAAGTTTCCTCCGCGACAGTGGTCTCTTCAGCGGCTGCTGTGGTCTCTTCGGCGACAACGGT
>JAQUEY010000147.1 GCA_028684955.1 Eubacteriales bacterium
CTGGCGTTGTTTGCCAAAGCAGGCGGTGGCATTTTCACCAAGACCGCCGACATATCCGCTGACCTGACCGGAAAAGTCGAACTCGGCATCCCGGAGGATGACCCGCGCAATCCAGCCGTCATCGCCGACAATGTCGGTGATAATGTCGGTGACGTCGCCGGCATGGGCGCAGACCTGTTCGACTCCAATATTGCCTCGATTGCAGCTGCGATTATTCTGGCAGCCCCCTTGGGCCAGGTCCACCTGATTTTCGCCTTTGGCGGTCTCGGTCTTTTAGCATCGATCATCGGTGTCCTGGCTGTCCGGGTCAAACCGGGCGGACATCCAGGCAAGGCCTTGAATAACGGCACCTATCTGACCACAGCCATTTTTGCCGTCCTGACCCTGGCTGCCACCTTGCTCTTTGACTTTGAAATCCGGCTCTGGCTGGCGACCTTCATCGGCCTTTTGTCCGGTACCGTGATCGGATTTTCATCGGAACTCTTCACCTCCGATACAGGCAAGCCAGTCGCCCGCGTGGCCGAAGCTTCCCAGAGTGGACCGGCTTTTACCATCATCACCGGCTTCTCTTACGGCCTGATCAGCTCTTTTCCGTCCATCCTGGGTATTGCGATTGCCGCCGTTGCTTCCTACAAAGTCGCCGAACCCCTCGGTGCGGGCTATCCGCTCCTGGGCATCAGCCTGTCGGCGATCGGTATGCTCTCGATCGTCGGCATGATCATCTCCAATGACGCCTACGGCCCGATCGTCGACAATGCACGCGGCCTGGCTGAAATGGGCAGCCTCGGAGACGACGTCCTGGAAATCACCGACCAGCTCGACTCCGCCGGCAACACGGCCAAAGCGATCACCAAAGGCTTTGCCATTGGTGCCGCCGGACTGACCGTCATCGCATTGCTGGCAGCCTACCAGGAGATCGTCCGCAACAAGACCGGTGAAATCCTGACCTTCTCCATTCTCGACCCCATCGTCTTTTTCGGACTGATGACCGGTATTGCCGTCCCAGCTGTTTTCTCGGCGATGCTGATGATGGGCGTCAGCCGTAACGCTGAACGCATGGTGGCAGAAATCCACCGCCAATTTGCCGAGATTCCAGGCCTGCGCGAAGGTAAACCCGGTGTCATGCCCGACTACAACCGCTGCATCGACATCGCCACCATCGGCGCGATCAAGGAATTGATCCCAGCCGGCCTTCTGGCCATCCTGGTCACACTCGCAGTCGGATTCATCGGCGGCGTCTCGGCCATCGGCGGTTTCCTTGCTGGCAACATCACATCCGGCCTCATGCTGGCCCTCCTGATGTCTAACAGTGGCGGCCTGTGGGATAATGCGAAAAAATACATCGAAGCTGGCCATTTCGGTGGCAAAGGATCCGAGGCTCACAAAGCCGGCGTCATTGGGGATACCGTTGGTGATCCGTTCAAAGATACGGCCGGACCGTCGATCAACACCCAGGTCACAGTTGTCTCACTGGTTGCGTCCCTGTCAGCCTCTCTGTTCATGGCCTTCTCGATCCTTGGCTGATCAAGATGACGTCTGACACAACAGCAGCAAACACGCACAAAAACAAGCAGACTGCCCTGATCACCGGAGCTTCATCCGGGATCGGGGCAGCCTTGGCTCGCCAGCTGGCTGCCCATGGCTGGAACCTGGCCTTGGTTGCCAGAAACCAGGAACGACTGGATTTGATCGCCAAGGATCTGCACCGGCAGCATGCTGTCAGTGTGGAGATCCTGGCCCAGGATCTGGCCCAGCCTGCCGCGGCCCAGATGGTGCACGCCTGGACCAGGCAGCACGGGATCACCGTGGACCTCCTGGTCAACAATGCCGGAGCCGGACACAGTGGCCCGGTCATAGCAGCCGCTGATCATGCGTATGAGCGCTTGATTGACCTGAACATCACATCGATGACCGAATTATCCCGGCTTTTTGCCGGTGACATGGCTGGACGCGGACGAGGTCAGATCCTGAATGTGGCCTCCACAGGTGCCTACCAACCGGGCCCCTATACAGCGGTCTACTATGCAGCCAAATCCTACGTCCATTCGTTTTCCCTGGCACTGGATGAAGAACTCCGCGGGACCGGTGTCTCGGTCTCCCTGCTCTGTCCAGGCGCCACGGCCACGGAGTTTTCCAGCCGGGCCGGAAAAGCCGACCTGACCTCTGCCATGCCTGCAGCACAAGTCGCCCGTGCGGCCGTGCAAGGCCTTTTGCGCCGGCAGCGCCTGATTATTCCCGGCTTTGGCAATCGTCTGGTGATTGTCCTGTCCAAGATTTTGCCGGGTCACTGGCTGGCCTGGATGGTAGCCCGGATTCAAAAACCGCTCTTGCTGGGCTAAGGCTGGCTGTGCTGGATGAAAGCTGCTTTTACTGGGCTGATCGTGTGCAGGACAAAGAAGAAATCACGACTTGGTTGCGACCGGAACCTTTGCCCTCATACAAAGCCTGGTCGGCTTTGTTCAGGAGGTCATTCAATGCCATGCCGGGATGGTGGCAGGCGATACCGAAGGTCATGGTCAGATGATAGCACTGACCTGAGTCTCCGAACGGATGGTCGGCGATCACCCGGCGTAGACGTCCGGCCAGTTCAGTGGCTTCTCCAGCGCCCGTTTCCGGCAACAGAAGCAAAATTTCCTCACCACCCCAGCGGGCGATAAAGTCTTGCTCCCGGGTATTTTCGCGCATGAGGCGGGCAATTTCTTTCAGAACTTGATCCCCGGCAAGATGGCCATAGGTGTCATTGATCACTTTGAAAAAGTCAATATCTGCCAGTATGATTGAAAACTCATGCTGGTTGCGTACTGCCCGGATCATTTCATAATCCATCAGGGCATTGATCTCTCGCCGGTTCAGAAGCCCGGTCAGCTCGTCGGTTTTGGCCAGCGACCGAGCATAGGCAAGTGCCTTTTCCAGCTCTTGCTTGTGGGCCAGCAACTGCTCATGCAGTTTGCGGATCTGGATGTGAGTTTTGACCCGGGCCTTGAGCTCGAGGGGGTTGTAAGGTTTGCGGATGTAATCCACCGCTCCGAGTTCAAAGGCTTTGCTGACGCTTTCAATTTCAGCTCGTGCCGAGACATAAATCAAGGGCGTGCCCTGCTGGGTTGGCAGATGAAGCAGTTGCCGGCCTGCGGCAAACCCATCCAGGCCTGGCATCATGATGTCCATCAGGATCAGATCGAAAACCGTCTGCCGGGCCAATTCGAGTGCTCGGATTCCGGTGTCGGCGAGATAAATGTCATAGCCCTCGCCCAGCAGGATCCGACCTGCGATTTCAAGATTTTCCGGGGTGTCGTCCACGAGCAGGATTTTGATGGATGCAGGATCAAACACATCAACCATGCGACAGGTTCACCTCGGAGCTTGCTCTGGTTTGGCAGCCGTAACCAGTGCCGGGAACTGCGTGGCTATCAGCTGCATCTGCCCAATGTCAAAAGATTCGATGGCTCTATCCAGCCTTTCCCAATAGGATCGGACTGCCGGATCTTCCTGCTGTTCGACCAAGTCCTGCAACACGAGTGAAAAGGAGCGGAAGTCTTGGACTCGGCCGCTGTCCTTGCAGTTTTGCCAGGGGCCATCCAGAATGGCTGAGAGCGGCCTGAAAAGCTCTTGGCCAGGTTTTCTGTGTTCCAAGGGCGGTTGCGTACTCAAAATCTTGCTGGAATTCTCGGCCAGGGTTGATTCTTGTTCGAGCCGGCCTGTGTGTACCTGGCGGACAGTCTCTGGCAGGGGAATCCTATTCACATGACCGATGGAGATGTCAGGCAAGGTCACGGTGAACGTCGAGCCCTGGCCTTCGACGCTGTCCACCACGATTTTCCCACCCATCAAATCAACAAAGCGCTGGACGATCGCCAGACCTAGGCCAGTGCCGCCATATTTGCGGCTGTTTTGGCCGTCCTTTTGCCGGAACGGTTCAAAAATCTGCTTGATCTGGGCGCGTGGGATGCCAATCCCACTGTCCTGGACAGCCAGCACCAGAGTCACTTTTTCCGGATCAGGCTTTGTCGTCGAGGTATCTGTCTGCAAGATCGCCCGGGCACTCAGTTCGATTGTGCCGTGGTCTGTGAATTTCGAGGCGTTTCCCACCAAGTTGACCAGGATCTGGCGCAAGCGAAGTTCATCCAGCTGGATGCTTTCCGGTAGATCCGGGTCCAAGACAAGCGTGAGATCGATCCCTTTGCGTTCGCACTCATACGCATAGAGGTCCCGGATTTCCCGGAGGGTGCTGCGCAGATCAAAATAATCCGGTTGCAAGTCGATCATGCCTGCCTCGAGTTTGGACAAATCCAGAAGACCATTGATGATCGTGAGCAGGTTGGTACCTGCTTTCTGGATGGTGTCCAAGTACTTGAGCTGGCGATTTTCGGTGGTTGTTTCCCGGAGCAGGGAGGTGTAACCCAGGATCGCATGGACCGGTGTCCGGATCTCGTGGGACATGTTGGCGATGAACTCACTCTTGAGGTTGTTTGCGGTCTGGAGGATGGCATTGTTGCTCATGGCCTGATCGAGCTGGTGACCCATCTGGACAATCGTTTCGGCTGTTTCACGCAGCTCGTGGACTGAACTGTCTGGAGCTGTCTGGTCATACTGGCCTTCGCCAATTTGGCGGACCATTGCATTGATTGCTTGCAGGGGCTGGGCTATCCGGTCCCCCGTGCTCCGGGCATATCGGATGATTGCCACCAACAGCAATAGATTGAGAAACAGAAAAACCGCCAGGGAATAGAACCCGATCTGGCTCAGATTGTCCTGCATCTGGTTGACTCCGGCAAAAACAGCAGCCTGCGGCACAATGATGACCAGCTTCCAGCCGGTGAGTTCAATGGTGGCCCAGGCAGCCATTTTAGATTCATTCTCGAGCAGCAGGCTGGCTGTTCCAGCATCAGACTCGGCGACATCCAAGGGAAAAGTCTGGAGGTCCTGACGGGTGTAGACATTAAAATCAGCAGGTTTGAAGGTATCCTGCATGATCGCTTGGGCATAATGGTGGTCGGTGATTTCGTCCAATTTCCAGTCAGCTTCTCCAGCCGCTGGCAAGGCCAGGATCGTGCCGTCCTTGCCCAGCAGCAAACCATAGCCATCCCAAGGGAAATCCAGGTTCAAGACCGTCTGGGTGATCGTGCTGACGGTGACATCCACCCCGACCACGCCTTCGAGGGAATCCCCCTGATAGACGGGTGCAATTGCCGATGACATCCAGCCGTGGCCAGCAGGATCGAGATAGACGTCGGTCCAGCGGACGCTGCGTTCCGGGTTGTGTGTTGCATCCGCTTCGTAATAGAAATTGTAGGCCGGGATATTCATCCGGACCGGATATTGACCGATCACGTCAAAATAGGGGTAGATGATGTTCAGTGAGTCATGGGTGTTGAAATAGATGGATGCGGACAAGGGCTCCGCAGTAAGGATGTCTTTCATCAGAGGTTCCA
>JAQUEY010000148.1 GCA_028684955.1 Eubacteriales bacterium
CCCCGGATCCCGGAAGTCAGGGCATAGGCGATCAGGAAAGCAACGATGTTGATCAGGACGACCGATACCAGGACATAGCGCAAGGTCAAAAAGAAGGATTGCCAGAATTCAGCGTCTTGGAACACACCGAGGTAGTTCTGGATCCCGACAAAATTCAGGTTGTTGCTCAGACCATCCCAGTCGGTCATGGTCAGATAAATGCCAAAAACCAATGGGGCGATCATGACGGTGGCAAAGATAAAGAGGGTCGGCGCTGCAAAAATCAAGAATGTCGCGACTCTATCTTTGAGCGTTTTTTCATACATAGAGCTGCCTCCTCAATGAGCAGGCAGCCTGCCGTCCTGGCAGGCTGCCCCTCGATGGAACAAAGTGGATCAGATCAGGTGTTTTTCCAGTAGGCTTCGATTTCCTGGGCCAGAGCCTCATGATTGCCTTTGCCAGCACTTTGCTCGGCCAGATATTTCTGGAGAATACCGCCGATTTTTTCCCAATGGTCAGCAGGGAGGGTGGCGATGGTCGGCATGGTGTTGCCGGCTTCGAGGTAGGTCAGGATGGAACGGGCCAGCGGATCCTCTGGAGCGTAAGCGAAACCGGTGAAGGCCGGGATCAGCTTCATGTCCACTGCGATGGCTTTCTGGCCAGCGTCAGAAGTGACCAGCCAGTTGAGGAACTGCTTGGCAGCTTCCTGCTGCTCAGGGGAGTTCTGTTCTTTGTCGATCATCATTTCCTTGGAAACACCAGCGATGATCTGGCTGTTGCCATAGGCAGTGGCGTCATCACCGAGGACGAGCGGCAGGAAAACATAGTCCATGTCATCAGCAGCGGCACTCTCGGCGAAGTTCGGCCATGTCCAGTTGCCCTGGTACCACATGGCAGTCTGGCCCGAGGTCAGAAGCAGCGGCTCTTCTTCATAGCGGAAGTTCAGCGGATCGGCTTTGCCGTAGTTGTTGGCGATCATCAGGTCAAAGGTCTTCATGAAATCGACAAAGACTTTGTTGTCCATCAGCTTGACAGAGCCAGCCTTGAGGTCGTCGACAAATTTCTGCACAGCAGCAGGGTCAGAGGATTGGTTGATGTAGACCTGGGAGAACAGGTGGGCACCGAGGGACCAGTTTTCCTGGCAGATCTTGACCGGGGCTACACCAGCTGCGCTGATTTTACCAAAAAGGGTTTCCAGGTCGCTGTAGGTTTTGACCGTAGACGGATCAAACGCAGCACCTGTGGTTGTCTCGATGGTCTTCTTGTTGGCGATGATGCCGTAACCTTCAACGGTCAAAGGCATGGCCAGGACTTTGCCATCGACCGAACCGGCATCCAGGGCGCCCGGCATGGCCAGGGAAACCCAGCTTTCCTGACTCAGGTCGAGGACTTTGTCGGTGAACTTCGGTACGTCATTAGGGTCGACCATCAGGATCGACGGGGCGCTGCCCGAGCTGTACATGGCAGAGGCCGTTTCAAACGGTGAAGTTCCGGCTGGGCAGGGGATGATTTCCATCTCGATGCCAGTTTCTGCGGTGAAAGCTTTGGCTGCTTCTTCCAGTTGCGCGGTGATTTCGCCTTTGGAGTTCAGGAACGTGATTTTCACGTCGGACTGTGCTGCAGGTGCAGCGGTGGTTTCGCCAGCGGATGTTTCGGCAGGTGCAGCGGTGGTTGCCTGACTGGCACAACCGGCCAGCAAAGTGGCAAACAGGGCAACGATCAGAACGAGGGACATCCATTTTTTCATGTTCTTCATGCATCCTCCATCAATTTTGCTTTTTTGAATAGACAGGCCGGGGTCAGTCCAGGATGTTTGCATCTCCGGTCAAGTCTCGGACGGTGACAGTGGCTTCACCCTCGACCATCAACTGGTCATAGGGCTGGCGGGCGAAAAGCAACTGGTGACAGGCGATCAGTCCATCATCGGCGAATACTTCTATGTTCGTCCGGTCCAGGAATACTGTGAGCGAGCAAACGGTATTGCTCGTGCGGTTGATCCTGACTCGGCTAAACACATCATCAGATGTCTCTGGCCAAAAGATGTCTTTGGTAGCAAACTGGCGGTCGAGAATGAGTTCGTTAACATCGTTTCGCTGGATCGACCAGCGCTCATCGCAGTCATTGCTTAGGTGCAACTGGAAGGATCCCTGAGCCTGGATCTGGATCACCGCTGGATTGGCCAGGGCACTTGTGACGCCAGGTTGATCGATCACCCGGGTTGGTTGCGAGGGGCTCAACCTGGATATATCGGGCCAGGGACTGGCTGCCAGGCGCAAGCCTTGGCTGGTCTCAACCAGGCGCAAGGCCCGGGGATAGGTCATCTGGCCCTTGTAGTGCTGCGTCGGCAGACGCGTCTCATAGTCCCAATTGCTGCCCCAGCCGATGACAAGCGGAAAGGGGACGCCGGCAAAAGAAACAGCCGCATAATTGTCCAAGCCAGGATCAAGCCAGACGGGGGCTGATTCCGGTTGGGTGCAGTGGAAGGATCGGCCGTCGAACTGACCCACGAAGTATTGAGTTTTGGGGCCACCGGACTCGCGCGGCCGGATATGGCTGACGAGGAGCACCCAATACGTCCGCCCTTCACACTCCAGCAAAAAAAGGTCGGGACATTCCCAGACGCCGGGACAATGGTTCCCCTCTGGCCCGAATTGACCGGTGTATGACCAGCTGCGCAGATTGTCTGAAGCAAAAAACTCAACATGGTCGCCGGCGGCTACCACCATATGGAATCGTTTCCCCTTCGGGTCAAAAAAAACTTTCGGGTCACGGAAATCAACGATGCCGGGATTTTCGACAACAGGATTCTGATTGTCATAGTGAAAGTGGATACCATCGCTAGACCAGGCGATGTGCTGAGCCTGGGGCCTGTCGCCTGTTAGCGTATAGAACAGAAGCAGAGGTGGGGTTTCTGTCGTTCCCAGACCAGAGCGATTGTCGGCATCATACCAGGCTGACCCGGAAAAAAACATACCATCGGCATCCGGTGTCAGGGCGATGGGGAGTTCCTGCCAATGGATCAGGTCATCGCTGACCGCGTGTAACCAGTGCATGGGGCCCCAGCGAACATCGTGCGGATAATGCTGGGCAAAAAGATGGTACTGTCCGTTGTAAAAAACCAGACCGTTCGGATCGTTGATCCAGCCCTGGCGGGGCGTGAAATGGTAAACAGGACGGATATCTTGAACGCCAGTTGCCATTGATCTCGCCTCCTCGCTGCCTGATGATCGTTCGCCACTTCCGGAATTCAATGGGCTGAGCCCATCGGATCTCAATGTGGCAACGTTTCCACATACGTATAATATACCACTGGACTTCGAAAAATAATAGCTCTTTCAGCAAAATAAAGATTAGAACATTCGAATGACATATTATGCATCATGCATAAATATTTGGAATAAAAAGCTTCTTTAGTCCTTTCGGGAGCTTGGTAATCACACTATCGGCTTGACGGTTTCCCCGGCGAAGAATTCGATGTCGATGATGGTATCTTCACCTGCTGCCTGGTTGTTGATTTTATCCAGCAGCAGTTCGACACTTCTCCGGGCCATTTTTTCAACTGGCTGCCGGATAGTCGCAAGAATGGGTTTGAAATAGGGATTGTCCTGGATACCGTCGAAACCGATGACCTGAAAGTCATCTGGGCAAGTTTGCCCTTTGTCACCCAAGGCTTTGATCAGGGCGGCTGCAAAGAGGTCCGATGAAGTCAAGGCACCATCAAAGGGGATGTCTTGGGCGAGAAAATTCTGGATGACAGACAGTTCCTGTTTCAGCAGGACGGTTTCCTCGTAGACAGTGCAGCTGACACCTAATTCCCGCGCTTTACGGACAAAGCCTTCCCGCCGTTTGTCGACTTCGGTGGGGACGGGCGATGCGCTGCCGAGAAACAGCAGCTTCCGGCAGCCTCTCTGAACCAGTGCTTCTGCTGCCAGCTCTCCGCCGTGTCTGTTATCAGCAGAAACGTGCAAAAAACGAGGGGAGATGATGCGATCGATCGTGACAATCGGCAGATCGGATTGCGGTTCCGGGAAGTCATTGTAGGAAATCATGATGATGCCGGCAACCTGGCTTTTTTGCAGCATTTCAAAATAGCGCAGTTCTTTGTCGAGCGCTTGCTCGGAATTGCACAGAAGCATCTTGTAGTCGTACAGGTAGAGTTCTTGTTCGATAAAATAAGCAAGCTTTGAGAAAAAAGGATGCCAGATCGTGGGGATGATCAGTCCGACAAAACGCGTCGACTGGTGGCGTAAATTGCGGGCGACGTCATTGGGGACATAATGGAGCGCTTCGACCGCTGCGAGCACTTTTTGCCTGGTAGACTCCTTGACATAGCCCGAATCGTTGAGAACGCGTGAAACGGTTCCCAATCCGACACCTGCCATTTTGGCGACCTCTTTGATGGTTTGCATGAGACACTCCTTTGTTGCGGCGTCACAGGCTCAGTCAGAATCTGTTAAACGTTGGTTTCTGTTTCGTGTGGAGCAGGTGTCACGCACATGCCTGACGCCCTGGAGTAGATCAACGCTCGACCACTTTTTCCACAGGATTCGATCACACCCAGCGACCGCAAGATATTCAAAGCGATCTGGGCAGTGCCGCGACTGGTACGGGCTGATTTGGCGTAGTCGGCGCTGGTGAAGCTATCCGGCAGGGTGTCTGGTAACAGCTGGACAAAATCTGGAGGATCTTGGATCCACAGCTCATTAGCCAGTGCGAGGGGCAGGCGGTCGCTGCGGTGGGAACCTTTTTTACGATCGTCACTCCAACCGTTGAGCAAGCGGTATTCTTCGAGATCAATCTGCAAGATCAGGAGCGAGAAATTGGGATGTGTCAAATGGGTTTTGATCCGGTAGAGTTCGCGGAAAATGTCGGGTGGGTTGCCGCGCTTGGGCGACAGGCGCGGATTGCTGACCAGACCGGTCTGTGGGTCAATCCAGAGCAGCCACTTGCGTGCGGGCATGGGATAGACGATGGTGACAGGGAATTGGGGCAGGAGCGTTGCCAGTTTGACATTGAGCTTGTTGAATTGGCGCGTCTGGATTTCGTGAATGCGCGTGCCGTCAAAACAGTCGACATGGAAAGAGCCGATCTTGATCTCCTGATTAGCCGGATCCGGCTCAATGTAGGATTTAACGATCGCATGCAGAGCCTTTTCACCGAGTGTTCCAATGCTCGAGCTCGTCAAACCAGCGGTTCCGGATGATCCGATGCCTGAAAGATATTTTTGTCGAACCGTTTCAAAGTGAAATTTGTCCATTACTTTCCTGGTTGCCTGAATATTTGCTACTGCCAGTTTAACATGGTCACCGCTTGAAATTTTATTGAAATTGTTTCCAAATGAATTTGCAGAAGTTAGTCAGTGTCTCTGTATAATGAAGATAGAACATCAAAAAGCGTTCGCTCAATCCAGTTCAGCACGGAGG
>JAQUEY010000149.1 GCA_028684955.1 Eubacteriales bacterium
TGCTTTCTGGGCAGCGCCTTTGAGCGCAGCTTTCTCTGAAGCTTTTTCCTTCTGACTCAGGCTGGCATAGATGGCGATGATGGCGATGCCGAGAGCCCCGAACACAGCACTGACGACGAAGTAAGCCACATAGCCGCCCTGGTCACCAAAGGTGTTCCAGAGATAAGTGTTCATCTGCGGCAGGATGATGTCAGGCAGGTAGCCGATGAAGGAGATCAGGCCGATGGCTGTTCCCATCATCGCGGTAGGAATCTTGGACATGCCCAGGAAGGACCAGTAGGTGCCGCGGATGGCGTAGAGGAAAATGCCAAGGACGACGACGGCGGCAGAGATGCCCATGCCAGTCAGTGGCAGCAAAGCGGCGGCGACCAGGAACAACGCTGCACCAGCGAGTGCAATACCGTTGGTTTTCGGCTTGCCGATTTTGTCAGCGAAGATGCCACCGAGGAAACCACCGACCGGACGCATCCAGAGGATGATGACCGTGATGGAGGCAACCGTGACGGCATCCATCATTTTGTTGGTCTGCAGGAAACCACCGATGTAGTACACAGTCCAGAATACGGCATAACCCATGAAGATGATACCACCCATGAGGTAGACGTATTTGTTCTTGAGCAAAGCACCAATATCCTTGAGGTGGAATTTTTCACTTTCGGCCCGTTCACCGGTTTGGCCGGAGAGAGCCATCAGTTTCTTGTCACTGTCGACAAAGATCAGGATCAGGACAGCTGCGGCCAGGACGATGGCGGAATAGAGGTAGATGACGGCGACCATCGCCGATTGTTTGTCAGCGAGCGCTTCGCTGCCACCGAGGACGCTGGCGAAGATTGCCAGGCCGACGCTGGCCATCACGGCTTCAACGACGCCGCGGCCACCATCGAGGATGCCGAAGAAACGGCCTTCATCTTTTTCGGTTGAAAGCAGCTTGACGATTTTCATGTGGGAGCTCCAGAACGTGAAGACCGAGAAAATGCCCCACAGGAAGAAAATGGCATTGACCGCGCCCGCACCAGGGATCTGGGCAAACCAGAGGCCGCACAGGGAGACACCGAGCAGGGAGATGCCGATCAGCCATTTGGCCGGCACCTTGTCCGCCAGCAAACCGCTGGGGATGTACCCGATGACGTAAGCAATGCCGAGCATGGAATAGAAGTTGTTCAGCTGAGCCTGGGAAAGGTTGAAAACTTCAAGCAAGGTCACTTGATAGTTCGTTCTCAGGTAGATGACCGGGTAGATGGCACCGGCAGCTAATACGATGAGCGCAAATTGTAGATACCGTCTGAGATTCCCTGATTTCATAACTCCTCCATTTTTAAATTTTATTGTCGCACCCTGCAAGAACTGCACCCGTCATCTGAACAGTTCCCACAGAAAGCTCAACCAACGTGAGGGGGCATGGTTACCGGCTCCTTACTGGATGTATTTCCGGATGCCCTCAGCCTGGGGATAGATCGTGCCATAGTTCATGATGCCGTTCGGATCGAATGCCGCTTTGAGCTTTTCGAGCATGTAGTAGGCCGATCCATGCTCATCGAGCGTCCACTCGCTCCTGTACTTGCCAATGCCGTGGTGGTGGCACATCGAGCCACCTTCCTTGAGCGTTTCTTCGACGATGATCCGCTGCAGCGGATGGTGGTAGACCATCATTTCGTCTTCCGGGGTGCAGTGGATGTTGTAGTTATAGACGAAGTACATGTTGGTCCCGTTGATGTAGCTGTGCGATGAATGGCCGCCCAGCATCGTGATGTCGTGGCTTCTGGGGAATTCTTCCCGCACGCGCCGGATCACATTGTTGTAGATTTTCGGGATGCTTTCCCAGTCAGCCGAGATCTCGGTCGTGAAACCGGCATGGGCGTCTTTCTCGATCATGCCCTGGAATTCATCGTCGATGTCCTTCTGCGACCAGTTCAAATGGTTGAACCAGTTTTCGATCAGCTGGCTGTCGACCTGCTCCAGGATGCCCTCCTGATGCTTGGCGACGGCCTCTTCGATCCCCTTGCAGGTGGCCTCGACGATGCCCTGGTTGCCCTCAGCCATGAAGAGCAGGACACATTTGTTTTTGTGGAAATGGTAGAAATGCTGGGCGGCATCTTCTTCGGAATAGGTCCGGGCCACGGAAGGCCGGTAGCCGTTGACCATGACTTCACGCAGGATCTTGATCCCAGTCTCGACGTCCTTGATCAGGTAGCCGAAGAAGCGGTTGTTTTCCGGGAAGTAGCGGAAAATCTTGATCGTGACTTCGGTGATGTAGCAAAGGGTCCCCTCGTTGCCGATCACGATATGGCGGATGTCCGGGCCGCCGGAGCGACGGGGTACATTCTTGATCCGGGAGATGTGACCATCGGGGAAAACACATTCCAGGCCGACCACCATGTCTTCGATACCGCCATACAAGGTCGAGAACTGGCCGATGCTGCGGGTCGAGACCAGGCCGCCATATTTGGCCACGGGCTTGGACTGGGGCGAATGACCGGTGGTGAAGCCGACTTTTCTCAGTTCGTCTTCGAGATCCATCAGAGCCACACCTGCCTGGACGGTCGCCTGGCTGTTGTAGGTGTCGATTTTGAGAATCTTGTCGAGGTGCAGGACGTCCAGGACAATCGTGTTTTCTTTCCAGTTTTCCAGACCACCTTCAGTCGCGGTTTTGCCGCTTCTGGCGATGACATTGATGCCGTTGTCGTTACAGAACTGGAGGACGGTGCTGACCTCGTCTGTCGATTTGGGATAGACAATGGCGGTTGGCAGGGGTACATCCAGCACCTTCCTGGCCTTGGCATATTTTTTATATCGGTCCGCTGATGCATCATACAGCTCATCGAAATTTGTATTGATCTGAGCCTCGGATAAAAGCTCTTTCAAACGATCCACAACATTCATAAAGTACCTTCGTAACCTCCTCATTCCCAAAAAGCAATTTCCCTTGCACGTGCCTTGGAACAAGATTGATTGTAAGGTCTAATTCTAGCTCAAGTCAATAGAAAATGTGGAAACTTTTCTGTTTTTTATTACAATTGATCTATATAATGGAAAACTTTCCACTTTTTCTGCATACATTCTTTACAGAGGACCTGTTAAATGTTACGATCAATCGATAAACAAACAACCAAAGCAGGTGCCACCATGATCAACATCGATTTCGGCAAGCTCAACCCGCTTGAGATACAAATCCACAACAAACTGGACGACTATGCCAAGACCAACGACGAGATCCGCATCACCACCGCTGCCGAACTCTGCGGCTGCTCAGTCTCCAAAATCTCCAAATTCGTCAAGAAGCTCGGATTTGCCAATTTCCGCCAATACCTGGATTTCCTCAATGGGAATGACATCCCTCAAGTCAGCCTGTCCAACGAGCTGGCCCGCGTGCGCCATTACATCGATGACTTCAATGAAACCATGGTGGATGAGCTGCTCGATCTGATCGACAACCACCAGAAAATCGTCTTTTTCGGCTATGGCCCTTCCCTGCTCTGCGCGCAGTATTTCGAATACCGCCTGCGCATCTTCACCAACAAGACAATCATCGCTGTCGCCGACGAAATCTCCGTCGCCTCGATGACCGACAAAGACACCCTCCTGATCCTGCTGACCGTCACCGGCACCTTCCATTCCTTTGCCAACGTCTACGCCGAATCCAAAAAACGCAACTGTGACGTCGTGATGATCGTCGAAGAATACAACACCGAGCTTTTCAGCCAGTGCGACCGCGTCTTCTGGCTCAGCCGCTACCCCCAGCCAGCCACCCTCCTGCCCTATGAAAAGTCACGCACCGTCTTCTTCATCTATTTCGAAGAAGTCATCC
Source organism: Eubacteriales bacterium (assembly GCA_028684955.1). Classification (GTDB taxonomy): domain Bacteria; phylum Bacillota; class Clostridia; order Saccharofermentanales; family UBA5734; genus UBA5734. The sequence goes on from JAQUEY010000149.1 coordinate 3,806, forward strand.
AGCGCATGATCTACCGGAAGAAGGCGGAGTTGGCAGCGCTGGAGGATGGGGAATAAACTGAATTCAAACCTTTAAGTTGTCTCCACTAGCCAACACACTTTGAAGACCCTCCGCAAACTGGTCTTATCAAAGAGGGTGAAATCGCACCATTCGGTAAGGCCAGTTTGCGGAGGGGATTGGCAGCACAGGGAACGCACTTCAGCTCCCACCTGTCCAGCCCGACGAAAACCCCGCCCCCGGCGAAGCAACTTTCACCCTCACGGCACAAGCGGGCTTCACCCAGTTCTGGGCTGATCAGGCAACAGCCACGCTCGGCTACAATGGATCCTATCTCGGTCCAATTCTTCGTTTCAGGCAAGGTGAAAAAGTCCGGATCCAGGTCCATAACGAGTTGGGTGAACCGACCACCGTTCACTGGCATGGCCTAGTGGTGCCGGGTGATCAGGACGGCGGTCCGCATCAGATCATCCAACCAGGTGCATCCTGGGCTCCGGAATTCACCGGCAGCCAACCTGCCGCCACGCTCTGGTTCCATCCCCATGCCATCGCAACAACCGCAACCCAGGTTTACGCTGGCCTTGCCGGTCTGATCTATATCGATGATCCGGTTTCACACAATCTCGGCCTGCCGCAAGACTATGGTGTCAACGACTTCCCCCTGATCGTCCAGGACCGGAATTTTGACAGCAACGGGCAATTTGCCTACCAGGCCACCATGATGGGACTGGTTCCCGGAGAAACGATTCTGGTCAATGGAACCCTGGATCCCTATCTGGATGTTCCAAAGGATAAAGTTCGCTTCCGGATCCTCAATGCTTCCAATTCCGAAAACTATAAGTTCCAGCTCAGTGATGGCAGCGACTTGATCCAGATCGCATCCGACGGCGGGTTGCTTAGTGAACCGATCCCACTAAAATCGATCGCGCTGTCACCCGGTGAACGAGCAGAAGTGGTCATCGATTTTTCCGCGATTTCGGACGAATCCATCCAGCTTCATTCAGGAGGTCGACCGATTCTTGACCTGCACATCAAAAAGCCCAGTCAGAAACGTCAGCCACCCTTGCCGGAACAGCTGGCAACCATCGATCCCTTCCCGACAGATCCAGACCAGACCACCCGCGTGTTTGAACTGCAGTCCATGGGAATCACCGGCACCATCAATGGCAAGTCCTTTGATATGCATCGCATCGACGAAACCGTCCCACTTGGCGAAACCGAAACCTGGATCATTCGCAATCGCGGCGGCATGATGATGCAGTCCGGGGGCCATCCTTTCCATGTCCACGGCACCCAATTCCAGGTCATTGCACGCAACGGCCAGTTGCCTCCGGCCGAAGAACGCGGCTACAAAGACACCGTTTTTGTCGGCGAAGGTGAAGAGGTCCACATCCGCATCCGCTTCAATCAGCCAGGCCTCTACATGTATCACTGCCATATTCTCGAGCACGAAGAAAACGGCATGATGGGGCAAGTTAAAGTCGAGTGAATTGGGAGAGAAAATTTCCAGAATCCGAGCCCGAAATCAATGGGTATCAAGCTCAATATATGTTT
>JAQUEY010000150.1 GCA_028684955.1 Eubacteriales bacterium
GCCAGACGCGCGGATTGCGGACGATATTGCCCATCTGGAGCATCGAGGTGCCCAGGCTTTGGGCAAAAAAGCCGCCCCAGTTGTTGTCGCGGAAAGAGAGGATGGCAAAACCGACCATCTGGGCGCTGCAGCCAGCCAGGGCCGCACCACCGGCCAGGCCGGTCAGGCCGAGAGCGGCACAAATCGCTGCGCTGGAGATCGGCAGTGTCAGGGCGATGCCGACTGTCACAGAAACCAGGATGCCCATCAGCAGCGGCTGCAACTCGGTAGCCCACATGATGAAATTGCCGACCGATGCTGCTGCCGCGCCGATTGCCGGCGCCCACCAGGCGGCCAGTCCGACACCGACGAGGATGGTGACCAGCGGCGTGACCAGGATATCGATCCTGGTTTCCTTGGCGACGGCTTTGCCACATTCGGCAGCCAGGATGGCAATGACCAGCACTGCCAGCGGTCCGCCAGCCCCGCCGAGCTGATTAGAAGCATGTCCGACAGTGGCCAGCGAGAAGAGGACCAGTGGGGGTGCCTGCAAGGCATGGCCGATCGCGATTGCCATCGCCGGACCCGACATGGCACTGGCATAGCCACCGATCGTATTCAAAGCCACAATACCTGTCTGGGTCCCGATTGTATTGAGAATGGTGCCAATCAACAGGGAGCAAAACAGGCCCAGCGCCATCGCGCCCATGGCCTCGACGCCATACCGATGTGCCGAAAACACGATGTTCTTGCGTTTTAAAAATGCCCGGACCTTTACCATGCGAGCCTCCTTGACATCAAACCCGATGCTAGGATCATACCATGAATGCTCACCTGTGGAAGTTTCGCCCTTATAGATTCGTTCCGTATTTGAGTATATCGGTCGACTTCTAAAACACGATCTTCAGCTGGTTGCCCTGACCTCTGTAAGTATGCTCTGCGTGATGTGTTTTCGCGAGAGCCAGGGTGAGGGCTAGGTCGTCACCGTGCTCGAGAGGGTTGTAAGATTTTCCAGTCCAGCGGATCGTCACTTCACAGGTCGAGCCGTCTTCGCTGGTGGCGGCAGAAAAATCCAGTACAAGACCTTGATCGGGCAGGGTGGGCAGGATGGTGGCGACGCACAGTTCTTCGAAAATCTGCTCGAATTTCAGGATCTGGGCGCTGGATAATGACGCACGGCGGGCAAATTCCGATAGATCGTTTGCCATGGAGACGAAATCAAAATCCTTGCTGGTAATCTGGCGATTGAAGGTCTTCAGGCGTTTGACAAAGGCTCGTGTCAGTTCATTTTGCGGTTGGTTGAAAATCTGCTCAGGCGGACCTTCTTCGTAGATAATTCCTTGATCCATGTAGAAAACACGTGTTGAAACATCACGGGCAAATTTCATTTCATGTGTCACGATCAGCATCGTCAGGCCTTGCTGGGCCAGCGAGCGGATGACCGCGAGCACTTCGCCCACCATGGTTGGATCGAGGGCGCTGGTTGGTTCGTCAAACAGTAAGATCTCCGGTCGCATGGCCAGGGCGCGTACGATCGCGACCCGCTGTTTCTGGCCACCGGAAAGTTCATCGGGGTAATTGCGCGCCTTTGTTGCCAGACCAACCGTTTTTAACAAACGAATGGCCTCGTCATAAGCTTCCTGGCGGCTCAAGCCAAGCAGGTCAACGGGTGCCATCATAATATTCTCGATGACGGTCAGATGCGAAAACAAGTTGAAAGACTGGAACACCATGCCCATTTTCTGGCGGATCCGGGAGATATCGGTGGCCGAGTTGCCCAGTTGGACGCCATCGATCAAGATCTCGCCGGAGCTCGGTGTCTCGAGTCCGTTAAGACAGCGCAGAAAGGTGCTTTTACCTGTACCGGACGGGCCGATGATCGAAATGATCTCGCCCTTCTCGATCGATGCAGTCGCTGCGGTCAGGGGTATCGCGTTGGGGTATTCCTTGCGCAGGTTTTTGACTTCGATCATGACTGGACCTCCTTCGATGTCTCCTGGACCCCCTTGACTTTGCGTGAACGACGCCGCGGATCGACCTGGATTTCGGCCAGGTCGAGCAGGGCAGTCAGGCTGAAGGCAAGCAGGAAATAGATGGCCGCTGTGATCACCAAGGGGAAGAAGGCCTCATAGGTCCGGCTGCGGATGATGTCGGTCACTTTTGTCAGGTCCTGGATCGCGATGTAGCCGACAATCGAAGTCATCTTGACCATCGAGATGAATTCGCCTTTGTAAACAGGCAGGAAATGGCGGGCTGCCTGGGGGAAGGTGATCTTTCGGAAGGTCTGTACCCTGGAGTAGCCCAAAGCCAGAGCCGCTTCGATCTGGCCCTTGTCGACCGCCTCGATTCCGGTCCGCATCATTTCACTGACATAAACACCGAAATTGATCGCAATCCCGATGACAGCGACCAAAACGGCACTGATGTCGACTGAGCCGAACACGACGTAGTAGAGCATCATCAAGAGAACCACGAGCGGAATGCCCTGGATCAGGCGGATGAAGGCCTTGGCCAGCGAAGCCATGGTGCGGCGCCGGCTCAGGCGCAAAAGACAGACGCCAAAGCCAAAAACAGTGCCTACGAGAGCGGATAAAAGTGAGATCAGCAGGGTCATCCCGATGCCGGATAGAATCAGCTGCCAGCGGTTCTCCGTGACAAAGTTTTTGTAAAAGCTGCTGGACAGTTGCTGCCAGGGGGCGTGCCAGAATCCCTCCGCTGAGGTGGTTTCAAGGCCAGACACACCTGATGGATCCTGACTCTGGCTGTTGCTGTTACTGGCGTTGACTACACCTGATGGATCCCCGGCCAGATCGCTTTTGCGCACCAGAAGGACAATGCCGCCGGTGTAGTGGGAGGCGGGAAAGTCGACGCTCTGGCGCCGTTCATCGGTGATCGACATGGCCCCTGAGACCAGGTCAGCCTTGCTGCTGCTGATCAGGCTCAGAAGTGAGGAAAAATTGCTCGGGGTGATTTCGAGACGGAGTCCAAGCCGCTGGGCAAACAAGGCGGCCAATTCGACCTCGTAACCCAGCGATTGCCCCGCTTGGCCGATGTAGGCCATCGGGGCCAGTGTCGGATCATGAGCATAACGCAAGGTCCCAGAGGGATTGTCAGCCGGCTTAACAGCGATGGATTTTTGTGATTCGTCGGCCCCAAACCACTTGGCCTGAAGGGATTCCAAGGTGCCGTCGGCTGAAAATTCCTCAATCAGGGCACTGATTTGATCTGTCAGCTGGCTGTTTTTGGCCAGGGCAAAGCCGTATTGGTCGGTTTCCAAGGGCTGGGGGAAAATCGTCAATTCAGCCATCTGGGAGGTGACCAGGCGGGCAATCGGTTCATCGAGACCCACCACATCGACCCGACCACTTTGCAAGGCCAGGACCACGGAACTGATGTCATCAAAGTACTGGAAAGAAAGATCGGGCATGTAACCAGAAAGAATCTGATCAAAAACAGTACCAGTCAGCGTGCCCACGACTGAGCCGGAGAAATCGGTCAAGGTCTGGAACCGAGCTGAAGGACTTGGACTGCTGCCCTGCAAAGTCGACTGGGCCTGACCCACAGGTGTTTCCCCTGCCGGCGCAGCCACCACAGCGACAATGCCGCCATTGTAATTTGGGGTCGAAAAATGGACACTCTGGCTGCGCTCTGCGGTAACTGAAATCGCTGCCGCTGCCAGGTCATATTTGCCACCAGCCAGACCGGCCATCCAGGTACCTGCCGCAGTGTCAGTGATCTCAAGTCCGTACCCGTAAGCCTCGCAAAACCGGACCAGCAGATCGATGTCGTAACCTACGATCTCGGTCCCCTGATAATAGCTGAAGGGTTCGACTTGAGCGACCGTGACGAAATGAACAATGCCATGAGTAGCTGGGAGATTTCTCCAGTCACCCACAACCTTGACTGATTCGTCACTGCCCAGCCAGGCTGCCTTAAGCTCCGCCAAAGTCCCGTCGGTGGTGATTTGGGAAATGAAATCACTCAGTTGTGCGGACAGCATGGCTCCAAATTCGGTCTTGGCTGCAGCATAGGCATAGTCGTCCTTCAACACCAGCTCGTCGACGATGGCCAGGCGGGGATTTTTTTGCACCACCAACTGCGCCACCGGTTCATCCATGAGACAGGCGGCTGCTTTCTGGTTGATCACGGCGGTCACCATGTCGGCGGCATTGTTGAACGAGATGATCTCACTTTGCGGGAAATAGGTCCGGGCATAGTCGTCGAGCAAAGTACCAGTGACGACCGCAAAGCTCTGTCCGTCCAGTTCCGAAAGGGTGGGCAAGCCTGGCACTGGAACAGGAACAACCGTTTGATCCGAGAGGGTTGTGGATGATACAGGGCTGACTTCTGCATCAGGCACGATCAGGGCGGTGGTCACACGGATGTATGGATCGGAAAAAAGGATTGTTTCATCCCGTTCATCGGTATCAAAGAGATTGCTCATGATCAGGTCGACTTTACCAGTGGCACAGGCGGGGATGATACCACCCCAGTCATAGGTCTGGATCTCAAAACCGACATTGGCCCAATAAGCAAAACGGTGCATCATCTCGATCTCATAACCGGTCAGCTCGGTGCCATTGTAAAATGTGTAGGGCTCAAGAAGACCGGTGGTTCCGATTTTCACCGTCCGCACTGGGTCTGATGGTGGGGGAATTTCAGGCAGGTTGTAAGTGCCATCAACCACCCAGCGCTGGTACATGTCAGCCAGCACACCCTCCGATTCCATTTCTGCCAGGAAGATATTGATTTGCTGGGCTAAATCGGGAACCGGACTGACCGGACTGACCCCGACGGCAACTTTGCCGGCCTGGCCGATCGTTTCATCCAAAGCAGTCAAACCCTTAAGCCCGGCGCGCCTGGCACTGGCGAAAATGGCCTGGTCTCCGGCATAGGCCTGGGCCTTTCCAGTCTGAACGGCCAGATAACCGTCGGTCGGACTATTGACATAGAGGTATTTGGCATTTGGCAAGGCTTCCAGGATCTCTTTTTCGGCAATGGTGCCACTTTCCACTGCGATGATGGCATCGGCGGACGCCAAGTCCTGCAGGGTGATGCCTGAACCGGCTTGTTCGCTCGATTGGTTCGGCATCGCTGGGCTCTGGCAACCTGACATCATAAGCGTGATGAGCATCAGAACCGCCATGAATAATCCAACCGAATGAACGTGCTGGAGCTGGCTTGACCTTGTTTGATTGCGCATATAAACCCCTGTTCGTTGTGCTGGGGTTTTTATACCGCATGAATTTAAAGCCTGTTCGGTTTAGTGTTACAGCTGTGTTAACTGGTCAGCCGGTGATGCATCATCAGTGCGGAATCAGGTTCAGCACTGTTACAAGACCGCGCTGAAGAAAACCGACAACACCGTCAG
>JAQUEY010000151.1 GCA_028684955.1 Eubacteriales bacterium
AGGGCCTTGATGCCGATCGCCCGGTACATGGCACCGGTATCCAGATACAAGATGCCGAGGGATTCGGCGACGCGACGGGCGATGGTGCTTTTGCCAGCTCCAGCCGGCCCATCGAGGGCGATTGCAAAAGTCATGGTCAGTCCTCCCGGATCCGGTCGCTGTCACCCTTGTCGTAGACGTCATATTCGTCCCAGATCCGCTCGAGTTTTTCCAGCGTCTGCGCGACGTGGTCCTGGCGGCGGTAGCCGATGGCAGCGATCAGGGCATTGATGACACTCAAGGGCGCCACCAGAGAGTCGACAAACGACATCATGTCGCTGGGCGCCATCAGGCAGACATCGGCGTTGTCAGCAATCGGGGTGTTGCTTTTGTCGGTGAGGGCGATCACCGTTGCACCCGTCGAACGGGCAAATTTCATGGCCTTGATCGTCCGTTTGGAATAGCGCGGGAAACTGATGCCGATCACGACATCACCTTCGCCTACAGAAAGAATCTGCTCAAACATTTCACTGACACTGGTGGTGTGGACCAGACGTATATTGTCGAAAATCAAGTTGAAATAAAAACCCAGGAATGCCGCCAGGGGCGCCGAGCTGCGCACGCCCAGGATGTAGATGCGGCGGGCACCGAGGATCAAGTCAACGGCCTGGTCGAACGACTTGCGATCGATCTTTTCCAGTGTCCGTTTGAGCTTGTCCATGTCAGAATGAAGGACAGCACCAAGGATGTCTTCATGGACAGCCAGTTTGGCCGAGGCACGCAGGCGCTGGACCGAGGTCAGTTTCTCCTTGAGCTCTTCCTGAAGGACCTTCTGGAAATGGGGATAGCCCTCAAAGCCCAGTTCCATGGCAAACCGGACGACCGTCGATTCGCTGACACCGACTTCATCGCCAATCCGGGCTGCTGTCAGGTAGGCTGCCCGGTCATAATGATTCAAGATGTACTGGGCAATGGCTCGCTGTCCTTTGCTCATGGTACCGACGCTCGTTTCAATCCGGTTCATCAGGCTGCTGCCAGATCCATCCATGCGCATTTCCTTCCTGTTCTGTGTTTTCCCCAATTATAGGTAATCAATTGCAAGTTAGCAACCCGAATCCGTCATTTCGAGTCTGACCTGTCTCAGGATTCCGGCACGATTGGGTCCTGCTGTCCGGTCTGGGGCAGAAAGCTGGCCACGATCTGGTCGATGGTCACTTGCTTGTCATCCGAGTGCCCGGACGCGTCTTCGAGCGAGCGTTCCAGATCACGCAGCGTCCCGTACATCATCATTTCCATTGGCGGCAATTCACTGACAGATCCAAGGCCGAAATCCAGCAAGAATTGCTCGGTCGTGGCGAACAAAGTCGGCCGGCCGGGGGCGTCGAGGGTCCCGACTTCACAGACGAAATTGCGTTCGATCAAACGGCTGATGATGCTGTCGCTGTTGACCCCGCGCACCGCTTCGACTTGGGCCCGGGTGACGGGCTGGTTGTAGGCGATGATTGCCAGTGTTTCGTAGGCGGGCTGGGATAGCGGTGGTCGGTGGCGCGGCTGGTAGAGGCGCTCCAGGACGCTGAGTTGGCCGGGCTTGGTGGCCAGCTGGTATTTGCCCTCGGCCTGGCGCAGGAAAATGCCGCGACGCCGGTCATGGAGCATGGTTTCGGCCATTTTGTCGAGGATCGGAATGATCACATTTTTCTCGAGTCCGGTCACAGTGGCCAGTTTATCGACCGGGATGGGGTCACCCGCCATGAACAGCAAAGCCTCCAGTGCGGCGGGGGCATCCAGGGGATTGAGCGTGAAGATGTCCTCAGGCTCTGAGGTGAAATCTTCCAGATGCTCCACTGCCAATCCCCCTGTTTCAAGGGGACGAACGTCTCGGGTGGTGGTGGGTGATTCCTGCGTGGTATCAAATGCCATCGGGCTTCCCTCCTGCTGTCTCATGCTCTGTTTCCTCTCTCCATTCGTGCTCCGGGCGGGCTTCGATGGCTATGACATCGAAGGGATGATCTTGCTGGGCCTGGATACGGCCCAGACGGAGCAATTCCAGAACAGCCAGGAAACCGGTGACTCGTTCTGCACGGCTGGAGGTGTCGGCCGGGAACAGTTCGTTGAAAAACAGGCGTGTCTTCTGAACAGCCCAGTGCAGAATCAGGCGCATTTTCTCCTTGAGCGAGACTTTCTCCCGGCGCAGCAAGGTTGTAATCTTGCTGGACAAGTCATTGAAACGGTTCTGGTTCTGGTGTGAAATGCGCTGGCAAGCCAGATAGAACTGGTCGCGGTTGAGGCGCTCGGGCACCAGCAGGGCAGAAATGCCGATCTTGCCGGGGGATTCCGGTGGTTTGGCAAGGCACGCGGAGTGGATGGCGTACCGCTCGCGCAAATCGCTGGCCAGGGTTTTGCAACGCCGGTAGGCCATCAGCTTGATGACCAGCTCCTCGCGCGGGTCTTCTACGGTATCCGCCGGGCCAAGGATTTTCTGGGGCAAGAGCAGACGGGACTTGATGTGGAGCAGAGTGGCCGCCATGACCAGGAATTCGCTGGCAATCTCCATGTCAAGTTCCTGGCACTGGTCCAGGTACAGGAGATATTGGTCTGTGATCTGGGTGATCGGGATATTGGCAATGTCGATCCGGTTTTTCTCGATCAGGTGGATCAGAAGATCCAGCGGGCCCTCAAAATGCTCCAGGGATAAGGTCAGGTCTGACCCTTCCCTGTCTGCCGGATTCCTGGATGCCAGGGTTTCTTTGCCTGTGCTTGCCATGGCAGCGCTTGGTTACAGGCCAATGCGGACGGCAGCCCTGGCCTCAGCCATGGTCCGGGCGGCAAGTTCGCGCGCCTTGGCCGAACCGTCCTTGATGATCTGGACCAGATGGTCTGGATCCTGGAGCAGCCCGGTGCGTTTTTCATGAATGGGGGTGTGGAATTCGGCCACTTTGGCGGCACACTGTTTTTTGCAGGCAACGCAGCCGATCTGGCCACCCTCGCACTGCGACCGGATCGAATCAACCTCATCCGGGGAGAAAATCTTGTGGAAGGCAAAAACGGAACAAATATCCGGATGACCCGGGTCGGTCTTTCTGATACGGGCCGGGTCCGTGACCATGTTCATGACTTTCTGGCGCACGGTCTCCGGGTCATCGGCAAAGGAGATCGTGTTGCCATAGCTTTTGGACATCTTGCGGCCGTCGGTTCCGGGCAGGACTTTTGCCGCGGTCAGGAGTGGCTGCGGTTCCGGAAAGACAGGTGACTGATAGAGGTGGTTGAAACGGCGGGCGATCTCGCGGGTCAGCTCGAGATGCGGGATCTGGTCCTCGCCGACCGGGACGAAGTCTGCCTTGTAGGCCAGGATATCGGCCGCCTGCAGGCAGGGATAGCCGAGAAACCCGTAGGTCGTGAGGTCTTTTTCCTTGAGCTGGTTGATCTGGTCCTTGTAGGTCGGGCAGCGCTCGAGCCAGCTCAGGGGCGTATTCATCGCAAACAGCAAGAAAAGCTCGGCATGCTGCGGAACCTCGGACTGCAGAAAGAGAACGGATTTCTCCGGGTCGAGTCCAACCGCCAGAAAATCCGCGATCAGGCTGATCGTATGCTCGTGCAAGGCATGGGTGTCGGCGTAGCCGGTAGTCAGGGCATGCCAGTCGGCGATGAAAAAATGGCAGTCGTACTGGTCTTGGAGTTTGACCCAGTTGTGCAGAGCTCCAAAATAGTTGCCGAGGTGGACATCACCGGTGGGGCGGGCACCGCTGAGGACGATTTTCCTGGTCATGGATGAAAGATTCCTTTCCGTTGTTTCTTCTTTAGACTGTCAGGCCATGAACTGGAGCAGCCACTGGGCCAGCCAGTGGACCGGGGTCCAGATCACAAGGTCAAAGGGAATGCGGACGATAGCCAGGACCGAACTGATGATACCCCGGCCAAAAATGACCAGCATCAGGAAGATAAGGCCGATGGTGCGCTCCATCCCGAGAAATTTGTAATAGAGATTGGTCGGCAAAAGTCCGCCGAAAATTTTCGAGCCATCGAGCGGCGGGATGGGCAGGAGATTGAAGACCGCCAGGATGGTGTTAGCCATGTACAGGTACAGGAATAAATTCTCGAGCAAGTCGAGGACACTGTTGCCACCCACCGCGACGGACAGCAGGACGGTTGCGGCGTGCAGGACAGAGGCCGCAACGGCCAGGATGAGATTGCCGGTCGGACCAGCCAGGCTGACCAGCATGGTGCCGCGCTGGATCGAAATGTTGCGGGTGAAGCGGGCCGGATTGACCGGGACGGGCTTGGCCCAGCCAAAGCCGGCAAAAATGAACATCAGGGTGCCGATCGGATCGAGGTGGGCCAGGGGATTCATGGTCAGGCGGCCCTGCAGGGCGGCGGTATCATCACCCAGCTTATGGGCGGCCCAGGCATGGGCCATTTCATGGAAAGACAGTGATATGGTCAAGACCAGGACGGTCACCAGGATCCCCTGGATATCGAACTGAGCCAGGCTGTTGATCATGTTCAAGGCGGCTGGACCGGAGGCAAAACTGGGCATGAGAGCCCTCCTTATTTGGCAAAATCAGGCTGGACGACACCATTGGCCGTCCAGCCTGGATCATTATATCACACCCTGCCTGGATCGCTTCAGCGGTTGGTCCTGGACACAGCCAGGCCGATTTTCTGGCCGTTGATATCCCAGGACTTGGCTGTTTCGGCCGGTCCGGTTTCGATCGCGTCTGCGAGGACTTCTTCGGCGATGAAGGCCTGGTTTCTGGCGAAAACACCCGCCAAGGCTTCGTTGCCGCTGTGGTGGACCACGATCCGGTCAGAGACCTCGAAACCACTGTCTTTACGCATGGTCTGGATCTTGCTGATCAATTCGCGGACAAAGCCTTCCTCAATCAGTTCAGGAGTCAGGCGGGTGTCAAGTGCCACGGTGAAGTCGCGGTCGGATTCGGTGGACAGGCCCTCCGGCTGGACGGTCTCGATCAAAAGGTCTTCCTCGGCCAAGTGGATCTCCTGGCCATCGATGTTAACGACAATGTGGCCCTTGGCCTTGAGGTGGGCCATGGTTTCCTGGCCAGGCAACTCTGCCAGCACCCCGCCGACATGAGAGACCAGCTTGCCCAGGCGCTTGCCCAGGGTCTTGAGCTGCGGTTTGAACTTATAGTCCAGCAAGGCAGCATTGTCGGCCAGGTATTCGACGCGCTTGACATTGAGTTCATCGGCGACCAGATCGTTGTAGTCCTGCGGCAGCTGCACCGGAGCAACGACCAGGATGCGCGCCAATGGCTGGCGATTCTTGATTGCCGCATTGTTTCTGGCTGCACGGCCCATGACCACGATGTGCCGCACGTCATCCATCGTTTTTTCCAGCTGGCTGTCGC
>JAQUEY010000152.1 GCA_028684955.1 Eubacteriales bacterium
CAGTGCTCAGTCCAGGATCAGCATGGACAAAGCCATTTTGAAACTGATTGACTTCATCGATGAGCATTATCAACAGCGAATCACTTTGGAGGATCTCAGCCGCAAATCTGGTTACCACCGCATCTATATCTCACAGTTGTTCAAATCACGCATGGGGATCAATTTCATCGAATATCTGAACCGGGTCCGTTTGCGGGAAGCTACAGCAGCTTTGCGCTTGACGGATGATTCGGTAACCGACATTGCACTGAATTGCGGGTTTTCGGATCTGAAATCGTTCAGCAACCGATTCCGGGAGACGTTCTGTCGGACACCAACGGCTTATCGGCAGAGTCTGACCGAGGCGGGCAAGTCGATTGACCTGACCTTCAAAAAGCAGTACTGGCCCAAAGATGATGAGCCAATCACCGCTATCTTGCGGCAATGGGTTACGGAAGGCCTTTTGATGTTCCTGACAGCAGCAAATGGTTCCTCTGGACTGCAACCCGGCCAGGTTGCCATTACACCCGATCAGTTGAACCTGATCCAGTCGCTCGGCCTGGAATTGGAAGAAAAAGCAAAATCCCTGCTGGCGATTGGCAGACATCCGGGACTATGACGGAGGCAACGCCGGACAGGGTGAAAATTAAGATTCGAAATCAGGGTGATCTCATTTGCGGACATTGGAGATCGCCTTTTTTCAAGCCTTTCCAGTCTTCTTGCCGCTAACGGGAGTGGTAAAAATATATCCAAATCATCCGGGATATGAGGTTGCGTTTCTCACTGGGACGCAGCTTTTTTGTCGTAAAGTCCTGAATAATCGGATAGTCGGCACAGTCAGGTTTGATTATTGTTGAATCAGAAGACCGGATGGAAAGAGAAACCGGACAAACCACTTTCGAGGGTGTCGCCAGACACAAGGAGGAACGCATGGAAAAAAAGGTTCAAACTGCTGACCTTTCCGCTGTGGATCAGTTGATCGAGATCGTGTCCAAATTCACGAGCCGTATCAGCATGATCCTGCCGGATGATGTGACAGCCAAGCTGCGCGAATTGGCCGCCGAAGAAACCAATCCGATGGCCAAGATGATCTACGAGACCATGGAGCGCAACCAGCAAGTTGCTGCAGAACTCAAGCGGCCCTCCTGCCAGGACACCGGCCTGATCCAGATGTTCTGCCATGTCGGTGCCCATTTCCCATACATCGATGAACTGTCCAGCGCACTGCAAGAAGCCGTGGCCCGTTCCACCCGGGAGGCACCGCTGCGGCACAACACCGTCGAGACCTTCAACGAAAAAAACACCGGCACCAACACCGGGACAAAATCTCCCTGGATTTACTGGGATCTGGTACCAAACAGCGATGAACTGAAACTCGACGTTTACATGGCCGGAGGAGGATGTTCCTTGCCTGGTCAAGGTAAGACCCTGATGCCGGGTGAAGGTTATGAGGGTGTCGCCAAATTTGTCCTCGATGTCATGACCAGCTATGGACTCAATGCCTGCCCACCCCTGCTGGTTGGCATTGGGATCGGCACGTCGATCGATTCGGCGGCTTACATGTCGAAATTGGCCTTGATGCGGCCCATCGGTAGCAACAACGAAAATCCGCTGGCTGCCCAGTTCGAAAAAGATGTGCAGGCTGCCATTGACTCGATCGGATTGGGTCCGCAAGGTCTCGCGGGAAAACGGTCTGTCATGGGCGTCCATGTCGAAAATTCTGCCCGTCATCCCTCGGTTATTTCAGTCGCCGTCAATGTCGGCTGCTGGTCACACCGCAGAGGTACCATTTTGATCAAGCCGGATCTTAGCTATGAACTGTTAACCAGCAAGGGGGCGACCTTATGAAAAAAGTTCTGCAGACACCTGTCAGCGCCGAGGACCTCAAAGACATCAAAATCGGCGATGTCATCTTCCTGTCCGGTCATATCGTCACCTGCCGCGATGTCGCCCATCGCCGCCTGATCGAATATGGCCGCGAGCTGCCAGTCGACTTGCACGGTGGTGCCATTTTCCATGCCGGCCCGATTGTGCGCAAAATCGAAGGGACAGACGACAAGTACGAAATGATCTCAGTCGGACCAACCACCAGCATGCGCATGGAGAAATTCGAATATGATTTCATCCAGCAAACGGGGGTCAAAGTGATCGTTGGCAAAGGCGGCATGGGTCCTAAAACTGAAGCCGGCTGCAAGGAATTCGGCGCCATACATTGTGTCTTTCCGGCTGGCAACGCTGTGATCGCCGCTGTCACTGTGCAGGAAATCGAATCCCAACACTGGATGGATCTGGGCATGCCGGAAACCCTCTGGGTCTGCCGCATCGAAGAATTTGGCCCCCTGATCGTTTCGATCGATGCGGAGGGCAATAACCTCTTTGAAAACAATAAAGTGATTTTCAACGAACGTAAAGAAGAAGCTCTGGCAGAACTGAATCAAAAAGTGCGCTTCATCAAGTAAACGCGGTTAAAAAAGAATAATTTTGAAGGGAAGCACTAGCTTATGAATCCTGCAGTCATTACATTGATTCTTCTGCTCTTTGCCGTTGTCATGTTTGTCTGGGAAAAAATCCCGCTGGCCCTGACTTCCATGATCGTATGCATCGCTCTGGTACTGACCGGCGTCATCGATGCCAAAACAGCCTTCGCTGGCTTCGTCAATTCCAATGTCATCTTGTTCGTTGCGATGTTTATCGTCGGGGGCGCGTTGTTCGAAACCGGCATGGCCAATAAAATCGGTGGAATGGTGACCAAATTCGCCAAGACCGAACGACAGCTGATCATCGCGGTCATGTCGATCACGGGCCTGATGTCTGGCGTGCTTTCCAACACCGGCACTGCGGCCGTTCTCATACCGGTTGTGGTTGGCATTGCAGCCAAATCCGGCTTTGCCCGCTCCAGATTGCTGATGCCGCTGGTTTTTGCCGCAGCTATGGGTGGCAACCTCAGCCTCATTGGCGCACCAGGCAATTTAATCGCCCAGAGCGCTCTCCAGGAAATGGGCCTGAAATTTGGCTTTTTTGAATATGCCTTGATCGGCTTGCCTATTCTCATCGCTGGTATCGTTTTCTATGCCTTGTTCGGCCAAAAATTCCTCCCTGCAGCAACATCTGGTGATGCCGAATCGACGTTCAGTGATAAAGTCGATCAAAGCAATGTTCCAGCCTGGAAGCAATATCTGTCCCTGATCATCCTGGCTGCCACCTTGCTCGGTATGATCTTTGAAGACCAGATTGGCATTCCCCTTTACGTCACGGGTGCAATTGGTGCGATCCTGCTCGTCCTGACGGGTGTCATCACTGAGAAACAGGCCTATCATTCGATCGATCTCAAAGTCATCTTCCTGTTTGGCGGGACACTGGCTCTGGCAACTGCCCTGGACAAGAGTGGCGCCGGAAAAATGATTGCGGACACGACGATAGGGATGTTAGGCAGCAACGCGTCTCCCTTTGCCCTGATGGTTGTTATCTTTGTGATCGCAGCAGTCCTGACCAATTTCATGTCCAACACTGCAACAACCGCTTTGTTGGTTCCGATCAGCGTATCGATTGCTGCCGCCATGGGCGCCGATCCAAGAGCTGTCCTGATGGCCACCGTCATCGGTGGATCCGTCGCCTATGCGACCCCGATCGGTATGCCTGCCAACACCATGGTCTTGTCTATCGGTGGCTACAAATTCCGCGACTATGTCAAGGCCGGTGGACCGCTGATCATCGTAGCGACCATAGTAAGCCTGATTCTGCTGCCGATTTTCTTCCCGTTCTACCCGTAACTTATATCGATACGATTATTGTGACCTCGCCCCCTCCTGGCCCCTCGAGCCAGAAACAGCCGTCAGAATCCATGTATTCTGGCGGCTATTTTCGAGCTTTTCTCATGGCATCGATGACCGATAGCAGGATCCCAACCGCTCATTTAATCCGCATTAACTTCTGATTGATCATCTTCAAATCAAATGGCTGCCAGCCTTGGAACTTAGCCCACTCGAGCATTTCCTGTTTTTCGTCGGATTCACCCGTCTGCTTAACGATGTTAAGAAATTCGAGATATCCGCCTTCGCCGCCGGCGTCTTCTGGCGGGGCTGTACCCGCTCCATCCAGACACTGTGGCAGCTGCCCTTTGTAATCCTCAATGGTTTCTTCGAGCTCGACCAGGTGCAACCAATCATCGCCGAAATCATAGGTATAATGGATTGTACTGTAGTCGGGTAGATAAGCTGTAAGGTACTTGCGTTCGGAAAAATAGTCCCGGAATGACTTATGTTCCCAGTCCACTCCATATAGATCATCGAATTTCGACTCAGCCACTACATCACCCTTTTCGGTCATGACATGGAACAGGTGCAAATGCGCATTCTGCCAATTAAAGCAGGCCTGCAAGATCCGGTGAAATCTGGCAAAGGTGATCTCGGCAGGAACCACGATCTTGCGCCAGATAACCATTCCCTCACAGGGTAATTGAACCGTGAGAACAAAGGCTTTTTGAGCTTTTTTCACGGATTTGGGTGGTGCGTCGGACAAGAATGATCCTGAACCCAGTTCTTTGTATTGAGCAAAGGCAGAGAGCATGAGATCGCGGGGATCCATATATCTTCCGTTGATTTTTTGCGCTACCTTGCCAAACTTGACCGCGAGACTCGTTTGAATAATCTGGTCTTTGATGAAAACATCAGAATAATAGTGGAGAATTTGCCCGGTGTAGTTCAATTGCGAAACGATGGACCGGTTGGACGTTCGACTGATATGGACAGATCCAATCTCGTTGAGATAAGAGTCGATCAAAGCCTGCTCGATTCCCTCAGCCTGTAAAGCCTCCACCAAGGCTTGCCGAAACAGCTGATCCAGCTTTTTGAAATCCCCTGCTTTCAAATTGGAAAGGATCAGCGAATAGCGGAAATGGTTATTCGTAAAGATGGCTGTATTGTGACGTTCGATCAGGACCAGCCCTGCATGCCAGTCGAAGAAATCGTTTGCTTCAGTGATTGTTTGTGCAGGCAATTTGAGCTTGTCGAGCATTTTCTGGGTGCATTGAATGTTCATGGCAGCCACCTTTTAGATGAACATGATGCAATCAGAGTACCACAAGTCAGTTGAATAGAGTTTATATGGGTTATGTCAATGCCACTTTGGTTTCAAGGATCAGATTGCGTGAGGCTATTTAATTGTTAAAGATATATTGATATGCTTATTGGTATTATTGGTAAATTCTTTGCAGTTGGGAGATTTTTATGAAAAGGTTATTTATTCTCCTAATCTCAGTTTTGGTTCTAATAACTGGTTGTGTACGTGAAAACACAGCTGAAACGACCCGATTCAGATACGCTGGTGAAAATTCATTCTGGTCGGTCGA
>JAQUEY010000153.1 GCA_028684955.1 Eubacteriales bacterium
ATGATCGGGCGGCGCGTCCAGTTCCAGTCTCCGCCAGCAACCTGCAGCAATTTGGCGGTTTCGGCCGGATCGATCGTCTCAACATCTGCATGGTTGTGACCGCCGGTGCGCTGAACCTGAAGCCGGATCCCGGTCTCAAGGTCAATCACCGTGGCAACGTCGCCTCTGGCATAGACAGTTTCCGCTTCGCCAAACCAGTGCATCCGGACGAGTGGTCCGGCGGCTGGATTCGAATCCAGGCCAGAAGTGCCACGGCTGAGAGCTTCATCACTCTGAGCCAGGTCAGGAGCGGCCAGAGTGGGGGTCGGATCGGGCGTTTGAGCGGCTGATGTCGGGGCTGTTGTGACGGCGGGGGCTGCTGGTTCAGGGGTGGGTGCAGCCTCTGAGGCTGGGTGGTCTGGCTCGACAATCCTGGCCGCTCGTTCGGCGTCATCGAGCGAAGACTGCCGAAGCGGTGCAGTAAAATCCTGAACTGAAACGGGTGGTGAGGCTAACTGGACCGATTCTGTGGCAACAGCTTCCACCAGACGCGACTGGGAAGGCTGGGCGACAATGGCCAAGGCGGGCAAAACTGTGAATGACGTCAGAAAAAGGGTAGCAGAAACAAGGGCGGCAGTTTTTTGAATATGCATGTGCAGGGCATGGGCTCCTCTTTTGATAGCTTGCGAGGTTAGTTGACGGATTCGGGAAAAAGAGTAGTCCCGGCCGCAGGCGCGGCTTCACCCCAGGATGTTAAGAAAATTCCCCCGCTCTTCCTGTGACCAGGAAGATTCAGCTTCGGGCAACATTTTACAAGCTATCACCTGACAACGCAACCCGTGCTGTCAAATTATTGGCAATTCCGGCTATTTGCACAAAAAGGGACGTGGTCTTATTTTGTGCAGCTTTTGCCGTTGCACCAGCAACAAAGTGCCAAATCCAAGACGGCGTCCTAGTGGGTGCAAGAGAAAAGCGCTGCCGTTTCCAGCAACGCTTCGTCATGTTGCGTATGGGTTTCATCCTGGTGGATGGCAAGGGTTTGTGGTCGTCTAGTCGAAGAAATACTCGCTCATGCGGCGGATTTCGCGACGGTGCAGTTCCGTAATGGTGCTGTCAACGGTCAGGCGGTGTTGCTCGCTGTCTTCAACGATGAAGTCGCCTTCGTGGACGTTGGTTGGCAGTGCTTTCTGCGCAATGCAGGCCGAGGAACGGTCAGCCATGTCAATGACAGCGCCTTCCTTTTCAAAATGGTTGATGAAACCTTCGAGTCTGGTCACAAAAATCCTCCTTTCGGACTTGTCCAGCTTGATGTCGGACAAGGTAATGGGTTTGAGGCAAGTTGCTGTTTCCAGTCAATGTGATGATCTCAGCATTCCGTGTGATAATGGTCACTGAGATGCTATTAGTTTAGCAGGATCATCATCCGGAGATGAAACCTGTGTGACCCTTGTAACCTGGGGCTCGAAAATAGGTCTATTTGTCTGTTAAGGTGCAGTCAAGAGACCCCCAGCCTGGAGGTGTGGCATGAAAATTGAAGTGTGGGCAGATTTTGTCTGTCCGTATTGCATGGTTGGCAAAAAGCGCCTGGATGAGGCGCTCTCATTGTTTGAATATCGCGACGCGGTTGAGGTTGTCTGCCGCAGTTTTGAATTGTATCCCGGTCGCCCGGTCTATGCAGGGCAAAGCTTGGCTGATGTCTTGCGCGAGGTCGAGAACATGACTCCGGAAAAAGTCCGGCGAATTTTACACAAAACGGCTCGATTGGGTCACGAGGTTGGTTTGACTTTTGCTCTCGATGATGCCAAACCAACAAACACGCACGACGCGCATCGCTTGTGTCATTTCGCCCGTGAAGCCGGGCACGAAGAAACCTTGATCCACCGAATTTACGAGGCATATTTTCTGAATGGCCAGATCATCAGCGATCCGGACACCTTGCTGGAACTTGCTGTCCAGTCAGGGCTCGACCGCGCAGCAGCCGCATCAGTCTTGAGCGATCCGTCGGCTTACCGTGCTGAAGTTGCCAAAGACCAGGCCGATGCTTATGAGCTCAATTTCCCCGTCGTCCCGCATTTTGGAATCAACGGTAAACATCACCTTTCAGCCGTGCCAACCTTGGACGAGTTGCTTGGCGTCTTGCGTCAGGCCTGGGACGAAGAAAACCAGTCATAATCAAGCTGACGCGCTGACGCGTTCATGCGTTCTCAAGCCTGGGCGTACATGGACTCCACACGGGCTTGGACAGTCTCGTCTTCGAGGTATTCGTCGATCGGCAGGTGGCTGTCGACCACGCCGCCAGGGGTTAACTCGATGATCCGGTTGGCGATCGTCTCGATGAACGTGTAGTCATGTGAGGCAAACAGCAGGGAACCTTTGAAGGCAACCAGACCATTGTTAACCGCAGTGATCGATTCAAGGTCAAGGTGATTGGTCGGTTCGTCGAGGATGAGGATGTTGGCTGAGGAGAGCATCAGGCGCGAAAACATGCAGCGCATCCGCTCGCCACCAGACAGGACGCGGGCTTCCTTGAGCGCTTCATCACCGGAAAAAAGCATCTTGCCAAGGAACCCACGGCAATAACTTTCGTTCTGGTCGGACGAATACTGGCGGATCCAGTCGATCAGGTTCAAACGGACATTTTCAAAAAAGGCCGTGTTGTCCTTGGGCAAGTACGCCTGGGACGTGGTCGTGCCCCAGCGGAACGTTCCGCTATCGGGCTCGAGCTCGCCAGCCAGGATCTGGAACAATGTCGTGCGGGCCAGATCATTGCGTGAAAGAATGGCAATTTTGTCGCCCTTGTTCATGCGGAACGTGATGTTATCGAGCACGGTCTCACCGTTGATTGTCTTGCAGAGATTCTCCACATACAGGATGTCCTTGCCGGCTTCGCGCTCGGGGGTGAAACCGATGAACGGGTAGCGGCGCGAGGAGGGCCGAATTTCGTCGAGGACTATTTTATCGAGCATTTTCTTTCTGGAGGTCGCCTGGCGAGCCTTGGAGGCATTGGATCCAAATCGGGCGATAAAGGCCTGCAACTCAGCGATGCGGTCTTCTTTTTTCTTGTTGCGGTCATTCATCAGGCGCAGCATCAGCTGGCTCGATTCGTACCAGAAATCGTAATTGCCAACGACCAGGCGAGCTTTGCCGTAGTCGATGTCAAGCATGTGGGTACAGACTTTGTTCAGGAAATGGCGATCATGGGAGACGACGATGACGGTGTTGGGGTAATCGATCAGGAATTCCTCGAGCCAGCGGATCGCCTTGTAGTCGAGATGGTTGGTCGGTTCGTCGAGGAGCAGGATGTGCGGGTTGCCGAACAAGGACTGGGCCAGAAGGACTTTGACTTTGTCACCACTCGGCAGGTCGCGCATCAGACTGTGGTGCAGAGTTTTGTCAACACCCAGGCCCATCAGGAGTTTTTCCGCGTCGGTCTCAGCATCCCATCCATTCAGTTCAGCAAACTCATGCTCAAGATCCGCCGCAAGATGGCCGTCTTCTTCTGTGAAGGGATCTTTGGCGTAGAGGACTTCTTTCTCTTTCATGATCTCATACAGGCGCGAAAAGCCCATGATGACGGTTTCCAGTGCGGAATAGTCATCAAAGGCAAACTGGTTCTGCTTCAAGGTGGCGAGACGTTCACCAGGTGTGATGACAACCGAACCCGTGGTGGGCTCAATTTCGCCGGATAAGATACGAATGAATGTCGTCTTGCCAGCGCCATTGGCACCGATCACACCGTAGCAATTGCCAGGTGTGAATTTGACATTGACGTCATCGAAAAGCTTTTTGTCGGAAAAACGAAGGCTGAGGTTGGTGACTGTGATCATGGATCCCCCTGTGGTTTTTGGCATGAAGCATCAGTATAGCTGATTCTTGCCAAAAATGCACGAATAAGGATCGAGCGGTTCGGGTCACGCGGGGGACGATGACTGTCAGGCGAGGATCCGGGGACCCCGGGTGATGTAATAGGTTGTCTCCGGACGACGATGTCCAGCCAGCCAACGCATGTAAAAGGTCGAAGCAAGCATTTTCAGAGCTTTCATGAGTGGCACCTCCGGATACTTTGTCACTTTCCAGTATATCGTGACCGCGACTGTTTGAAGATTAAGAATTGGAGTCAGGATTGTTGCATGGTTGATGCATGATTAGTTTGAGGATAGTCTTCAGGCAGGACGAACGTGTGGGTAAAAGTAATCTGGTACCATTTCCATTGTTCAAAAAGGGTAGACTGCAAGCAATCTACCCTTTATCAGTTAGAGTGACAAGCTATTATAATTATCACACTATTTGAGGACAAACTCGCAACAGCCCTCACTGCCTGAATATGGGATGCCATCCAAGAACCCTCCTATCGTTTTTGCCCAGACGGTGTAAGTTCCGGTTGGGATCTTGTTGGTTCTGAAACTGATTGTTACCTGACCATTGGCATCAGTTGTTGCAGTGATAGTCTTTGAATAACCAGAACTCGAATTGGAAATAACAACAGAAACTTGGGCACCGGAAACAGAACTTAAATCAGTAGATTTTTTAACCGCAACCTGAATCGGCACTTTCTCGCCAACTGCAAAATCTCCATCCCCTGCTGATACGGTGGTCGAAGTCGAAAACTGCGAAGGCTCTGATGTCGCTCCTGCCATATGGGCATCGACCAGACCATATCCGTACAGAACATCTCGTTCTGCCGTGCCCAGATCATCCGCCATTTCTGCTAATCGCGTGCGGAGAGCAGATGCAGCGTCAGCAGGATGGGCAGCTTTCAGCAAAGCAACCGTCCCCGCAACATGTGGCGATGCCATCGAGGTTCCGCTCCATGTGGCATAGCCGCCACCGGGGATCGTACTCTTGATCCCAACCCCTGGTGCAGAAATTTCCACAGCGGGACCGGTCGAAGAGAAATAAGCCCTGAGGTCTGTATTGTCTGTTGCAGCAACTGCGATAACGGATTCGTAGTGAGCGGGATATCCAACGGTGTCCTCACCAAGTACACCCCCATCATTTCCGGCTGCAGCAACAACGACTATCCCCGAATTGTATGCTTTGTCGCAGACCGCCTTCAAGCTATCCAGATCTGTCGGTCCGCCCAGGCTCATGTTGATGATATCCACCTTTTTTGGATATGGCCCAGTCAATCCCGGCGATGATATCCGAGTAATAACTAATATACAAATTAATTATTACAATTTGAGTCCGTGATTACTCATTCTGCTTGCAACTCTCCAGCCAGCTGGTCTCTGTACTCGGATAGCTTGCCCTTCTCATCTTCACTGAGTTCTGGATAGGCCAGGGGCAGCTTTTTCAAGGTCTGGAC
>JAQUEY010000154.1 GCA_028684955.1 Eubacteriales bacterium
CATCGCCATGTAGAGGGAACATCAGATAGTCTAGAATTAAAAGGTCAAAGTGTTCATTCCTGATTCGTTCGATTGCCTTGAGCGGATCCGTCTCACCAACTGTTTCATACCCTCCACGGTTCAGGACGACCGATAGCGAGTCGATGATACCGACTTCATCATCCACCACAATGATACGGTAATTGGTCATTTCATTTTGTTTGCGTTTACGCATAACGGGACACCCCATTTCCATGTGTACGTGTTAAAACAGGTTTGGGATAGCTGCGAGCGATCGGGAGTTCTATGAAAAAACTGGTTCCTTTGCCCGGTTCACTGTCAAACCACATCCGGCCGCCAAATTTGCCTTTGATGGTCGCATGAGACATATAGAGGCCCAGGCCAGTCCCAAGTTTTCCTTTGGTGGTCACCATCTCCCTAAAAAGCCTGTCCCGGACCGAAGGTGAAATGCCACTGCCATAATCTTTGAGTTCAAACAAGATCAGGTCTCCTTTTTCCGAAATCGTCAGGTCTACCTGGCCTTGACGACCGTCATAGGATTGCAGAGCATTGATGATCAAGTTGTCGAAAATCTGGACCAGGCTGTTGATTTCGCCTTTCAGCTCGATCAGATTGTTGGACAAATAGTGAATGTTGAGCACGCAGTGGTAGCGCTTGAGCTCGTGCTTCATCAGAAGGTCGACACGGTGAGTCAGCTCTGAGAGGGCAAATGTCATCTCATCCGTTGTGTTGAACTGAGCTGCCTGTCCTTTGACCGTTGTGATGATATCCGACATGTATGCGCAATATGGCCGGATCTTTTCGATCCAGGTCAGCATTTCGCGAGCAATTTCATGATGGTCTGCGCTGGTCACACTGCTGTCTCCGATCGAGTCATCATATTCATCGATCAGGTCACGCAATCCTTCGATTCCGCCGGATATCGACATGATCGGGGTTTTGAGATTGTGGGCGATCCCGCCGATCAGCTGGCCAAGTGACGCCAGCCGTTCTTTTTCCATCAGCATTTCATGGTTACGCTGCAAAGATTCCAGCGCTTCCCGAATGTCAGTGATGTCCTTGAGGAGAATGATGGTGCTGATAAACCGGCCCTGGTTGTATACCGGTGTCACTTCAATAGAAAAATGGCGGACCCGACCTTTGATTTGCAGACTCTCTTCGAGCGTCAGTCGCATCCTGCGTTTCACCACCGCCCGGAATTTCCGCAACAGATTGAACATCGATCGATTGCCTTTGACACGATCAGCCAACGTATTGATGGTGATTTTCCGGGTGATATCGGCTTCAGACTGGAACGTATCAAGGAAGGTCTTGTTGAAATCAATCAAATTATCGTTGGCGTCAAAGACCATGAAACTGTCTGAGATATGGTCAACCACTCGTTGCAGCGCAATGGGTACAATGCTGAGAAAATCATATTTAAAAATGGCAAAATAGAAAAAGATGTAGGACAGCGACATCACGATAACGGTGTAGTGAAATCTGGCTGGAATCAGCTGGAAAGTCACTGCTGCGTTAAAACCAAACGATAAAATGACACCCGTCAAAATTAGAATGGATTGCCTTGAGAAAAATCCAGCGTTCTTGATAGAGAAGTAGGCCAGGAAAGACAGCCCTATCGTGATGCAGGTGTACGAATAAGCTGTATGGATGACAAAATACCAACCCAAGGCATCCGCTGAAGTCAGGTGTGCATAATCGTAATATTTGTAAAAAATATAATGATGCTCGTTGGTGAACAACAGAAACAGCGAGATGGCCGGTATAACCAGGGTCAACAGGTGGAGAGCGCTGAGCTTGACCGTGTTGTGCGCAAATACTACACCGACATACAAGGCGGCCACAGGTGTCAAAATCAAACCGATGTAAGTGAGATTGACTGCCCAGATTTGAATGGGTCGACCTTGCAAGTAATCTTGAAGTAAAATCAGGGCTCCAATCGCCCAGATAAACAAACAACTCATCAACCCCAGGAAAACATGGTGGATCAGCTGTTTGTTTTTCATCCGCCAAACGATCGTTGACAGGAAAACAACAAACCCGATTGACAACAGGACTAGAGCAAAATCTGGATTGAGAATCAGGTTAATCATGCTGATCACCGGTCGAAACACCAATTTTATCCAGGATCCATTGGCCAAGTTCTCCGGGGTGTGTATTCAGGAAATAATGACCTGCATCCGGGATAACTGTCAAATCAACCTGATCAGAAAATTGTGTCCAGCGGCGATGGAGTTTGGCTGCCCCCATCGTGACCGGATCTTGGTCACCAACAAGGCAATGGATTGGAGCGGACAATTTGCTGCTAGTTCCAGCGAGGTCATGCTCCAGCTGGGCCCTCTTAAAAAAAGCAAAGAACTCGTCAGCATCCTGCCGGAACAACTGCAGCATATTTTCCATTTGACCTGGTTGGAATTCGCCTTGGCGCAGTCCGATGGACTGCAAGATTCTTATCAGTGCGCGATCACTAAGAAAGCGCCACGGATTGCCAAGCAAGCTATACAGGCGTAGAAGGAGCGGCAGAGCAACACGGCTCCGGGCCGAATGGGCTTTTAGCCTAACCATTGGCAGCGGTGGCAGAGAGGCGGCAACCATAAAAGAAGCAGCCGGACGTCCCATTCTTTCGAGAGCCATAGCCGTCTCCAGGGCCAGACTGGAACCAGCACAATGGCTGTAGAAGTGAAATTGACCTTGGAGCTCACGGCTGATGACCTCAGATAGAATTCCTGCCATTTGCTTTTGCGGCAAGCGCTGAGTGGGCAAGTTGACCGCAATCACATTCAAGCCATCCGTCATTCGGCTCAACTTCTGGCTGATGCTCAGGCATGATGCAGCTGAGCCGCCCGCATAGGGGAAAACAATCAAGTGTTGCTGGGCTATGGATTGATGGAGCACCAGAAGATGGTCCGACCGGGGGGCTGACTCGCCTGCCATGTATTGTGCCAGCTCTTGAACAGTAGGATGACTATATAAATCGGCAAAGGTCACCGGATCGCCCAAGATCGCGACCAGACGGGCCGCGCTCAATGAATCGCCACCCAGACGGAAGAAATTGTCATTGCGGCCGATTCCTGTACATTCCAAAACTTCAGAAAACGCTTGGGCTACTTTGATTTCCAGTTCTGTTTCCGGCTGGACAGCCTCCGGTCCAGATGCAACACCAATGTCTGGGCGGGGAAGTTTTTCCCGGGCAATCTTGCCATTGCTGTTGAGCGGAATATGGTCCAGAGCAACGAAAAAGGCTGGGATCATGTAGTCTGGCAGTAATTTGGCCAAATAGGCCCGCAATTCATGGACCAGGATCGGTTGAGCGGGTACAAAATAGGCAACCAACTGTTTATTGCCCAGACCGCTTTCGATGGTCAGCACTCGGACAGCCTTGACACGGCTATGCTCAAGGATCGCCGATTCGATTTCTCCCAGCTCAATCCGGTGGCCTCGGATTTTGACCTGATGGTCGATTCGACCCAAGTATTCGATGTCACCCTCCGGGAAAAAACGGCCTAAGTCGCCGGACCGGTAAAGCTTTTCTCCAGGTTCGAACGGACTGGGCAAAAAGCGGGCTGCCGTCAACTCCGGGTTGTTCAGGTAGCCTCGACCGACACCAGCACCACTGACAAAAATTTCCCCGGGTGCTCCGATCGGCATCGGATTGAGGTTTTTATCGAGAATATAGACGCGCATGGTTGGTATCGGTCGGCCAACATTCGATGTTCCGCTCATCAAATCCGTATCTTTGAGTTCGATGTAGGTGACATGAACAGTTGTTTCCGTGATCCCGTACATGTTGATCAGCCGTACCTGTGGGTATTTGGTCTGGAATGTTCGCAGCAGCTGGGGCTTCAAGGCATCACCGCCAAAAATGACCATGCGGACGGACAGATCGTGCCCGGGCTGCCGGGTCTCCAGATCAGCCAGATTGTAAAAGGCGGCTGGAGTCTGGTTCAGGACTGTGACTTTGTGGTCAGCGAGCAATTTGCGGAAAGCCAGGGTGTCCCGGGCAACAGGTTTGGAAACCAGGACCAGCCGGCCACCATACAGCAATGCACCGTACATCTCCCAGACGGAAAAATCAAAACAATAGGAATGAAACAGGGTCCAGCAATCCTGCGGACCGAAATCAAAAGGGGTGGCGTCGTTATAAAGCAACCGGACCACGTTGCGGTGTTCGATCATGACGCCTTTAGGCCGCCCAGTCGATCCTGATGTATAGATCACATACAAAAGATCAGCCGGATCATTGGATAACTCATGCCTGGGCAGGCGTAGGCCACAAGACTTCTGACGCAAGGCATCTTTTGTGATCGCAGATGCATCAAGGATAACCCCTTCGAAATGGGCCGGTCCTGCCTTGCCTGTGCCTTTCAGGAGAACCCTGGCTCCTGAGTTTTCCAGCATGTAGTGGACTCGATCGACTGGATATTCCGGATCGATCGGCAAATAAGCAGCCCCAGCTTTGAGTACTCCCAGGATCGAGGCAATCATGGACAGGGATGGGTGCATGTACAAGGCCACGATCATTTCCCGTCTGACCCCATTTTGGCGCAATTCACGGGCGATTCGTTCTGCAAGCTGATCCAACGTGTCATAGGTGTATGATCGGCTGCCCAGTTCGAGGGCAACTGCGTGAGGGGACCGATCCACCTGCAATTCGAACAAGCTGGTCACCGTCTGCTGCCGGGGATATTCAGCTTCGGTCTGGTTGAATTGCTTTAAAACTTTGAACCGTTCTTTTTCCGATAACATATGGATCTGGCTGAGTGGTTTTTGCGGATTATCCAAGGCATGCCAGAGTAAGCGCAACATATGGTCGTGTATATAATCGATTTCCTTGGCGTAGAATAAATCGACCAGATAATCATAGTTGAGGAGAATCTGGCTCTCCCCTTCCCGCTCATTGATATGCAAATACAACCCTTCGGTCTGATGCTCAGTGAAATGCCAGCGCACTTCGGCATTGCCGGCCAGCCCCTCCTGGCCGCGGTTGATTTTGCCATTCTGGTAGGAAATGGCAATGTCAAACAGTTTCTCGACATCAGGAAAAGACTCATGGACATCTCTCAGGAGCAAGTCATAGGGATATTTCTGGTGCTTGAGCACAGAGAACCACAAGGCGTCCAGCTGGCGTGAATATTCCTGGAATGTCAGATGGTTATCCAGCCTGATCCTGAGCGGAACCGTGCTGATGAACATCCCGATGGTCCGTTTTTCCCTGGCGTTTGAGCGGTTCAGGACCGGGGTTCCGATCACGATGTCTTCCTGATCCTTGATCCGGTTGATATAAA
>JAQUEY010000155.1 GCA_028684955.1 Eubacteriales bacterium
GAAATGATGCGCGCGACAATGTCATCACAGCTGTCCTGCTTGCTGCATCCAGCCAGCCGATTCCGGAAGTCTGCCTCTTTTTCGGCAACCAGCTCTTCCGTGGCAACCGGGCGACCAAGGTCAGTTCCGATGAGCTGATTGCTTTCGACTCACCCAACTACCCGCCTCTGGCCGAAGCCGGCGTGAAAATCGTTTTCCAACAGAACCTGCTGCTCAAGACAGGTGGCAGCCTCTGGATCAGCCCCTTCCGGCCGCAGAAAATCGCCGTCCTGAAAATTTTCCCCGGCATCCAGTTCGACTTTTTCGAAAACATCCTGACTGGCAGCCTCGGCGGGCTGGTCCTGGAAGCGTTTGGCGCTGGCAACATCCCGGAGAGCGAGTCGCTGCAGCATTTCCTCGCCAAAGCACGTGAAAACGGCACGGTGATCGTCGTCTGCACCCAGTGCCTGCGCGGCTCAGCCGTGATCGGCCAATACGAGACCAGCAGCATGCTCAAAGCCGCCGGTGCCGTCAGCGGTGGCGACATGACTGTCGAAGCCGCTGTCACCAAGCTCTACTATCTCCTGAGCCTCAACCTCGACCATGACACGGTCAAGCAGATGATGCAGCAAAACCTGCGCGGGGAGCTGACGGTCGGTTAAGAGAAATCGTTCACCGAACAGTGAACGAGGGTAAACGCAGGTGCTTCAATCTCCCGGATAATTTTTTCAACACCGCGCAAACGGTTGCATGATTAATAAGTAATTTTTATTGCAGTTTCGTGTCATTTTGAACGGATGATCCTTTTTCGCGGGTGGATCGCAGGTGGATGATGTAAAATGGAGGTGAATCAAACCCGCTTGCGGAGGCTCTCTATGCCCGATCAGATCCATAAGACCCGGTCCGGTTTCCCCCAGACCATCCAGCAAATGAGCCTCTTGTTTGACCAGCTGGTCAGTGGGGTCGTCCTGATCGAATGCCAGACCCGGACCATCGTCTATGCCAATCAGGTAGCACTCGATCTGATTGGCCAAGCCAAGGAGCATGTCTTGGGACGGGTCTGCCATGCTTATATCTGTCCTGCCCAGCGCACCTCCTGCCCGATTCTTGACTTGGGACAGACGGTCGATTTCAGTGAACGCATCCTTCTGGGCCAAGGTGGGGAGGTTCCGATCCTCAAGCGGGCTTCGCGGCTGCACTTGGATGGCAAAGATTACCTGTTGGAGAGTTTTACCGACATCTCTGCCCAGAAAGAGCAGGAACAAATCCTGCGGGATATTGGGCTTAGAGATCCATTGACCGGTCTGCTGAATCGCTCGGCTTTGCTTTCCACGATTGAGCAGCAGACGTATTGGCAGCGTGGAGCTGGGGATGAAACCGCAACTGAGCCTTCCATGCTGCTGTTTGGCCTGGATGATTTCCGGACCATCAGTGACACCTACGGCCATCTCGTGGCTGACAAAGTTTTGATGGATTTTTCCCGGCTGATCGAAACGACTGTGCGACGTAAAGACCAGGTTTTTCGCTGGGGTGGCGAAGTCCTGCTGGTTTGGGCCCAGGACACCGATCCGGACGCGGCCTTGCAGCTTGCCACCAAACTCAAATTTTCAGTTGAGCAGCATGCTTTCCCCATTTCCGGTGCCCAGAGCATCAGTTGTGGGCTGGCGACCCACCGGTCGGGGGAATCATTTGCCAGCTGGCTTTCGCGCGCTGAATACTGCCTCAGCAGAGCCCGGTCCGAGGGCCAGAACAGGTGTTTCTCCTGGGAAGCATTCTGGCGAGGCGAGGGCACCAATTTCCGGATCGTCTGGCAGCCCAAATGGGAGTCTGGCAATGACCAGATCGACCATGAGCACCAGGCCCTGATCCGGGGTGCCAATTTATTGATCCGGCATTATCTCTACTACCGGGATACGTCTGATCCGGCTGATTTCCAGATCGATCTCCACCAGGTGATCGATCTGCTGGCGGAACATTTCGCGAATGAAGAGCAAATTCTGGCGGATGTCCAATATCCGGACTTGGCGGAGCATCGTAAGCTGCACCAAGAGCTGCTCGAAACGGACCGTGTACTCGTTGCACGTTATGAAAAGGGAGAGATCTCTCTGTTGAAGGCGATGGAGCACCTGGTCGGGGACACGCTTGTTTTCCATTTGCTGATGGAAGATGTGCGCTTTTTCCCCTATGTCAGAAACTGACATTTGTCAGAAACTGACATTTGTCAGAAACTGAGGGAACATTCTGCCTGAAGAGACGTCCAAAGCTTAGCAGCGTGGTGACACACGCAATTTGGAGGTGAAGGTCATGTTCAAGCAACGTTCTTTTATGACTCTGATGCTGGCACTGGTCCTTGTCCTGGCCACCGTGGCAGGCTGTGCCAGCGGCAGTGCCGTGAGCAATGACCGCGACTACCAGACCATGGAGACCACAGCGGCTGCCATGCCAGCTGCAGATTTCAGCGAAGCTCAAGAGAAAGGCGGTTTTGCTCCAGACGGATCCGGCTCCTATGGCAGCGATCCTGGCTCTGGCGCGGTCACTGGCGTCGAACGCAAGATCGTCCGCAATGCCTCGATCGGGCTCGAGGTCGTCGATGTCACAGCGGCTTATGACCAGATTCTGGCCTATGCCCTTGCTCGCCAGGGCTATGAAACCATGCGCAATGAGCAGCGCAGTGAAGACTGGCTCGTCCTCTATGCGACGATCAAGATCAAACCCGAAGAGCTCGATGGCTTGATTGATTTCATCGGTACGTTGGGGACCGCGCTCCGGACTCAGATCAGCACCGATGACATCACAACCAATTATTACGACACCCAGACCAGGCTTCGGACCATGGAGAAATCCCTCGAGCGCTACACGGAATTTCTCGACCGGGCTGAAACGATTGAAGAAGTCCTGCAGGTTCAGAGCTACATCAACCAGTTGACGGTGGAGATTGAGTCCATGAAAGGCATGCTGCGCCTGTGGGACAGCATGCTGGCCGAATCCACGGTCAACCTCGAGATCCGCCAGGTCGACGACCCGGTGCAGATCAAGAAGGAGATCACCTGGAGTGCCCTGAGCTGGTCGGATATGGCCTACCTGATGCAATCGGGTGTGACCCGGATCAGCAATGGTTTCGTCACGGTCCTGCAGTGGCTGTTGATTGTTCTGGTCGCAGCATCCCCGATCCTAATTATCTTGCTGATCGTCTTTCTGGTCTGGCGCCGCCGCCGGAACCGGAAAGGATTGGAACCAAAGCAGCGCAAAGGCAAGGGGCCTGATGCACCTAGCGGACCTTCTGAATCAAATCCTTGACCACTGCGCCTGCAATAATCAGACCAACAACTGAAGGAACAAACGCGACACTGCCGGGGATGCGCCTTTTATAAGGTGCCCTCGGCAGTGTGTCATCCAGGACGGGTTCCGGGTTCTGCGCACCCATCGGATCGGGCAGTGCAGATTCACTGGCGGCAGGGCTCATCGGTTCTTCCGGGGAATAGACCACTTTCAAATGATCAACCCCACGCTTTCTCAGTTCGCGGCGCATGACTTTGCTCAAAGGGCAAACGCTGGTCTGGTAGAGGTCGGTCACCTCAAACCGGGTCGGATCGAGTTTGTTGCCTGCACCCATGCTGCTGATGATCGGCAAGCCCAGAGCGGTTGCCTGGACAGCCAGTTCGATCTTGGCACTGACCGTGTCGATCGCATCCACGATGTAATCCCAGTCCGGCTGCAGGATCCGGGCGGTGATGTCCGGCAGCAAGAACAGCTGCTGCGTCTCGACCTTGGCCAGGGGATTGATGTCGAGGATCCGCTCGCGCATGACCTCGACCTTGGGTCGGCCCACTGTGCTGTGCAGAGCCAGGATCTGGCGGTTGATGTTGGATGCAGCCACCACATCACTGTCGATCAGGACAAAAGATCCGACTCCAGACCGGGCGAGGGCTTCTGCCACATAGGAACCCACTCCACCAATACCAAAAATGGCCACTGTGCAGCGGCTCAGCCGCTCCAGTGCATCGGGCCCCAGCAACAATTCAGTGCGGGAAAAGATATCGTTTGTCATCGCGTCCTGCCAGACTCAGTGGGTCGGAACGATTTCGATCCAGTAGCCATCCGGATCGCTGATGAAATACAGGCCCATGGCTGTGTTTTCATAGCAAATGCAACCCATGGCCGCATGTTTGCTGTGGGCTGATTCATAATCATCGGTCCGGAAACAAATGTGATGTTCGTTTTCGCCCAGGTCATAGGCCTGGAGGTGGTCTCTGAGCCAGGTCAGCTCGATCTGGCACCCGGAACGGCCATCAGCCAGGAATGCCAGTTCAAAACTGCCATCACTGGACAACTTGCGCCGCTCAACGACAAGACCCAGTGCTTCTTCATAGAAACGAATCGACGCTTCCAGATCGCGCACATTCAAGTTGGTATGGACATACGTGAAATTCATCAAAGAGACCTCCGAACGTCAAAGGATGGTTTCATTTTACCATGTCTTGTGCAGAAAAAAGGGCAGCAGGACGTGGGCGACTGCCGCCAGCAGAGCCTGAATCACCAGCACGTTCAGAAGCGGTGTCCGCATCAGGAGCCAGGTCCAGAAAATGGAAAGTGCCGCGACATAGGCCAGAGGCACCAGGAGCAGCCAGGATGAAGGCCAGCCCATGCTAAGCCCGATCCAAGTCCCGGCAAATCCGGCCGTGGCAAACAAGAGTGCAGTCAGGGATTCCACAGTCGCATAGCGAGGTGAAATGGCAGCCTGGCAATAACGGCAGCGCCGGCCAAGAGCCAGATAGCTCAGAACAGGGACAAGGTCCAGCGGGGAGAGGATGTGGCCGCAGTCAGGACAATGGGAACGGCCCTGGACAACAGATTCTCCCCGCGGGATGCGGTAGACACAGACATTGAGGAAGCTTCCGATCAAAAGCCCAAGCAAGCCATAGATCACAGCCATGAAGATAGAAATTGATTCGAACATGCGTGCTTTTGCTCCTGATTTCACCGGATTAGTACAAGTCCGCCCGGGAACTGTTGCTTGCCAAGCTTCAGTTTACGGCAATTTCTTTACAATAATAAGACCTTGTGATAATATTTTTTAGCATTTGTAAATTAGGCGAACAAGCGTCTCTTTTGAGTCGCCAAGCCTTCTGGGAGGATCTCAATTATGGCTTCTGTAATCGAAAAGAAAGAAAACAACGTGGTTGTCCTGACCATCGATGTTTCACCGGAAACTTTTGCCGATGCACTGCAGCGCTCATTCAAGAAGAATGCCGGCCGCTTCAGTGTTCCGGGCTTCCGCAAAGGCA
>JAQUEY010000156.1 GCA_028684955.1 Eubacteriales bacterium
GTGACGATAAAAGGGGACCTGGTCTTTCAACCGACCAGGCCTCTTTTCGTTTATAATGAAAATCAGTACATTGAATCCTACCAAATCCAGGAGGCTAACACGATGAGCAGGAAACTAGTGGTCATCGGCAGCAGCATTGCCGGAATATCTGCCGCAGAAGCGGCGCGCAAACAGGACCCCGAGGCCGAAATCGTCATCTTGTCCCACGAGGCATTCATGCCGTACTACCGGCTCCGGATTTGTGAAATTCTCAACGAGCCCGCTCTGGCCGAAAAGCTTTTTTTGCATCCTGCCAACTGGTATGAGGAGCGCCGCCTGGAAGTCCGTCTGAATCAGACGGTTGTCGCGCTGGACCCGATCGAGAAGAAGCTGCGTCTCGACAATGGCCTGACGGAGTCATTTGACAGTCTGGTCATCGCTTCAGGCAGCCAGAGTTTCATCCCGCCTGTACAAGGGATTGCCAGACCAGGCGTCCACTCGCTCTGGACACTGCAAGATGCCCTGACGGTAGCCGAAGAGCTGCGTAAGGCAAAAAAAGTCATCGTGATCGGCGGCGGTTTGCTCGGTCTTGAAGCAGCCTATTTTGCCCGCAAAGCTGGTTGCGCCGTGGACATCATCGAGAAAGCCTCACGATTGCTGGCCAACCAGCTCGATGACGCTGGTTCACAGGTGTTCCTTGACCGCGTGCACAAACTGGACATCCAAGTCCATCTGTCAGCTGAGCTTAAGCAGATCCATGGTCGATCCGAGGAAAACACCAGCCCGGTCCAGCATGTCCATCTGACTGACGGCCGGTTGCTGGATGCGGACCTGGTCCTGGTCTGCATCGGCGTCCGGGCCAACATCGGGTTCCTCGATTATTCCAACTTGGCCGTACAGCGCCGGATCAGTGTCGATGACAAAATGGAAACGAGCACGACCGGGATCTATGCCGCCGGAGACGCAGCAGAACCCGGTGGCTACTGGTTCGGCCTCTGGTCGGTGGCCAAAGCCCAGGGCCTCGTTGCGGGCACCAATGCTGCCGGGGGCGATTTGTCCTTTGACAAGGTCATCCCACCCTATGTGATCAACACCATGGAGACAAAAATTGTTGTCCAGGGTGACAAAGGCATCATGGGCGAGGCCCATTACGACCTCGATGCGCTGCTCAACGAAGATCATGGTACCTACCGCAAGCTGATCTATCGCGATGGCATTTTCAGCGGTTTTATCCTGATTGGCGATACGTCTGAATTCACGAAGTTGCAGAAATCTCTGGGGAAGCAGGGAAAAGAATAGCATGCTTTTAAGCCTGTCGTTGATCATCATGCTGGGATTCGCCCTGAAGGGGATTTTCCAGAAACTCCAGTTACCTGGCCTGCTGGGGATGTTGTTGTCGGGCATCGTGCTGGGCCCGTATGTACTGGACTTGATTTCTCCCAATATTCTCACCATCTCGACTGACCTGCGGGAAATCGCCCTGATCGTGATCCTGGTCCGGGCCGGTTTGTCTTTGGACCTCAGGGACCTCAAGAAAGTGGGCCGGCCAGCGCTCCTGATGTGCTTTGTCCCAGCGACTTTCGAGATCATCGGTGTGGTTCTGCTGGCTCCGATTCTCCTGGGCATCAGTTATCTGGAGGCAGCGATCCTGGGGGCCATCCTCGGAGCTGTTTCGCCTGCAGTCGTCGTGCCCAAAATGATCCATCTGATCGAGTCCGGCTATGGCAGGAAACACAGCATCCCACAACTGATCATGGCCGGAGCTTCAGCCGATGACATTTACAACATTGTTTTATTCACGTCCTTCATGGGGATCTATGCTGGCCAGGGCTTCAGCCCGGCGGCCATGCTGGAGATTCCAGTCTCGATCCTGACAGGCGTAGCGGTCGGGATTGGTGCGGGTCTTGTGCTGGTCCGGATTTTCCGCCGGCTGCATATCCGGGATACGATCAAAGTCCTCATCATCCTCGGGGTATCGTTCCTGATGGTTGGCCTGCAAGACCTTGTCAGCCAATTTGTGCCGTTTTCCGGCTTGCTGGCGGTCATGACGCTGGGGGGAACGATTCTCAAAACCTACGAAATGCTGGCCCGGCGGATTTCCGGAAAATTTTCCAAGATCTGGGTCGCAGCAGAGCTCGTCCTGTTCGTCCTGGTCGGTGCAGAAGTTGATGTCCGATACGCAGCCGGCGCCGGCCTGGCAGTCGTCGGCCTGATCTTGGGTGGCCTGGTCTTCCGGGCTGTCGGCACATGGCTCAGTGTCAGTGGGGCGGGACTGTCAGGCAAGGAAAAACTGTTCAGCGTGATCGCCTACTTGCCCAAAGCCACCGTCCAGGCTGCCATCGGTGCCTTGCCACTGGCAGCAGGTGTGACTGCCGGGAATATCATTTTGACCACGGCTGTCGTCGCGATCCTGGTTGCTGCACCTATGGGTGCCATCGGCATCGAAAAGACCTACCAGCGATTGTTGGAACGAAACTGAAACCTGACAGGAATGACGGTCATTTAAGTTTTGACAGGATAGATGGCTTCCAGCTGACCGAGTACCAAGAGCAACCGTGCTGCCTCGGCTGCGTGGCTGGTATCGGTTTCAAAGCCCCGTGTTTTTGCATCAATGACCTGCAAGATTTCCGGTGAGAGCTTGCTTTCGGCAAACGGATAGACAGCAGTGTCCTCGCGAACAATGTGTCCGCGGATCAGATCCACATAGGCCATCATATGGGACAGGATCTTCAGTTTGCTGAGGGTGTCCTGATGCTGATCATAGTGGTCAAGGGCTGCTTCCAGGCTGACGACCTGGTACCGGGCGAGGTTGTGCTCAGACAGCATGCCGTGCTTGATCATTTTCTCAGCCACGGGTCCGAGCCGGCTGGCCATTTCATTGAACAGAAACTGCTCTTCCTTGCCGTGATGATGGCGGTCGGCGTACCCGCGAATGAAATCGATTGCTGCCCGGAAATCAGCTGTGACCAGCTGCTTGCCGTCGAGGATGTCAATACAGGCCTGTTCCATTGTGGTGGCCAGACGCAGGATCTGGCGATGTTCGGCAACCATGGTTTCTATGGCGTACATAAGATAACCTCGATTCGTGTATGTCTTGGTTCAGACGAATACAATCATTGTGATGGGGACAGGTTTCAGCATATACAAATTTGGATGCACAGACTGTCGCCAGAGATACCGGATCGAAGCGATTAGGTGTATAATGAAAATACTTCCTGTTAAGCATCTCGTTTGATTAGTGGAAACCTGTTTATCAGCCAGCGAGAGTGTATGATCCGATGAAGTATGTTTATGAATATGCCCCTGGACTTTCCCGTGAAGAACTATTAAGCCGCAGCCTTGATACCATGGTCAAGTTGATCGATTTGACCCAGGCGTTGGCAGCTGCTCACGATTTGAACAGCATCATGGAGATTGTCCGGCATGGCGCCCGGGATTTGACAGGTGCTGACGGAGCGACGTATGTCTTGCGTGAGGGGGATTTCTGCTTTTACGCGGATGAGGATGCCATTCAGCCGCTCTGGAAAGGCAGTCGATTCCCGATGAGAGATTGTGTCAGTGGCTGGGCCATGGAGCATCACCAAACGGTTGTGATACCAGACATCTACAAGGACGACCGCGTTCCCCACGCAGCTTATGAGCCTACCTTTGTCCGCAGCATGGCCGTCGTACCGATCCGCTCAGACAATCCGCTGGGAGCGATTGGCTGCTATTGGTCGGCCCAGCATGAGGCGTCACCTTTTCAAGTCCGGTTGCTTCAGATCCTGGCCAATACTGCAGCCATTGCCATGGAAAACATCCATTATGAACTCGAGCTCGCAAGCAAAGCTGGCCTGCTCGAAAAAGCCTTTGAAAGCACGTTGCTGTCCATTTCCCGCATGATTGATTTGCGTGATGCCTATACCTCTGGCCACCAACGGAGGGTCGGTCTCATCGCCAGGCACATTGGCGAGTCCCTTGGCTACTTACCGGACCATTGCCAGGCACTTTACTGGGCTGGAATCGTCCACGATGTGGGAAAAATTGCGATTCCTGCCGAGATTTTATCTAAACCTGCCCGGCTGACTGAGATTGAATTCAAACTGATCCAGGGACATCCCGAGACTGGTTACGAGATCCTGCGGGATGTCGACATGCCATTCCCGATTGCGGACATCGTCCGCCAACATCATGAGCGGTTGGATGGATCCGGATACCCACAAGGGCTGTCAGGCACCAAGATCCTTCAAGAAGCCCAGATTCTTGCAGTCGCCGATGTTTTTGAAGCGATGGTCTCTCACAGGCCGTATCGTCCTGCTTTGGGATATGAAGCGTCCCTTTCGGAACTGCAGGCTCACAGAGGCACCTGCTACGATGCACAAAGTGTCGATGCCCTGGTCTGTCTGGTCAGGGACGGATTCACGTTGCCTGACTAGGGTTTCCAGCCAGGTTCACTGTCCTGGTGGCCAGCTTTTCACAAAATAGCTGGTCGTGTTCGACAAAAAGCAGTGTTGGCTGATCTTGCAGGATCAGTTCCTCGATCTGGATTCGCGACAGGATATCCATGTAATTCAAAGGTTCATCCCAGATGTACAGGTGAGCCTTTTCGCACAGACTGGCTGCCAGCAGGACCTTTTTCTTCTGCCCGGCACTGTAGCTTTCAAGCGGCTTGTCAAAGTGTTCTTTTGCAAAATCCAGCTTGTTGAGGATGGCTTTGAAGAGACTTTCATCGACCCCTCGTGCCTGGATGAACGAGCGAAGATGCCCCGATAAACCTGACGCATCTTGAGGGACATAAGAGATTTTGAGCTGGCTGGCTTTCTGAAAACTGCCCGAGTGGGGGATCGTCTCGCCCAGGATGAGCTTCATGAGACTGGATTTGCCTGATCCGTTTGGCCCAGTGAGCGCAATCCGGTCACCCTTGCAAATCTCAAATCGGACGTTCTGGCAGATTTTTCTGCCTTCGTACTGGATAGTGACCTGTTCCAGCTGGACCAGGCGTTGCGCAGGATGCTGGAGCGGATGGATTTTCAGAGGGAACTGATTTTCAGCATCCTGGAGCAGCCGCGACTTTTCCATGATGGCAGTGTGCTGGCGAGCTTCGATGACTTTGGCCTGCTTCATCATCTTGGCAGCTTTGTGCCCGATATAGCCACGGTCGACCATGCTGTTGTCGGGACGTCCGCCGTATTTGGTCCGCTCCAGTTTGTCTGACCA
>JAQUEY010000026.1 GCA_028684955.1 Eubacteriales bacterium
CGCCGGTTCTCGAGGAATGCCTGGTCATCGAGGAAACGGCGCAGCTGGGCCGATAGCTGGGCAACAGTCCGCTGGGTCTGCTCTCCTGCCTCCAGCCAGTCATAGTGGACACGACGCAGACGGGCATCCGGTTGCAAATCCCGGACGGGCGGCAGAGCCAGAACCTGGTCCAGCAGCTGGCCGAGCTCTTCCTGGCGGGAGTGGGACATCAGGAAATCCCAGAATGCGCGGAAACTTCTACCTTGGTCGGAGTCAGCAATCGCATCCCGTTCGCCCATGATGTCCTCCAGCAGGGCGCCTTTGCCTCCTTGCCAGAGGGCGATTTGTTCCCGTACCCGCCGGTCCAGGGTTCTGAAATTGTGTTCCACCTCGCGGAAATCCGACAGCAGTTCGCGCGCCATCTGGAGGAACTGCTGGAACCGGTCCTTGAGGGCCGTATTGTCGAGCAGCGGCACATCACCGGACAGAATCCGGGCAATCTCACCATCGATCTCGTCGCGGCGGCGGTGTAATTCGGCGATCCTGACCTCTGGATCAGCCTGGCTGCCTTCGTTCATCTGCCGCAGCAAGTCAAACAAGGTCAACAGCCGGGACTCCGTGCCGACAAACGTGCGCTCGGTCAGACTGGACAACCAGGTTAGAGCCTTTTCGGTCGCTGGGGTCAGATCGAAATGGGGCTCGTCCGTTCCCTGGGGATAGAACTTTCTCAGCCAGCCCTTTTCATTATCAGCCCAGTCGTTCAGATAGGACAACGCTGAACCCGGAAAAGCATCCGCCCCTTGCAGCTCCCGCAAGGCAAACAGTTCATCCTCCAAGGCCTCGACCAGGTCCGCCTGGGCCAGGTTTCTGACATTGGGCGCGATGAAGACCCGGTGTAAAAAACTGGCGATCAGAGGCGCATGCTGGGCGCATAAAAGACGCCAGGCCGGGTGATTCCTGCGCAGTAATTCGAGTGTGGCATAGTCGAGGGCCAAAGCGATAAACCTTTCCTGTGTGTGTTGCTGCCCCAATGCCTTGTCCTGGCAGCGGTTGGCATCCAGATGCAAGAACCAGATCCCAGTTTAACGGGTTTTGTTACCGAAAATCAATCCAGTGTCAGGGTCGTATCCCATCAAGGCATCCATATGATACAATTCTGTCAAATTATAGTCCGATAATTGTCAGAATATCCTTTTGTCCAGTTGACCACATGATTGAATCTGATGCATGCATGGATGGAGGCCTGTGATTATGAAAATGCTCCTGATTGGTCCTAGCGATGCCTTTGCCCGGGAATGGATCAACCGGCTTGGCAAAGAGGGTCACACCGTTGGACTGGTGGCCATGACCGATTTTCTGCCACTTGAAAAACCTGCTTTGTCCTATCACTGGTTTGGCTATCCAGCAGATTCACCCAGGCTTGACAAAGGGTGGGCCAGTTTCAAGCCGGACCGGGTCGTTTTTGCCGGGCAGCTGTTTGGTGATGCTGAGTGGGACATCGAACCGTCAACGGTCGCTTATCTGGGTGAATTGGTCAACTGCCTTCATCTGGCTGCCAAGTACCAGGCCAGTCAGTTCATCTACCTGTCCTCAACGGAAGTCTACCCACCGCTGTCCCTGGACAGTGCGTCGAAATCCGCTTATCTGGAGTCGGATCCTTTGGCACCAGTGACCGTCAAAGGCCTGCTCTGCCAACAGGGTGAACACCTGGCCCAGGAATTTTGCCGGATCCATGACTTGGATCTGACCCTCTTGCGCTACGCCGAAATTGGCGGATATGGTCTCGATTCGGTCCGGAATGACGTGATTTCTTCGCTGGCCCGCCAGCTGCTGTCCCTACCGGAAGTCACGGTCAACATCGCGCAAACATACCATTTGCTGCCGATGGGTGATGCCGTGGATGCTGTGGTCCGGGCGGTCACCAGTGGCCGGCACGGGATCTACAACGTTGCCAGCGCAAGGACAACCCAAGCGCAAGACCTGTCTGCCATGATCAAGAAACAGGTGGGCAGCACCAGCACCTTGGTGCGTGAGAGCAACAGTCCCGCCCATTATCCCGCAGATGTCACAGCCATCAAACGTGAACTGGAATGGGTCGAATTGCGGTCTTTTTCCGATTTGCTGCCGCAGTGGGTGCAGACGGCCACAGCTCCAAACCCGCTGAAACGCCATCGTCTACAGCGGATCAGAGCCAGCTCGCCTGTGGGGCAAAGCATTCAGACCGGGCTACTTTTCCTGGGAATGGCTGGACTGAGCACCCTGGTCTCTGGCCACGATATCTTAAGCCAAATCGACCTGATGACCGTTTTTATTTTGACAGTCAGCCTGTTTTTCGGTGTCCAGCAAGGCGTCCTGGCTGTTTTGCTGGCCTTTGGCTATTTCGTGGTGGCAGAGACCGGAAGCACCGGCGACATCCTCCCTGTGATTTTAAAGCCAGACACGTTCCTGCGCCTGGCTTACCTGATTTTTGCCGGTGTGGTGGTCGGCTATGCAGTGGACCAGTACCGGAAAGCTGCGGGTCTGGCCCAGGCAGAACGAGACTACCTGCAAAACGAATTTTCCGAACTGAAAGTCATCAACGACAACAACGTCATGATCAAGCACCAGTATGAAAAGCGGCTGGTCAGTTATCGCAACAGCCTGCCCAGACTGTATGACATCACCCGCCAACTTGACAGCCTCGACCAGCGAGTCATCTATTCAGCCCTGGTCAATGTGATCCAGGACGTCATGGAAGTTCCAACTGTAGCTGTCTACACCCACGATCCGCGCAGTGGCTATACACGCCTGGTCGGCGCTTTGAACGACCGCTCCCTGTTCCAGGGCAAGTCCTTCAAGCTGGCCGATTTTCCAGCACTCGCCGACAAGCTCAACCAGAACGAGATCTACATTGGCGATCAATGGTCGGAAAACAGCCCGGCGCTGGCTGGAGCGATTTACTACCAGGGTCAGATTCTGGCTCTGATCATGATCCGTGAGTTGCCGTTTGAAATGATGTCACTCTACCAGGTCAATTTGCTGCGGACATTGATTGCCCTGATCAGCTCATCCTTCATCAAGGCCTTCCAGTATGAGGAAAAAACCAGAGGCGAGCGTTTTCTGGGCGACTCGGAAATTTTTGTAGCTGCAGAGTTTGCCAAAAGCCTCCGTTTATCGCAAGATGACAAAAACAAGCAGCAGGCTGATTTTTCTGTCCTGCGCTTGCCGGGTGCCTTGCTGCCAGAAGAGGTGTATCACCAAGTGGCCAGCCATTTCCGGACCACAGATCTGTTTGGGGTCGATGATATTGATCGCCTCTTTGTCCTCTTGAAAAACACAGGAGAGGCGGATTTGCCAGCGGTCTGCGAGCGCCTGCAATCACGGGGCGTCCAGTTCGAGGTCTGCACCGTTGATCCTGAACATCCAGACAGCCTTGTTTTCTCGGGACGGTGACCGAGATGGATGCGGTTGCACTCATTCTCCTGACCAACACCCTGGCTGCCGGTCTTTATTTTGTCCTCAATCTCAAGCGCCCCGAACGTCTGCTGGCCTTGTTTTTCCTGATCTTGCCCGGCCTGGGGTTTGCCATTTATTTCATTCCCATGTTCTGGTTTCGCATCACGCAACATCACAACCTCTATGATGAATCCAATGTCCGGCTCAATTTGCAGCAGGAGGACTTTACCCACGCGCCGGATGTGGCCGTGGAAATCAACGAAGTGTCCTTTCATGAAGCGGCCACGGTTGCCAGCAGCCAGGAAAAGCGGGCGCTGCTGATGGGAATTTTGCGTCACGATCTCATGCAAAGTCCGGAGCTGCTCCAGTCTGCCCTCGCTGACGATGATACAGAGACAGCCCATTACGCAGCCTCGGCGTCGCTGGAGATCAACCGCCGGTTAAAAAACACGGTCCAAGACTATGAAACACATCATTATGCAGATCCAGCCAATCTGGAAATGCTGCGCAACTTGCTCGATGCCATGGCAAAATTGCTTGAATATGCGCTGCTGACCGAGCGCGAGCACTATTTCTACTGCAGCAAGCAAAACGACCTCTACCAGCAGCTTGAAAAGCTGGGTCCAGAGTTTGTCACAGAGTCGGACTTGATCAGTTGGTGTGAAGCTTTGCTGGCCATCCAACGCCCGCATGAGGCCTTAGCCAAAGCGGTGTCAGGCAATCAGCGCCATCCCAGCGAGACAACCTGGCTCAACCGCCTGAAACTGACCTATCAGCTGCGTGACCGGGATGCTTTTGAAGCAGCCATGGCTGAATTCCTTCAGGCCAGGCTCGTCGTATCGGAAAGAGGACTCAACCTGATCCGGTTCTGGAAGGAGCGAACGCTGTGATGCCGC
Organism: Eubacteriales bacterium; assembly: GCA_028684955.1. Classification (GTDB taxonomy): domain Bacteria; phylum Bacillota; class Clostridia; order Saccharofermentanales; family UBA5734; genus UBA5734. The sequence continues at coordinate 4,311 of JAQUEY010000026.1, forward strand.
TGTCATCCCGACGATTGCTGATCCTGCTGGTGTTGCTGTTGTTGTCAGGCCTGCTCTTTTTCACGTACAACCTGGACAACCAGTTTCTCAGCAGCGCTGACACCAATCCCTGGGCCACGTTTGAGCCGGAGGCGGTGCTCGATGCAGCTGCCCCTGAAAGCAAGCCCGACCGCCGGTATGTCGTCGCGGGCAAGCCAGAAGACACGCGGGAACTGGCCATCAAGAACCAGACCTTGGCCGTCCTGGATTTTCTGGGTCTGTCCTACCGCACACGAGACGTGCTCAAGGCCAACGACTTGAAACTGGGCGAAACCTTGATCGTTATCGTCAGTGATCTCGAACAGATCTATGATCCCCAAGACCTGGCCGAATTTGTCCGCACAGGAGGCGACCTGATCCTCGCTGCCGGGCTTTCTCCGGATTATAACAAGACATTTTTCGACCCCCTGCTGGGGATCCGGGAGCGCGGGACTTTTTCCGAGGTCAAATCCTTGCGGTTTTGCGAAGGCACGTTGCCTTACCCCGAAACGGACATAATCGGCCTTGATGCTTTCATGGCACTGAATGTACGGCTACAGGCAGCTGCCCAGGTTCTGATTGAAACGACAGATGGCATGCCGCTGGCCTGGGTTCATCCCTACGAAGATGGCCAGGTGGGTGTCATGTCTGGCCCCATGCTGGAAAATCCCGTAACCGCAGGTTTTTTAATTCCTGTGCTGGGAGAAGTGGCCGGCCAGCTGGTCTATCCAATCGTCAATGCCAAGGTCGTGGCCCTCGATGCAGCTCCACCTCTGTTTGACAGCAACGACAACCTTTCCTTCCAGTATTATGGTCGCAGCGCCGAATCGTTTGTCCGCGACCAGCTCTGGAACATTTTTGAGCAAAAAGCGGCCTTGCTGGATCTTGCTTACACGACCAGTTTCATCGGCATCGATGCCAATCCATTCAAGATCAGCCAGGTTAATCTGCAGACGTTTTCTTTTGTCAACAAGCAAGTTCTCAAGCTGGACGGTGAAATCATGCTCGCAGGTGACCACAACGGGATATCTGAGCTGACAGAGGAAAGAGTCGCAGACCTGGCCACGTTTTTTAGAGATTCTCTGCCCAACTATGCCCTGCGCAGTTATTACCCCTTGTATGGCACCTGTGATCTCCAGCATCTGGCAGCGATTCGGAAAGAATTTCCGGAGATTGCCATTTTGAGGTATCCACTCGATTTTTTTGCCAGCCCTGCCAAACAGGCTGTCCTGGATGTACTGGTCAAAGATGCTGCGATCACCTTGTTTCCAACCATCACGGATGGGTTCAAGGTGGACCGGGACTCCTATCTGGCCTACTTGTCACAGCTAACCTTGCGAGGCCTGGTCTCGCACAGTTTCGATGTCAATTACCTGTTCACTGTTCCGGAGAAAGACAGCAACTGGAACGAGCTGGATGACGCTTATGATGAACTGTGTGACCAGTTTTTCGCCCCGGTGCGCTGGCTCTCCAGCCTGACCATTTCTCCGGCAGCCAGTAACCTGGCCGCAACCAGCCAGCTGATGTACACCACTCAGACAACCGCTGGCCAGATAACCGTCACGTGCCAGAACTTCACACCTGGACAAGCTTTCTTCATCCGCAGCCGGACGCCTGTCGAGCGGGCAACAGGGGCGACTGTCCAGCCCATAAACAGCACCTACAGCCTGGTTATTGCCGAAACACCACAATTCACCTTGGAATTATCCAACACCGGAGGGTCTGCCGATGGAAAAACAAGCAACTCGTAAACGGATCTGCCTGATTTGTGAAGGCAGCTACCCTTATGTCGCTGGCGGAGTCTCCACCTGGATCCAGATGCTGGTCGAACAGTTTTCCGAATATGATTTTGTCATCTGGAGCATCGCCACCAACCGCAGGGAAATGAATGAATACAAATACAACCTGCCGGCCAATCTCCTCGATATCCGGACAGTCTATCTGGAGGATTATCCGTTCAAGCCTGGCCCAGGCAAACAAAAGCTCACAGAAAATGAGCGGGAAGCCCTGAAAGCCCTGGTCTTGGATGAAGATGCTGCAATCGCCTGGCAGTCCATTCTGGATCTGATCCAGCGTTATCGCCTGCGCCTGGTCGATGTGCTGATGGGCGAGGCGTTTTTCAGCCTGGCAGTCGATCTGTACCAGAAAGAGTACAGCCGCACCGTCTTTAATGATTATCTGTGGAACTTGCGCTCTATGTATTTTCCGCTGATGAAAGTCCTTGCTGATGATTTTCCCGCTGCAGACCTCTATCACGCCGTTTCAACGGGCTATGCAGGTCTGATCGGCAGTGTCACGGCCCATGTCACAAAAAAGCCGCTGATCATCACCGAACATGGTATCTACACGCGGGAACGGGAAGAAGAAATCATCAAGGCCGAGTGGGTGATCGGCGATTTCAAAATGCTCTGGATCCGTTTCTTCTACAAGCTGGCCCGGATCGCCTATCTCAAGGCAGATCGCGTGATTGCCCTGTTTGAGCACAACCGGAACCTGCAAATCGAGCTGGGCTGTCCTTTGGAAAAAACCCAGGTGATCCCCAATGGCGTCGACCTGGCTGTGTTCGCCACGCTGCCCGAGCCGGAGCGCAACCGGGCATCCATCCGTGTGGGTGCGGTTGTCCGCGTGGTGCCGATCAAGGACATCAAGACCATGCTGCTGGCCTTTGATCATGCCCAAAAGCAGGTCCCCCAGCTCGAACTGGTGATTTGCGGCCCGCTCGATGAGGATCTTGAGTACGCCAGGGAGTGCCAGCAGCTGCTGGCTGAACTGGGGACACGCCAGGTGTCGTTTGCCGGACGAGTCCAAGTCCGCGATCACTTGGCCGGATTTGACCTGATGCTTCTGACCAGCATCAGCGAGGGTCAGCCCCTGGCAGTCATGGAGGGAATGGCCGCCGGGATTGCCCAGGTCGCCACCCATGTCGGAGCTTGCCAGGAATTGCTCCTCGGAACAAAATCAGATGACCTGGGTGAAGCTGGCCGTGTCGTACCCGTCATGGATGTGGAGCGCATCTCTCAGGCAATCGTCGAACTGGCCCGCAACCCATCCTTGCGCAGGCAGATGGGACTGGCCGGACAGAAACGCATGCAGCGCTTGTACCAGAAAAACGATTTTCTCCGGCAATATCAAGAGCTGTACGCACAGTGGCTGACCGTAGCCCAGCACAGCCAGGGGGACTGACATGGCAGGAATAGGCTTCAAATTACGCAAGATTTTTTCGGAAAATTCGATGACTGCCAAATTGAAAGGGGTCTTTTTTGCCACATTCACCACGATAGGACCCACGTTGACATTCATCGCCATGCTCTTGCTGATCACCTACAGCCTCGATCAGTATGGGGCCAGCGAAGGGGATCGATTGTTTTTCTCGGCCTCTCTGTTCTATTTGTTTTTGGTCAATCTTCTGATTGCGGGCGCAACCGGCACGATCCTGTCCCGGTTCATCGCTGACCAGATCAATGATGGCTCAGTGGAAAATGTGCCAGCCGCGTTGATGGGTTCGCTGGTCCTGGTGAGCTCACTGGCCGCCCTGGCCGGTGGTGCGATCACCTGGATGTTGTGGCGCCACACCGATGTCCAGCCTGGTTTCCTGCTGGCTTATGACGCTCTCTACCTGGTCATTGCCATCACCTACAGTGTGATGAATTTCATCTCGGCGATCAAGGAATACGGCCGGATCAGTCTGGCCTTTCTGGTCAGTGTTTTGCTGGGAATCGCCTCATTCTTTGCCTTCCATCACTTGTTGCAGCTGGATCTGCTACTCTCTATCCTTCTTGGCATGCTGCTTGCTTTTTCCCTGATCGATATCATTCTGATCTATCTGGTCCTGACTTTCTTCAAAGGCTCAGCCAAAACCTATTTCCTCTTCCTGGGGCATTTCCGGCGCAATCTGATGTTGTTCTGGGGTGGGCTTGTCTACATGCTGACCCTCTACCTCCCCACGGTGATTTTCTGGTTTTTCTCTGAACTTTCGACACCGGTTGCCATTTTCCGGGTCGCTCCGGCCTATGACATGGCCATGTTCCTGGCCATCTTGGCCAATGTTTCCACAACCATCATCTTTGTCGTCAAAGTCGAAACCAATTTCTTTGAAAAATACCAGCGCTATGTCTCCAGCCTGACCCACGGTACTTACGGCATGATTGAGAAAAACCGGGTCAGCATGGTCCGGACGATGAACCTGGAACTTTTCTACATCTACGAAGTCCAGCTGATCATCACCTTGTTGCTAACCTCACTCGGTATTATTTTCCTGCCGATGATTGGCTACGGCGGCCTGGTGCTCAATTATTTCCCCATCCTGAGCATCAGCCTCTACACCACCAATCTGATGTACTTCACAACCGTTTTCCTTTACTATTTTGATGATCAGGCTGGTAGCCTGAAAACCATGCTGGTTTTCTTTGCAGTGACACTGGTAGCAACGCTGGTTGTCCTCCGGCTTGGCATCTCCTATTATCCCCTGCCGCTCCTGGCCGGTGGAATAGCCGGCTGGATTTATGCCTTCCTGCGCTTGCGCAATTATCTGGGAAACATCAATGCACAACTGTTTTGCCGGACTAAAACCTGAGTGGAATGAATCCGTCAACTAAACGAGGTCATGTGTGAAAAGGATCAATCATCGTTCTGCAGTTATCCTGGTCAGTCTGTCCTTCGCGGTCGGTTTGATCGTGTTTATGTTCTTGTTCCAGCAAAGCCAGAAAAAAGTCTCACTTTACGATGTCGCAGAGGATTTGACAATCGACACCTGGACCCTCGAGGACAGTGCACTCAATGGCATGCCTTTGAAAGAAAACAAAGTCATTTACCAATCAGATCCAGATGGTGGTGTTGATGCGATTTATCTGACAGTTTTCCCAACAGATACGCCAGAGGGGCAAATCGATTTCTCCATTTTTGATTATCACCAAGCGTTTGCTCAAGATTTCAATCCAACCTTGGATGCAAATGTTGTCATCTCTGCTAATGATGGTGCACTGTCCCCTTTGATTGACACGGATTTGGTCAATGCGAATATCCGAGTCAGAGGGAATTCTGCCCGCGGGGCGTCAGTGAAATCATTCAGGGTTGAACTGTTGGATCAAAAAGATTCTTTACAGGGTTTGCGGATTTTAAACTTGAACAAGCATGTCTATGATACCAGCAAGATCGCAAATAAATTCTCTATGGACATGATGGAGAAACTGGACAATTTTGCCAGTCTGAGGACTCGATTTGTCCATTTGTATCTTCGCGACGCCATGGCAGATAACTCGCAAGTCTACTTGGATTATGGACTCTACACGCTGGTTGAACAGCCCAACAAAACATATCTTGAGTCTCATGGCCTGGATCCAGACGGAACCGTTTACAAGGCTGAAAGCTTTGAATTCAGAGTGTATGACACCCTGAAGAATGTAGATCACCCTGATTATGATGAAGCGTCTTTTGAAACAGTCCTTGGCATTCGTGAAGCCAAAGATCATTCAAAACTTCTTGAAATGATTGAACACATCAATAATCTCAATGAAGATTTCACCTCGATCTTCCCCTTGTATTTCAATGAAGAAAATTATTTGACTTGGATGGGAACCAATATCCTGCTTGGCAACGGGGATACAATCGATCACAATTTCATGCTTTATAGCCCCAGCAATTCATTGACCTGGTATTTCCTCCCGTGGGACTATGATGGAACCTTTCATTTCGGGGCATACACCAGCAACTACCAAGTACCTGCTTCTCTGCGAGGGTTTCAACAGTACACGGGGGTCCTGCTCCATCGGCGCTATTTTCTAGACCAGTCTCATGTGGACAAATTGACTCAGAAAATTGAATCCTTGCGGGAAACTATCTTTGCAGAAGACAGGATCATGAACCAGTTAGAACCCTATCGACCCATCTTGAACCAGTTCATGGTCCGTCCCCCTGACCTTGGCTTATTGGATTTCCCCCCGAATGAATTGAATTCCTATCTGGACCAGTTCCCTGGAGAAATAGAAAAAAATTATCAACTCTATAAGAAGTCGCTGGAATATCCCTTGCCAGTCTTTACAGCTGAGCCGCAAAGAAGTGGCCAAGGATATCGATTTTCTTGGGAATCTTCACGTGACTTGCAGCAAAACACTTTGAAATACAGACTGATTTTGGCTAAAGATCCTGATCTGGAACAGGTCATTTTGGACAGTATGACGATAGCGGAACCGTACTTTGACTCCATACATCCGATTGAGGCTGGTACGTATTACATGGCAGTCACCGTGATCGATTCAGCTGGAAACACGCAGATTTCTCTCGACTCATACAAAGATCCGAATCGAGGCAATGTCCACTACGGTGTGCGCCAAGTCCAGTTAGGCGGGCAGTGAGACCATGAACCATCAGGGACGGCCTTTGCGCCATGAGTACAAGTTTTTCCTGACTAAACAGACCTATCTGCGCCTGCGCGAGCGGATAAAACCGGTCCTCCAGCCGGATGAAAACATGCGCCAGGAAGAAGGCTATGTCGTATCGAGCCTCTATTTTGACGACATGCACCACAGCGCCAAACGGGAAAAAATCGACGGGGTGCGCTTCCGGGAAAAATTCCGCATCCGGATCTATGACCACAACGATACCTTCATCAAGCTGGAAAACAAGGCCAAGTACGATGATTTGACCGCCAAGACCAGCACACGCCTGAGTCGCGCGGAGTATGATCAGATTTTGCAGGAGGACGATGATTTCCTGCTCCAGCGGGATGAATTGTTTTGTACCAACTTTTATGGTTTGCGCAAAATCAAGCTGCTGCGGCCTGCGACCATCGTCGAATATACAAGGGAAGCCTATCTGGCCGAAGCTGGCAATGTCCGGATCACCTTCGACAAAGCCATTGCTGCCTCGTTACACGGCCAGGATTTGTTCGCACCAGACCTGGTCTTAAGTCCGGTCCTGCCGCCGGGAATCCTGGTCATGGAGGTCAAATACGATGATTTCCTGCCCCGATCCATTCACCAGCTGATTGCCGACCAAGGATTGCAGCGGTTTGCCATTTCCAAATATGTATTGTGCCAGAACAGGCGAGAAAGGGTCCGTCAACATGACTAGTTTTGTCGATATTTTCAAAAAAGGTTTTCTGGAGAACGGCCAGCTGGTCGATCTTTCCCTGAGCGGAATTGCGCTGTCGCTGCTGACCGCCTTCCTCAATGCCATGATCATCTATGTCGTCTACAAGTTCTTCTATCGTGGCATCGTCTACAACAACAGTTTCAACGTACTGCTGGTCATGGTTGCGCTGGTCACAGCGTTCATCGTCATGACCATCAGCTCCAACATCCTCCTCTCCCTTGGCATGGTTGGTGCGTTGAGCATCGTCCGCTTCCGCACTGCAGTCAAGGATCCGCTTGATGTCGGATTTCTCTTTTTTGCCATAGCCGTCGGGATCACCAGTGGCGCCGGGCTCTACATCGTGGCCTTTGTTGCTACGGTGTTCATTTCCCTGGTCTACATCCTGATTGTCCAGATGCGTCCCTCCGCACACGCCTACTTGCTGATTGTCAAATTTGAACCAGCAGCCAATGAAGAGGTCCAGCGCATCCTGCATCCGTTGCGCAAGACACTGAAAAACAAGACCAGCACCAAAAACCTCACGGAGCTGACATACCAGGTGCGATTCCGGGGGGGGAATACAGCCTTCGTCACCCAGCTGGCCGACCTTGAAGGGGTTAAAAGCTCTATTTTAGTTGAATACACCGGAGATTTTGGCGAATAGATTTCATCTTTTGTGTATAATGAAAAACGTGGGAATTTTGGCATCTCGGTTTTGGCATCAAGTTCCGTACGCCTGACCAGTCCTTCCTCCCATGGCAGAATTCATTGAAAGGAATGGTCATTCATCATGTTGGAACTGCTTGCGGAAATTTTCAGTGGAGTTCTCTATTTCGGGACTGCTGCTGGCATCAAGTCACTGGTCATGTTCGCCATTGCCGGAATCCTGATCTATCTGGCCATCGCCAAGGATTATGAGCCAGCGCTGCTGTTGCCGATCGGCTTTGGCGCGATCCTGGCCAATTTGCCACCCGTTGTCGAAGGCATGGCGGCTGTGGTTGGTACAGATGTTGAGCCAGGCTTTCTCAAGATCTTGTTCGATGCCGGTATCGCCACCGAACTCTTCCCGATCCTGATCTTCATTGCAGTCGGAGCCATGATCGACTTTACTCCGCTGTTGACCAGCCCGTACATGATCTTTTTCGGTGCTGCCGCCCAGTTTGGCATCTTTGCCACCTTCCTGATCACAATCGGCCTGCTGCCTCTCCTTGGTATAACCGATCCCAACCTGGTTCTGCGCCTGGCCTCGGCGGTTGGCATCATCGGTGCAGCCGATGGACCGACAACCCTCTACGTCGCTAACCATTTCAATCTGCGCGAATACATGGGCCCGATCTCAGTCGCTGCCTATTCCTACATGTCGCTGGTCCCGATCATCCAGCCGCCCGTCATCTATGCCCTGACCACAGAAAAGGAACGGAAAATCCGCATGGATTTCCATGAGCATTCCGTTTCAACCACGGTCAAGATCATCTTCCCGATCGCGATCACGATCATTGCCGGCATCATCGTACCGATGAGTGTGCCCCTGGTTGGCTCTCTGATGTTTGGCAACCTGATCCGCGAATGTGGCGTCCTGGAGCGCCTGTCCAAGGCGGCCCAGCATGAGCTGTCCAACCTTGTGACCATCCTCCTGGGCATCACCATCGGTTCCACCATGATCGCCGACCAGTTCCTGCAGTGGAACACCGCTGCCATCATGGTCCTGGGCCTGATCGCCTTCGTCTTCGATACGGCTGGCGGCGTCCTGTTCGCCAAGTTTTTGAACCTGTTCCTGAAAAACAAAATCAATCCCATGGTGGGTGCCGCGGGTATTTCAGCTTTCCCGATGTCTGCCCGGGTGATCCAGAAAATCGCCAAGGCCGAGGACCCACACAACTTCATCCTGATGCAGGCCGTCAGCGCCAATGTGGCGGGACAGCTCGGCTCGATCGTGGCCGGTGGCCTCGTCATCGCCCTGGTCACCTTGCTGGCCGGTCGCGGCATGTGATTTTTGGAAAACCAGGAGGTAACCTATGATTGAACAACTCAAACAAGCATCGCTCATCGATCAGGGCCTTTTTGTGGCTGCAGTCGGCCTGGCAGGCGTCTTTATTGTCCTCGTCCTCTTCTTCGTCGCGATCAAAGTCATCGCCAGACTGTTCAAATAGCCGGAGAGTTCTCCAGCCTTGATCTCATTTGTAAAAAATCCCCTCGGAGCCTTCCAGCCCGAGGGGATTTTTTGTGCACACACTGACCAGACCGGACCTTTTTCAGTATCCGACTCCGGCCGCAGCGACATTCGACGGATCAAAGGCGTGGCAGGGGGTCACGCCGAAAACCATGCCGCACCGGGGGCACACGGCTTCGAACGTCTCCATGTCAAAAGTCTCGCCACAGTCACAAGTTATGGGCAGCGGGACAGGCATCGGCTGATTGGAAAACCCCATCATCCTGACCTTGTCGACGACCTGCTTGCCATCACCAAAACTTCCCGAACATCCATCATGCATCCTCGTAGTCTCCCTTCACGTGTTCACCCGCCCGCAGGTCCGCCCGCAGCTCGCGAATGACAGCGTCCATTTTTTCCAGTTTTTTCAAAACGGTTTTTTCTTCCGTTGTGGTCTCAAGGATCTTGGCAATCCCGCCATTTTTGATGACGATCCGTTTGTCAGCCATCAGAGCCAGGGTCGGATCGTGGGTCGCCATCAGGACAATCTTTTCTTCACCCACCAGCAGTTTCAAAGCTTTCTGGCGGTCGATACCGGCATTCTCGATTTCGTCGATCAGGACAATCGGCGAAGTGCTGAGAATCGCCGTGTCTGCAATCATCAGGGCCCGGGACTGGCCACCACTCAGGGAAGTGACCGGTGTTTCGAGGCTGAATTTTTCGCCGGCCAGATGATTGGCCGCTTCGATGATCTTGGCGATCACTTCAGCTTCATTTTCGACCAGACGGCTCTTGGCATGAAGTTCGATGAATTCACCCACGGTCAGGTCCATGACAAAGTTCATGTTCTGGGACAGCTGGGCCACCAGTTTGTTACTGGAGGAAAAGCGCCATTTCTTGTCGGGCAGTTCTCCATTGATCAGGATGGTGCGCCGGGTGGGCGTATCCGCATTGGCTGTCCACTCGATGTCACCCAGCAGGCGCGACTTGCCGGATCCAGTGGGTCCTACGATGGCAATGATGTCGCTCTTGCGGATGGTCAGGGACTCGAAGGTTTCTTTCTGGCCGGATTTGTCCTGCCCGGCCAGGATGGTCAGAGAGTCCACACCCGTCTCTTCCTTGATCCCAAGGAAGCTCAGCATCTGGTGGATGTATGCGAAAAGGTCACCTTCGATTTTTTCGATATCAATCGCCCAGTTCTCGATTGCTTCTTCATCAAACTGCTGCAGGTAATCAGCCAAGGTTGAGGATTCATGCCCGTCCAGATGCAGCTTGTTGTTTTCAAAAAAGGTCAACGTAAAGGGATACTCCGCCAGGATGGCGCCCAGCGTTTTATGCTTCAGGGTTTCTTTCGTGATCATGTCAATCTTCCATTTCCATCTTGCGAACGTTGCCCATCTGGTAATCATCGCCGATCCGCTTCTCACCGAGACAGTAGGAACACAGGGCGGACGGCATTGAGAAGCGCAGTTCTTTGCCCTTGACGGTATCGATGTCGATCTCGCCGTCATGGAGCAGGGTGCTCAGTTCAAAGGCACCCTGGCCAGTGAGACCATTGATATGCATCACGATCGCCCGGGGATTGACCGAGCTGACCCGGGAGGCAAACACTTCGCGTTCGGCCTGGGAGACGATGTCGCCCTTGGTGATGACCACAACGTCCGCTGATTTGAGCATCGGGCCGATTTTCTTCGGCGTGTTGATGCCGCTGAGGTTGTCGATCACGCAGACCGCCTGGACCTCCTTGATGTAGGGCGAGCAGCGGTTGCATAGACCAGCGCTTTCGGTCACGAGCAAGTCAAGGTCCTGCTTGACACCCCATTGCACGACTTCTTCGATGTTGCTGACGAAAAAGTGGTCCGGACAGAGAGCCCCGGACAAGCCCTTTTTGACTGGGACACCGGCTTTGGCATACAGGACGTCGTCGTCGGTGTGCAGGCAGTCGAATTTGACGACACCGACCTTGAGGCCACGCTGCTGGACGGCCTGGATCGTCTTCAAGATGACCGACGTCTTGCCGGATGACGGAGGACCGGAAACCGTGACCAAGTTCATGCGTCCACCTCGCCGGTGCTGATGCTGTTCTGGAAAATAGCTTCCAGCTCCTTGATCAGTTCGCCGATATCATGCTGCTTGATGTAGTCCCAGCCCAGCCACAGGTAGGGGTTGCTCTGGGGGATCTGGTTGTCGATTTCTGGATGGACGCTGGGGAACAGCCCCTGGTGTGAGAGCACCTCTCCGACCTCTTTCGAGGTGAAAAAATCGACAAAAGGCTGGAGCTTGGCGGCGGATTCTGCCTTGGACAGGATGAAAATCGGGGAAATGATCGCGCCATCTGCGGGCCAGATGGCTTTCATCGGGCCACCGTTTCTGGTCATCTTGGTGAAGAAATACGGCATGATCGTGACGACCGGCCGGTCGGTTTTCTTGGCGTGCGAGCGCACCATCTCCGACGGATGCATGCTCTTCAAGAGGCTCTTGCCGAGCTTTTCGATCCCAGTGCGGCCGTAAGTTTTGTAGATGTTGAGCAAGATCGCATTGAACAGATCAAAATCGCCAATCGGCAGGGAGACAGCATTTTCAAACTCCGGTTTGAGAATGTCCGCCCAGCTGGTCGGCATCTCCCGGCCCTTGAGTTCATCCTGGTTGACCAGGAAAACGGCTGGAACCACGGCCAGCATCGAATAGTGGCCATCTGGATCACGCAGATTGATCCGGTCGTTTTCAAAGTCTTTGTTGTACACCTGGTAGGGGGTCAGATCATGGAAAACGCCCTGGGTGCGAAATTTCCCGATCAGCTCTTTGTCGAAAAACAGGTCAAAGCCGGCGGAAATGAACAGGTCGGTCAGGGCATCGGGAGAGTTGGTGACCTTGAGGGTGTCCTTGATCCAGTCCACCCCCATCGAGGCGGTCTGCAGCTGATAATCCAGATCTTGCTTCAGGGCCTCGTCCTGGGTGGCCAACCATTTCTCAAAACCTTCCAGCAAAGGGATCCGGACAGGACAGGGCAGGACGCCCTGGATGCGCAACGTTGCAGCGGCATTTTTTTCCTGATGGGCCAGCGCGGCATCGACGCGGGTACGGTTGCTCTGGATGACCTCCACCAGATGCTCGGCGAACGTAGTGACGTTGGCTTTTTTCATCTGCAGCGCTTGCTCGAGGGTGATGGCCTTGCCCAAGGTTTCACGCTGGCCTTTGTCCCGCATCTGCTCCAGACCCGCATTGGCCAAAAGGTCAATCGCCTCCGGATACTGCTCTGTGATGGCATAAATGGTATCAGACACTTTGAAATAGGGATTTGTCATCGTTGATTCTTTCCTTGTGCTCATCTCTTGCGTTAAAATTGTTCCATGTATGAATTCTACACATCTTTGCGTCGTAAGCCTGTTGAATTTTCAACACTACTGGAGTCAGGTACACACAATCATGGAATCGATTGAACAGGTCTCCCCCTTTGCCAGCCATGTCGAATTATTAAAAACAGTCTCCCTGTTCAAAGGGATCCAGGATGCCGGTTTGCTGGCCCTGCTACCCTGCCTCGGAGCCAGGATCGGCCACTATGAAAAAGGTCAGACGGTGTTTAGCTTTGGTGAGCAGATCGATCATTTCGGTATCGTCCTTACCGGCCAAGTCCAAGTCGTCCAGGACGACTATTACGGCAATCGGAGCATCTTGTCTGTCATTGGTCCGGCCGATCTGTTCGGTGAATCCTTTGCCTGTGCCGAAACAAGAAAACTGACGGTCAGTGTTCTGGCCACAGCGGACTGCGACCTCCTGTTCATCGACTGCCGCAAATTGGCCATGCCCTGCTCCCTGGTCTGTTCCTACCACGGCAGCCTGATCCACAACATGCTCCAGATTGTATCACAGAAGAACATTGCCCTCACCCAGAAAATCGAATGCACCTCCAAGCGCACGACCCGGGAAAAAGTCCTGGCCTATCTGTCACTCGAAGCCAAGAAATCCGGTGGCGGTGAGTTCACAATCCCCTTCAACCGCCAGCAACTTGCTGATTACCTGGCCGTCGATCGCAGCGGCCTGTCGGTTGAATTATCCAAGCTTAGTCATGAAGGCATCCTGACCAGTACCAAAAATCACTTTGAATTGCATTGATTATTCCAATTTTCAATAATTAGCACCCCACTTGACGAATATGAATTTTCGCGCTACCTTATGAATGAACGTTCATTCATTTTCTCGCCCAAAGGAGTTTGCCCTTGAAAGACACCATCATGAAAGCAGCTGTGAGCCTTTTGGCCAGCGCTGGCTATGGAGCAGCCTCCATGCGGGCCATTGCTGACCAGGCTGGCGTTGCCGTCGGATCCCTGTACGTCCATTACAGCAGTAAAAAAGGCCTGATCGACCAGTTGTTCAAGGACGCCTTTGCCAGTCGCATGGCCCATCTTTTGGACTTGCAGGCCAGACTCCCCAGCTCAGTTGACGTCCTGATGGCCTTCATCGACGAGCATTTCAGGCAGCTCGCTGCTGACGAATCCCTGGCCCTCGTCCTGATCCGCGAAAGCCAGAATCCCCAGCTTGCCGATCTGCCCGGGGTCAGATCCTTCGAAGAAGACCTCCCTAAAGCTTTCGAAGCCATTCTGGAACAAGGCCAACGCCAAGGTGAGATCCGGCCCCTGGATGCCCGCCTGGTCTCCCACCTGATTTTCCACATGATCCGCAGCGCGGTCTATGAACGGCAGATCTGCTGCCACCACGATCCCTTGTCGCTGCGCGACGAACTGAAAACATTTATCAAACAAGCCATCAGCACCCGCTGAACAAGGAAAGGAGCATTCCCATGGACATCATCCGCATGCACGAAAAAGAAGGTTTCGTCAATCCCAGAGGCGTCACCGTCAAGGAATTGTATAACGTCGAGGCCACCAAGATCATGAACCTCACCCTGAGGCCTGGAGACCATGTCCCGCACCACAACGTTCCGGTCCACGTGTTTTTCTACATCGTCGAAGGCACGGGAACTCTGCAAATCGGCGAAGAAAAAGCCGTCGTCACGGAAAAAGACATCATCCCCTGCCCGCCAGGAACCACCATGGCCTTGTGGGCCGACCAGGGAGTTGCTTTCTCCGTCCTCAACGTCAAAAGCCCGCGTTATTAAGCAACCCATGGAGTTTGCATCATGCACATTTTTTAAAACCTGAAACACGCACAGCCAACCATCCAGTAAACGGGGCCTGTCACATCCTGACAGCCCCGTTGACTGTGTGGTTGGAACGTCCATGGGATGGTTTGCATGATTTCCCGGATTTTTCCTGCGAAGGGTTGAATATCGCCCCGAGAAAGCCATACAGTTTATAATCTTTTGTATGAACAAATCACGCCGGAGGATTTCCATGTCCATCGATTCATCCGAGATACGTCCTGAGTTGCGAAACGCTGGTATCCTGATCCGGTTGCTGTTGCCCGGCTTCACTGAACGGAAATTTCGCATGGCTAATGCTGCATTAAAGACCCTGAAGGGGAAATGCCGCAGTCCACTCAAATATGAGCAGATTTTCCTTACCCGTGAGGATGAAAGCCTGCTCCGTCTTTGTGTTTACTCGCCTCAGATGCCGCGTCAAAATGTGCCAGGACTCTTATGGCTTCACGGGGGTGGCTACGCTTTAGGAACACCGGAACAGAGCGAACGGATGATTGAACGTTTTGTGAATTCAAGCGGTTGTGTGGTGGTCTCGCCAGACTATCGTCTATCAATCGATGCCCCCTATCCGGCTGCCCTGGAGGACAGCTATACCGCATTGCTCTGGCTGAAAAACAATGGCAGTGCCTATGGGATGCGTGACGATCAGCTGATGGTCGGTGGAGAAAGTTCAGGGGGCGGCCTGGCCGTTGCAGTCGCTCTTTACGCGCGGGACAAAAAAGAGGTCGCCATCGCTTTCCAAATGCCACTCTACCCCATGCTGGATGACAGAATGACGACAGCGTCTGCTACAGACAACGATGCGCCGGTCTGGAACTCAAAATCCAATGAAATTGGCTGGCGGCTGTACCTGGGCGACTGGTTTGGCCAGGCATCTGTCCCTGAATATGCCGCGCCGGCCAGATGCCGCGACCTCACCGGTCTCCCGCCTGCCTGCTCCTTTGTCGGCAGCATCGAGCCGTTTCGCGATGAAACGATCCAGTATTTCGAGAGATTGTCCGCAGCAGGCATACCGGTTCGCTACAAAGTGTTCGACGGGTGTTTTCATGGTTTTGACATCGTCTCTCCAAAATCAAAAGTCGCGATGGAAGCCATGGATTTTTTATTGGCGTGCTTTCATTATGCAACAGAACAGTGTTTCGCTGCCCAACCCGCAGAGCAAATCATTTCGACGGGGACCTGAAAGCGTCCGGATCAGTCGCCGTGCAGTTTGGCCGGACAAAATCCTGATTGGAGAAAACATGGAACATTCAAATACTTTTTATACAAGTGACAGGAAGAATTGGCGGGAATGGCTTGCTGAACACTTTGAAAAAGAAAAAGAAATATGGTTTGTTTTTCCGCTGAAAGAGTCAGGAGAAAAAGGGCTTTCCTATAACGATGCTGTGGAGGAAGCACTCTGTTTTGGCTGGATTGACAGCACAATTAAGCGATTGGATTCATTACATCGAATTCAGCGGTTTTCTCCAAGAAGATCGGGCAGCGGATACTCCAGAGCAAATATCGAAAGGCTGATCTGGCTTGAAAACCAAGGGATGATTCACCCGAAGGTAAGAGATGCCATTCTGGATGTCATAAAAGAACCATACGAATTCCCTGAGGATATTGTGGAAGCAATCAAGAGTGATCAAGTGGTTTGGCAGAACTATGTAAAATTTCCGGAAGCCTACAAACGGATTAGGCTTGCCTATATCCACGCAGCGAGGAAGCGCCCTATGGAGTTCAAAAAACGTCTGGAAAACTTCATCAGTAAAACAAGGGAAAACAAACTGATTGGGTATGGAGGAATCGACAAATACTACAAATAAGTTGATAAGAGGATTGTCAAAAAGTCGAATGAATTCAAACTATGAAAATTAAAAGAACCTGGCAATTGCCAGGCTCTTTTAATTTTTGGTGGAGGCGAGGGGAGTCGAACCCCTGTCCGAAACCCTATCCTCTGGAGCATCTCCGGGTGCAGTCAATGTTTGGAGTATTCCCCTCTGGTATCGCCCATTGACAGGCTCAACCGTCCGGTAGCTTCATATCTACACATCCATCGCAAAGCTTAGATGAATCCGTTTCCCCGTTTAACCTGCCGACAGGTAAGGTCTGCTATCTGACGCCAGGGATCCATCCAGCAGATCGGATGGCCTGACGGTAGAGCGATTAGGCTGCTACGAGTTGTGGTTTGTTAGCAATTATGCTTTTCCTCGTTTTTTTGAGAGGCCGACGAGGATCCTCTACCCGCTTCCCCAGTCTCAACGACCCCGTCGAAACCAGTACGCCCCCGTATTACCGGGTTGGCACCAGGCTGAGATAAATAGCCTGAGCCAGCAAATTGATTTTATCACGAAAGGAACAAATGTTCAAGTGTCCGTGAGGTGTCCGATGCCCGTGGGGCGGGGGCGAGACAAGCAGTCGCCGCCAGGGGCTCAAACATCCCGCCCCTCCATGAACCAGCGGCCGCGGTCATTGAACAGATAGACCTCGCGGCCGAGGATCCGACAGGTATAGCGCAGGCCAGAGCCGCCGGCCTTGAGCGCGACAGCAGGCCGCACATCGAGCACACGATCGATCATGAAACGCCGGCCATCCTCCCAGGTCAGCGACTGTGGCCGGCTCTGCCCCTCTTCATCGATTTCCACCACCACCTTGACCGTCACACGGCGTGCCATCAACATCCCTACTTCCCAAATAAGATAAAACCAAGAGAACATTTGTTCTCTTAGTATAAAATATTTTGGTCTGCGGGGCAAGGCTTAGGGGGTAGTCAGTCTATGTGCAGGGGATCCGGCTCGGTCGTGGACCTGGCACTACTGCCGGCAACTGGATCCGGTACCAGGTTAAGAAATTTGAATTTGCAATCCTATAAAACGCCTGCGACTGTTAGCCTTTACAGCTTGTTCCATTTCCATTTTCAAAAATGGTGCCTGGCACGGCTTTA
>JAQUEY010000157.1 GCA_028684955.1 Eubacteriales bacterium
GCAAAGCCAGAGGATTCAGAACCTATGAAGGATACCGAACCATGATTTTTCTCGCCGTTGGTCGGCTCCACCTTTCCTATCCAGTACCATTCCTCTGCTAACTTTTCACGGTAATAAGCAAAGAGCCAGCCCAATCAGCCACTATTCATCTCCAGCCAAATTTGCTACAATGGCCACATGCGTGTGAAAATTAAAACATTCAGTATCGTCGTTGTTTTTGCCATCCTGCTGCTGACAGGGCTATTGAGTTACCAGGATTACGGCTTGTCCAACGATGAAGAGGCATGCCATTATCGTGCCGTGGTCACAGCCAACTATGTTGCCGAAACGGTTGGCCTAAAGGTCACTTTCCCAGACTCAATCCCAGCCATGGCTGATTATTCAGACCGGGACCATGGTGTCCTGTTCGATCTGGCCGCATACACCATGGAACGACTGCTTGGCCTCGATGATTCGCGGCAAATCTTCATCTTCAAGCATCTTCTGACGTATCTTGTTTTCTTTGCCGGGCTGATCGCCTTTTACCAGCTGGTCACGCGCCGTTTGAAGGACTGGCGCTGGGGGCTTTTAGGAACAGTTATGCTTTTCCTATCACCGCGCCTGTTTGCCGATGCCTTTTACAATGCCAAGGATCTGGTCTTTATGGTGACCTATCTGATCGCCATGAACACAGCCAGTGCGCTGTTTGAAAAGCCCACACTGGGACGCACACTGGTGCATGGCCTGGCCACGGCAGTGGCCATTGCCACCCGCGTCATGGGCATCGTCCTGATTCCGGCAACGATCTTTTTTCTCCTTTTGCCGCAGAAAAGAATCTACATCGCACCAGAACCTTGGGCCAGACGACTGGGCCGAATCGCGGCCTACCTGGCAGCCAGCCTGGCCCTGACCATCCTGTTCTGGCCAATGCTCTGGAGCAATCCCCTCGAGAATTTCGTCATAGCCTTCCAAAGCTTGTCTCGCTTTGAGCGCTGGTCCAAGGAAGTCCTGCTGATGGGACGATACTACTTGTCGACCGATTTGCCCTGGTATTTTTCCCTCGCCTGGATCACCCTCACGACACCGCTTCTGTATCTGGGACTGTTCCTGGTTGGACTTATCGAATGGCTCCGCCGGGTGCTCGTCCAGCACAAACTGCGTTTCTGGCAACAGTCCGATGCCCTCATGAACACATTTTTCCAGGCGTTGTTCTGGGGACCCCTGGTCAGCGTCGTGATCTTCAACTCCGTCCTGTACGACGGCTGGCGCCAGCTCTACTTCATCTATCCAGCGTTTCTGATCATCGCCCTGACCGGACTGTACACACTCAGCCAATTGCTGAAAGGTAAAAGGCGCATCTGGACCTATCTGCTCACCGCGATCGTCATGATAAGCCTCGGCTCTACAGCTGTCTGGATGGTCAAGGCCCATCCGCTGCAGAATGTCTATTTCAACAGCCTGGCAAGCAGCAACTGGCGCAGTCAATACGACCTCGACTACTGGGGACTTTCGAACCGGGCCGCCCTGGAGGCCATCGTCACCGCCGAGCCCAGCGGTCAGATCCTGATAGCTGAAATCAGCGCTGCCAGTGTTTCGGAGAGTTTTCGCATCCTGGAGCCACAGGACAGAGCCCGCATGAGCTTGATCCCCTTCGAAGCCATTGCCAGCACAGCCGCAGCAGCCCCACATCAACCGGTCTATGTCTTCAATAATTACAAAAGGCAAAAAGATCCGGATATCCTGGACAGGAATCCTGCCTATGTCCGCTTCTATGAGAAAAAGATCGCCGGTGAAACCATTCTGACGGTCTACCAATGGGTCGGCCCCAACAACGAGGTTAAATAAATGAAGGCAATTTCAGTGGTTGTTCCCTTGTACAATGAGCAGGACAACGTCATTCCGCTGCACCAGGAAATCGTCAAGGCCCTGAGCGGCCAATGTGAGTTCGAGATCATCTTTGTCGACGATGGCAGCACGGACCAGACAGCTTTGGTTGCGCGCGCTCTGAAGCCCTTGAAATACATCCAGCTGCGGCGAAATTACGGCCAGACTTCGGCCATGGATGCTGGCATCAAGGCCGCCCGTCACCCCTACATCGCCACCCTGGACGGTGACCTGCAAAACGACCCGGCGGATATCCTCAAACTGATGGACTATTTGGAAGTCAATGACCTGGATATCGTTTCCGGCTGGCGGAAAAAGCGGCACGACAGCCTGGCGAAAAAATTCGTCTCACGCGTCGCCAATCTGCTGCGCAGTATTCTGGTCAAGGACAACATCCATGACAGCGGTTGCACCTTGAAGCTCTACAAAAGAGACTGCTTTACAACCATCACTCTCTACGGCGAAATGCACCGCTTTATCCCTGCGATTTTGAAAATCAAAGGCTATAAAATCGGTGAACTGGAAGTCAATCATCGGCCTCGCCTGCGCGGAGTGACCAAATACAATTGGAAACGGACGGTCAAGGGATTTCTGGACATGATTTCAGTCTGGTTCTGGAACAAATACGCCGTCCGGCCGCTCCATCTACTGGGCGGTTTTGGTCTTGTGTCCCTCGGGCTGGGATTTGGATTTGGACTCTGGACAGTCTTGCTCGCCATCCAGAGGATGGACCTGTCCAACAGCATGCAGCCCTACATGTCGCTGTTTTTCATCGGTCTGGGCTTTCTGTTCCTGATGATCGGCCTGATCGCCGACATGATGACCAAGATCTACTACGGACTGAAAATCGAAACGCCTTACAGCATTCGCCAAGTCCTCGATTCCGAAGACCTTCACAAAGTCCCTCCGGATGAGCAAGCATCCAAAGCCAGGGGGCAAAAATGAATTCTGAGATCAGTCCGGAATCGAGTCAATCTATGCTCAAGTGGATCCAGTCTTTTTACCACAAACACAAACAAGAGCTTCTGAGCTATCTGGTCTTCGGCCTGATGACCACCGTCGTCAATGTCGGGGTTTTCAATCTGCTCTACGTGCTGGATGTGAAATACCAGCTCGCCAATCTAGCCGCCCTGATCCTGGCGAAATTATTCGCCTATTTCACCAATAAGCATTTTGTATTTAAAACCAAAACCCGGCAGGGATTTGATTCAATCCGCGAATTCATCCGTTTCGTCTTTGCCCGTGGTTTTACCGGGCTGGTCGACTACTTCGGCCTGATTGTCCTGGTCGAGGTTTTGGCTCTAAGTCCTGTATACAGCAAATACGGCCTGCAGATCGTGGTCATTGTCCTGAACTACATCTTGGGCAAAAAGCTCGTTTTCACCAGTAAGTAACCCCGCTCAGTCAACGCTTGCCGCCGTTTCGCCAACGACAGAGGCGACCAGTTCACGCAGCTCGCTCATCCCGGTCCGGTTCAGCGCAGAGAAAGCGATCAGATTGACATCCTCTTCCAGATCGAGCAGTTTCGTCATGACTTGGACTTGCTGGCTGATCTGCTGGCGCGACAGCTTGTCGCATTTGGTCAGGATCACACGGTAAGGCATGTCGTTGGCCTCGAGCCAGGCGATCATCTGGACATCAAGGCCGGATGGCTCATGACGGATGTCAAGCAAATGCAACACCAGGGCGATCGGCCGCTCGCCAGTCAGATAGGTGTCCACCAGCGAAGAAAAGTCCTGTTTTTTGTGATGGCCGGTCTTGGTGAAGCCATAACCGGGCAGGTCGGTCAGGTAGAGCTTGTCTTCGACATTGAAATAGACCACCAGTTTCGTTTTTCCCGGTGTCGAGCTGACCCGGGCCAGCTGTTTCTGGCCAGCGATCGTATTGATCAGGGAGGATTTGCCGACATTCGAGCGACCGGAGAGGACGATCTCCGGCAGGCCGTCCATCGGGCACTGGCCGAGGTTGGCCGCGACACCAACAAAGCGAGTTTTGCGAAAATTGAGCGACATTATGACTCCAATCGGTAAAAGGCCAGTCTTTCGGCCTCTTTGGCAGATTTAATTTTCCAACCTGCACAAGGGGGCGTTGGTTCCCGCGGCAAGTAAAATCGATTATAATGATTGCGTCCAATGATGTAAACGTGCTGGAGGCGTCTTGATGACCGTGCCGAAACCGGCTGACGACCGTAATTACTATATCTATCACCAGTATGGCGATAACCCGATGCATCCGATAGGCCCGATCGGCCTGATCATGCACAATGTTGACCCCGAGCTGGCAGATTCCGTCAATTATTTCCTGAGGAACCGTCGGACCATCTATGTCGGCCGCCACCCCGAGCTGGCCCAAAATCCCGGCTTCATGCGTTCCGATTATCGCATCCCCGTTTCCACCCCGCGCTTTACCTCCGGCGAGGGCAAGGCCCTGATCCAGCAGTCGGTCCGCGGCCATGACCTTTTCATCATCACCGACGTGATGAATTACGCCGCCACCTATCCCTGGCGCCACAAAGCCAACGAAATGACACCGGATGAGCATTTCCAGGACCTGGTTCGCATCATCCTCGCCGCCAGCGGCAAAGCCCGCCGGATCAATGTCATCATGCCCTACCTCTACGAAGGCCGCCAGGACCGCAGAAGCAGCCGTGAATCGCTCGACTGTGCCCACATCCTCAAACAACTTTTTGCAATGGGCATCACCAATCTCCTGACGTTTGAAGCCCACGACAGCCGTGTCGACAATGCCGTCCCCGGCCATGGCTTCGAAAACCTCTCCACCGCCTACCAGCTGATCGAAGCCATGCTCCACCGCGTGCCTGACCTGCGCCTCGATGGGGATCATTTCATGGTCGTCTCCCCGGACGAAAATACGATCAGCCGCTCGATTTACTACGCCTCGATGCTCGAGGTCCCGCTCGGCATTTTCTACCGCCAGACCGACTACTCCAAGCCAGTCGAAGGTGGCTACCAGACCGTTGGCTTGCGCTTTCTCGGTGAAGATGTCGCCGGACGCGACATCCTCCTGATCGATGACATGATCGTCACCGGCAACTCGATGATCCACACCGCCCGCGACCTCAAAAAGCGCGGTGCCAAGCGGATTTTCTGCGCCTCATCCTTTGCCCAGTTTACCGACGGCCTCGAGGCAATGAATGAGGCCCATGCCCAGGGTTTGATCGACAAGGTCT
>JAQUEY010000158.1 GCA_028684955.1 Eubacteriales bacterium
TTCTCTCAGAGGACGCTTCTACGCATTTATCGTCTGAGCACTTCCTAGGTCAATCCCATCAAGCGGTCCAGAGCTTGCCACACATAGCCAAATCCAATTCGCTCCTGTTCCAGACGCACGTGTTCCCCCCTGAGATTGTTGCGCAGCTGGTCGTAGACGGCACATTCATCATCGGTCAACCGGGTCAGGGGCCGGGTTTCCGGGTGGTCTTCCCTGCCCCAGAGCGAATGATGCGCCAGCAGGGTCTGCTCATCCATCAGAAAAGACCGGACAAGCGGAAAGAGACCGCGCAATTGATTGAGGATCGCAAAACCGTGCGTGTCGAGATCACCCCAGTAATAGAAGGCGCGATTTTGGAGCCAGAATGCTTCCTTAAGAGCATCAAAGCCATAGCCGGCACCAAAAATCACCATGGCTTCTGGGATGGCCGGGAAAGCGAGGAAATTGATCTCATTTTCGGTCATGAAAACGGTCCGGACTGGCAGATCCAGCTGGGCAAAACTGTCTGCAGTAACAGTGAGGTCCTGATCCGATTCGACTGGCAGCAACGGGATCGAGGGATCCAGCAGACGAAAACGCACAGACAAGGGTTTATCCAAAAATCCATAGCGGCGGCAAAAGCCAGCCACACCGGTAAACCGGGAGTTGATCTGCTCTGGATCCAGTGCCAGGTCGAGCAATTCGGTCAGTACACCACGCAAACCTTCGATCCATTTGGTGTGGATGCCAGGCAGGTCGATCTGGCGCAGATAGATCCCAGGACGTGGATGGTGCTGCAGCCAAGCGATGAATGCGAGCAGTCTGGGCCAATCCTCAAAAAGTTCCAGTGCCCTCAGTGGGCGTTTGACCAGCCATGGCAGCAGCTCCGGCTGCTGCTCGTCTGTGAGCGCCAGCAAATCTGAAAACAGCTCGGCTTCCTTTTCCTTGCGAATCAGGATCAAGGCATCGTCCAAGGTATCGATCCAGATCTCAGCCGGGATCTCATTGCTGCCAATGATCCGGTGATTGACTTGGCGCCACTCGATCCGGTAATGAGTTTCTGATCCAGCCAATTTGCCGATCCAGTTGCGCACTTCCGAAAACCGCTCGCTCAATTCACTGGAGGTCGGCCCTTTGAGGGGCACTTTCAAAGGGAAGAACGACTCTCCCCGGGCCAGGGCAACGAGAAGCGTTCCGCGGTCCCAGAGCTTCAGAAGAAAGGCTTTGATGTCTGCCGGATAGGTCCAGTTCATCCTGGATCCCGCTTCTTCTCAGTCCGGTATTCCTCGATGCTGAGGTTGCGCAGGACCGAATTGCGCCCCTCTTCGTTGTGGACAAAACCGACCGTGGCCACAAACGGCTCGATGATGTGGATTTTCTGCAGGGGCGTAACGATCAGGAGCTGGAGATTGAGCTGGGCAAACAGTTGCAGACCGTACTGGGCGGATTCATCGGAACCACGGCCAAACGCTTCGTCGATGACAACAAACCGGAAGGAACGGGAACGAACCGCGCCCCATTCGAGACCGAACTGGTAAGCCAGGCTGGCAGCGAGCACGGTGTAGGCCAGCTTTTCTTTCTGGCCGCCGGATTTGCCGCCGGAATCTGTGTAATGCTCATATTCAGTGTTATCTTCGCGCCAACGCTCGCTGGCAGCAAACAGGAACCAGTTGCGCACATCGGTCACTTTCTCCGTCCAACGGCGGTCGAGGTCGGAGACGTCATCGCGACCACGGAAACGCTCGATGATCCGCCGGACCTGGAGGAACTTGGCTTCCGAATACTGGGCTTGTTCCGAACCAGTCAGGGTGCCCTCGGTACAGGCCCGGAGCTCCGCCTGGAATTCGCGGATCTCGAGGTCCGGACTCAGCTGAGCTTCCAAGCTGATGTAGCGGCCGGGATTGTAGTCGATCTGGGTCAGCGACTGGTTGATCTGGGCGATCCGCTCCCGGATCGTTTCGCGTTCCTTGTTGAGCTGCGACTGAAAATTGGCTACTTCGCGAATCGTGTTTTCATTCAGAAGAGATTTGAACTGCCCCTCAAAGCGCGGCAGGTCGTCGGCTTTCAATTGTGCGAGCATGGTCGCAAACTCCGGGCCGGATTTGAGGTGGACGTCGACCTCCCGGGTTTCCAGGGGCCAGTCCCGCTTGTAGACCGTCATCGCCTCGATGATTTTGCCATTCAGGCGGCTCAGTTTCCTGTCTTCGTTATCGATCCGGGTTTGCATCCACACTCGCATCTCATGCTCGCGGTTATCACAAGATTCGATGCTCAGCTGAGCACCTGCCAGCGCGGCTTCACGCATGCTCTCCAGGGTTGCAAACAAGGCCTCTGCTTCAGACAGGTTGTCCTGGAGGATGTCGCTGGTCTGCTTGGCCAGTTCCTCGGTATCGCTGATTTTCTGCTCGGTTTTGGAGCGCCGGTCCCGGCGATCCTTGAGCTGGCTGTCTGTCTCAACTTGGGCGGCTTCGACTTGGGCCAGCTGCACGCTCAAGGTCTTGAGCAAATCAGACGCGGCCTCCAGTTCGTGCTTTTCCTGCTCCATCCGCGCGATATCGATGGATAACGGTTGCCAGTCCAGCTCGCGAAAATCCATGTATTCACCCAGTGCAGCCAACTGCGAGAGTCGTTTTTGGACCAAGACCCGTTCATTTTCCAGCGTCGATTTGCGACTTGCGAGCTCGGCCAGCCTTTTTTCCAAAGCTTTGGCCTGTTTTTCCAGGGCGGCGATTTTCTCCGTATTGCTCCAACCCAGGACATAGCGGCTGCGATCATCAATCCGGTGGCGATCATCCTTTTCATGGCGCTCCCCGGGAGCCTTGGTCTGACCGGCACGGGTGATGGCTTTGGTTTCACGGCGAAACTGCTCAGCAGTCTGGCAACAGGCAAGATCAAACCGATGCGAAATCTCCCGTTCGATCCAATCATAGAAAGGCGAATCGGTCTTGACCTGGAGCTTTTTGACCAGAGAGTCCGGATGCAACGCCAAGGCTTCAGAGCGCACCGTCTCCCGGACTCGGAAATACACCAGCCGGCCCTGCAGATGGGTGCGATCCACCCATTCCGAAACTTCGGCATAATGCTGGTCCGGGACCAGAAGCGACAAGCCAAAATTTCTCAGCTGGCGTTCGATTGCACCTTCCCAGTCGCGTTCTTCATCCCGGACCCGGAGCAATTCACCGGCAAAGGGCATCTCATCTTCCGGCAGGGAGAGGGCCTGGCAGAGCTGGCGCCGGAGTGCCACCTGTTTGTCATCGATGTTGCTGCGGCGCGATTTGAGGCTGGCGATTTCGGTTCTCAGTCCGTCATAGGCTTGCTTTTCCTGGGTCCAGTTGAAATGGACTTCATTGAAATCATTCTGGATCCGGACTTCCTCTTCACTGGCGACCTGCTGCCAACTGGCCATTTCCTGCATTTGACTGGCAAAGGCATCTTCGTTCTGGGCCGGAAGGACATCCAAGGTCTTAAGAAGTTCGGCATAACGTTCCGCCTTTTTCCGGCGGCGATCCCGTTCGTTCTCGGATTTCTGGATCTCGGCCTCGAGCGTATCGAGCCGGTCACCCCCATTCTGGGCGATGGTGCGTCGCAGTTCCCTCTCCCTGGCCAATTGGTCTTGTTTCTGTTCTTCCAGACGGGCGATCACGGTATTGTGCCGGGTCTTTTCTTCGCCCAGAGTTGCCAGTCTTTTCACAAGAAGGTCCAGCTTGAGTGTCGCAAACCAGGGATGGAGGGCTTCGCGGCAAGCACGCAGATGGCTGGCAGATTGCTCTTGTTCCTTGTACTGCTCACAATCCGCAACCAGGGGCTCGAGCATTTCGACCTGGCGTTTGGCCTTGAGCACCGCTTCATGGGCCCGGTTGAGGTTTTCATAATGCTGGATCAACGCCTCGATGCGCGGTTTGACTTCGAACGGTTCGAGCATGTGGTCGCGGACAAAGCCCGTCAGGTTACCGACCGATTTGAGCGAGACCGTTTGCAGGAATAGATCCAGGGCCTGTTCGTTGTCGATGCCAAAACGGCGGCGAAACCAGGCACCATAGGGCGGAAAGGTGTCAAAGAGCTCGACATTTTTCGCCCGCAGCTGCTTGCGCAGGCCGGCCATCTCCTTGCCGAATCCAGAAAAATCAGACGCAATGGACAAATCCTTTTCACAGGCAGCCAGCAAGCGTTCCGGGGTCCCGGTCGTATCTTTCATCCAGTAGACTTGGGCCAGGGTGACTGTTTTCTGGTAGCCTTCGTTGACGAAGACACCCAAAATGACGGAATAGGAATTGAGGTCGCGCAGAGGGACGGGTTTAGCGCTGCCAAATGTTTCCTGGCGTTCCGACTTGTAAAAGCCCTGGACATAGGATCTCAGCGACCGTTCCCGGCTATCCGCCCCAGCTGCTTTGTTGTAGGAAATTTTCTGGCTCGGCACTAAAAGGGTCGTGATCGCATCGACCAGGGTGGACTTACCCGAACCAATATCGCCCGTCAGCAGGGCATTTTTGCCGTTGAGAGGCAAGGTCCAGATCCGACCATCAAAGGTGCCCCAGTTGTAGACCTCCAGGCGCTGGAGGCGAAAGCCGGCCAGGGTATCATCTGACATCAATTCCAGCAGCAGTTGTTCAGCCATCGGTTTCCTCCCCGGTCTCGACATGGAGCTGACGGTAGTCGTTGAGGCGTGCATTAAAATCGGACAACCACTGGGCATCGACAAACGCTTTGATGATCCGCCGGACCTCATACATCTGGTTCTGGCCGCGCAGGCGCCTGACAAAGCCCAGGTCAGTAATCTTGTTGAGGTGAGTTTCCACCTGGTCGATCAGCCTGGCCTCATTGCTGCCAGCCGGCAGGAAGATCCGGATCAGTTCCACGACTTCATCCCTGGACAGGATCAGGCGGGTCTCTCCACCGCTGGCATCGTGCTCGGCCAATTTTTTCCGCAGCAATGCCAAGAGCAGGCTGACCGGATACGACAGCTGGCGCCGGGCCACCAGACGCGGGATGGCCGGTGTTTCAGGATTGTCCAGGTCAGGGTGCGAACGCAAGAAGGCATACCCC
>JAQUEY010000159.1 GCA_028684955.1 Eubacteriales bacterium
GGCCCTCGCAGCTGGCACCAGCAGCTTGACAACGACGCTGGAATCAGGCGCGGCCAACCTGAATTCGACTTGTGAATCCGGTTCCGCAAAAATGGCTTCGACCTTTGAAACCAGCTCCACCAGCCTGGCTGCGACCTTCGACAGTGGCACCACCCGCATGGAGCAGATCCTGTCCGGTGGTTCGACTCAGATCGAGCAGCTCCTCACCGCCAGCGCCGCCCAAGTCCAGGCCGCCGCCGCGGCCAGTGCCGTCCAGGTCAGTGAAACCTATGTCACTGGAGCCGATCGCCTGCAGTCTGCATTCAACGCTGGCAGCGATCTTTTGAACAGCCGTTTTGCCGAGGGATCGAGCCAGCTCCAGACGGCTTTCACCGGTACGACCGAGCAATTTGCCAGCGCCTTGCACACGAGCGCCATGGAAGTCCAGTCCGCCCTCTCCCAGGGCTCCGAACAGCTGCGTTCGGTTTTTGCCCAGGGCCACGATCAGATGGAACTGGCGTTCAAGACCAGCGCCGACACCCTGACCCAGTCGCTTCAGTCCGGCAGCACGACATTGCAGGATTCCTACACTCAGAGCAGCACGGTGATCACCGACCTGTTCAACAAAGGCTCGAACCAGCTCCAGGCTGCCTTCACCGGTTCGACCGAACAGTTTGCCAGCACGCTGCATACCAGCGCGGTTGAAGTCCAGTCCGCCCTGTCCCAAGGCTCGGAGCAGTTGCGCTCGATCTTCACCCAGGGCTACGAGCAGATGGAATCGGCTTTCAAAAACAGCGCTGAGTCCCTGACTCAATCCCTGACCTCGGGTAGTGCAAACCTGCAGGAATCCTACACCAAGAGCAATGCCCTGCTGACCGATCTGTTCAACACTGGCTCGACAGCCTTGACCCAGTCGTTCTCAGCTGGCCAGGAGCAGCTCATCCAGACCCTCAATGGTGCCACAGAGGCCCTCAGCCAGACCTTGGTCAAGAGCAGCGACATGGTCGAACAGCTCAAGGTGATGATCGAATCGAGCCAGGCCGATGCCCAGCGCATCCGCGCAGAGCAAGTCGCGGTCGAGTCTCAGATCGGCGGCTACTTTGACCAGATGCACCAGCAGATCAACCGTCTCCAGGATGACCTCCAGGCCAACCTGGTCGATATTTTCGGCAAATACAACGACCTGACCCAGATGACTCTGACCCAGTCCGACGAACAGTACCAGGACCTGATGGGCAAGCTGACTGACAGCTCGACGAGCCTGATGAATACGCTCGACGACCAGGTGCGCGACTTGACCTTCCTGGTGCGCGATGTGACCTCGGAAATCGCCGGCCTCAACAAATCCCTCGATGTGTCAGTCCAGAATTTTGGTGAACAGATCCAGCTCAGCACCCAGTCGACCTTCCAGTCCTTCGACCAGGGCTTGTCTGACATCGTGGCCCAGCTGACCGACACCGTGCGCCTGATTGGCGATGCTGTCGACGATCTGCCCGGCGCGATCATCAGTGCCCGTGAAGTCCTGACCGATTCCGGCTCTGCATCTTCTGCCCAGACAACTGTCTGATCTCAGTCTTGCCATGAAAGAAGTTATGACCTTTACTCCAGCCCGTCTCCAGGCCCAGGCTGTTCTGACCCAGAACGCCCTGGGCTCTGGCCGTTTTGGCAGTGGTCAGTCAAACATCGTACCAGATGACTTGCTGCAACTGGTAAAACGTGCCAGCAACAAGCCCGGCCTGATCCAGCGGGCGATGGCTTACACGATCCCAACCAGCCAGCTCCCAGGCCTGATCCCGCTCCTTGCCTATGACGATGACGTCGTTCTCCAGCAGACCGCACAACGTCTGCTTTGCTACCGAATGCGGCCGCGGCTGGCCGATCCGGTCTGGCAACACCTGCAGTGTCAGCCCGAGCGCCTGATCTACAGTGAGCTCATGCTCACCCTTGCGCGTGACATCCTGGCTGCCCACCATGGCCGGATTGCTTCTGACCTTGATCCGAGCGTCGAGCTGGCCGCGCGCACTTTAGCTGCGCACAACGGTGACCCTCTGCCAGCTGCGACGTTTGCCGAGGCGATCCGGCATTACCTGGTCCAGCATGCTTGTTGCCGCTATCCGGTCGCCGATGTGCTCAAGCGATTCCGGCTCAACCTTTCCAGCGCTTGGGTCCGTGACTTGCTGATCGAGACCTTCAGCCAGGCAAATGACACCAGCCTGATCATGAACACCGCTGTCCTGGTGCAGTGGTTGTCGTTGTCTGCACCCATGCCCTGGGTGGTGATCAATCATTATGGCGAGACTTTGCAGTCGGAGCGTTGGGATGACCGGGTCGGGCGTCTGGTCGAGCAGGCTCTATACGAAAACGCGGGCGAACCGGATTCGCCAGGCGATCCCCAGGTTAGCGAACGGCTCCGCACCATCGCAGCAAAATCAGTCCTGTCACCCCTTGCTGCACGGCGTTTTTTTTCCTGGCGCAAACTCGACAGCCTGCGCCGCCTGCTGGTTGTGCCGCGCCAGATCGAGCTGCTCAGTCGCTTCTACTACTTGTTCCTGGAACCGGCCCAGATGCTCACCTTGCAAACGGTGGTCATCCATTTGCCTCGCCTGGTCATCGTCCTGCGCCGCGGCGAGCCCCATTTTTACTTGTATCCTTCCAAGCTGTTTGCGGAAACACTGACCCGCCGTCTGGAAAAGGCCATGATCGAGGCCAATTTGGCAGCTGGTCAGCCAGATCCTGCAGCGGCTGATGCCCCTGAGGCTGATGAGGAAGCTGCGCCAGCCCCCGAGCCTGCCGATCCTGATCTCTGGCCGATCGAACAGGCCCTCGTCATCCCGGCCCGCCAGGCACTGCTCAACGAACAGGACAAGCATCTCGATGAGCGCTCACTGGTGGATGAACTCGTCAACAATGAAAAAGTGAGCATCATCCAGCTCTTCCTGGACGATGCCCACTACCTGTTTGCACGGAAAATCTTTGAAGAAATTGCCTTTTTTGAAGGCCTGCGGCCTGACTGATCGAACGTTAGTGCAGGATCTGCCACTTGCCAATCAATGGCAGCTGCTTGGCCTGACCGTTGAGCCCATTGACCAGTCCCATGATCGCCAGGACCAGCACCGCCACACCAAAAATCGGCGACAGCAGCCAGCCGATGATCGGAATGATCGCGAGCACAATCGAGCCCAGTGCACTGACAATCAGCAAGACCAGCCCTTGGTTGGCATGATAGCGGCCATACCGTGATTCTGGACAGACGATCAAAGGCAGGAAGAAGAGGAAATAAGCCAGCCCGGCCCAGACTTTGTTGGCCTGGATGTCTTCAGATGAGTAAGCTTCCGTCACTCCGCCTGACTGACTGCTGAAATTGGCCCACTGCGAATTGGAACCGGTGCTGCTGCTGGTGTTTGAGTTTTCACTGACCTTTTCGCCGCAAAAATTGCAAAATGTCGCGTCGTCTGCAATTTCCTTGCCGCACTTGCTGCATACTTTGGCCATACGAGGCACCTCCTGTCATGGTCTGGCACCCAACGTGCCAATTCCTCGTTTCATTATCGCAAAAGTTACAGGATTTGTCAGCAAAAAGTGCAAAGTTTACACACGCTGTCCTGACCCCACCGCGGACCCAGGCCGCCTGCGACCGGCCTTCCGGGAGCGTTCGTTCCTGATTAATCTTTTTACAAATCAACCGTTTCATGGTAGACTGGAAGTGTCATCAAAGACCTTTCATTGACACACTTACAGACCCCAGACAGCCATTGTCCACACCTGAAAGGAGGCAACATTTATGCTCAAAGACATTCTCGGTGCCGTGACTGGTGCCAACAAGAAACGGCAGAACCGCAATCTTGCTGCCGGAATTTCTGCCGGTGCGCTCCTCGGTGCGATCGCCGGTGTGCTCTTTGCCCCCAAGGCCGGCAAGGAAACCCGCGAAGACATCCGGGTCGGCGCCCAGATCGGTGCTGAAAAAGCCAAGGAAGCCGCCAGCCACGCCGCCGAATTTGCCAAGGAAAAGTACGGCGAAGCCAAGGATAAATACGAGGAAGTCAAAGACACCCTCAAGCAGAAGATCCATCACGAGACCACCCCGACCACAGAGGACGCCGCACCTGCAGCGGAAGAGCCGGAGAAAACTTAAATAACCTCCCGTTCTTCCAGACGAGAAAGGAGGCGCCCACATGGTCGTCACAATTGATCTTCTGTCGGTTCTGACGGGTCTTTTGATCATAGCTGGTGTCGTATTGGCTGTTTTTCTGGTCATCGCCATCGCCCGCCTGGTCAAGGTCCTCGGCAGAGTCAACACCCTGCTCGGCCAGATCGACGCGCCGGTCACACAGACCATCCGCCAGTTGCCCGATCTGATCAGCAAAGTGGACCGGATCAGCGCCCACGTCGAAACCATCACCGACTCCGCCAAAACATCCGTCCCCTCCGTACTGGATGATGTCCAGACTGTCACTGGCACAGTGCGCGAAAGTGTCACCAGCGTCGGTGCAGCGGTCCATGACGTCTCCGACGGCGTCCACGGCTTCTTCGCCGGATCATCCGGAACCGCCGCCCACATCGGGTCCATGATGAGCATCGCCTCGACCATCATCGAAATCATGGCCCATCTTTTCCCGAAGAAGACCACCAAACGCCGCACCCGCCGGTGACAA
The DNA here is from genome assembly GCA_028684955.1 of Eubacteriales bacterium. Lineage (GTDB taxonomy): Bacteria > Bacillota > Clostridia > Saccharofermentanales > UBA5734 > UBA5734. The sequence goes on from JAQUEY010000159.1 coordinate 4,632, forward strand.
CACGCCGATCTATAACGTAAAAACTGAAAAAAAATGAAAGCTTGGCATTTGGGAAGACCCATCGCCAAGCTTTTTCTTTGCCAAGCCTACATAGGCATGGACCCGAACTGGCGAAGATTTCAGGAAAATCGCCTGCTCTGGCTGAAATTCGCCAGCTCTGGCAGGATGTCTGACCCCGCTACCGGCAATGGTATCGGACTTCGTCCGATTCGGCTCCGTCCCCTGCCTCCCGGCAAGGCCCGGATCCGCCCACCGCGCCTGTCAGCTTACCGTCCGAACAGGACCACGACCGAGCGTGGAGTCATTTTCAACTGGGATCCGGTGACTTTCATCAGA
>JAQUEY010000160.1 GCA_028684955.1 Eubacteriales bacterium
CAACCGCAGCTGCCGCCGACAAAGTAACCATTGGCGTATCCGTCGGAACACTCGCCCAGGAACGTTGGCAGCGTGAAATCGAAATGTTCAAAGAATATGCTGCCAGCAACAACATCGAACTGATTGTTCAGTCAGCTGAAGATGATCCGCAGAAGCAGATCTCCCAGTGCGAAAACATGATCACACAAGGCGTCGATGCTCTGATTGTCCAGGCTCTGGATTCTGCTGCAGCCGGTGCGATCTGTGAACCTGCCAAAGCCGCTGACATCCCTGTCGTCTCCTATGACCGCCTGGTCATGAATGGTGACCTGGACTACTACATCACCTTTGATACGGTTAAAGTTGGCAAAACCCAGGCTGAATTTGTTGTCAACAAAGTTAACAAAGGCAACTTCATCTGGATGCTCGGCGATCCAAACGACTTCAACACTACCCTTCTGGAGCAAGGTCAGACACAAGTCCTCCAGCCACTGATCGACAGCGGCGATATCAAAATCATCCTCAAGCAGAATGCCAAGAACTGGGATCCGAACGAAGCTCTGAAAATTGCTGAAAACGGCCTGACATTGGCCAATAATGACATCCAGGGTTATGTTGCTTCCAATGACGGCACAGCCGGTGGTGCGATCCAGGCTCTGACTGCCCAGGGACTCGCTGGCAAAGTTGCCATCGCTGGTCAGGACGCAGACCTCGCAGCTTGCCAGAGAATCGTTGAAGGCACCCAGACCGGTACCGTTTACAAACCTCTGAAGAAGCTCAACATGGCCGCCATCCAGCTCGCAGCTGCATTGGCCCAGGGCAAACGTGGCCAGGATGCCATGAATGCTGTTGACAGCTCTCTCGGTGTCTGGTCCCAGCAGAACAACGGCTTTAAAGATGTTGATTCTTTCCAGGTTGACGTCGTTGCTGTTGACAAAGACAACATGGTCAAGGAAATCATCAAAGATGGATTCCACACGTTGGAAGATGTCTACAAGAATGTCCCCAAGGATCAATGGCCGACTGTTAACTGACAATCAATTCTTTTCAAATCACCTGGGCAATTGTGATGTTCAACTTTGACAAGCTGACAGAATCTGGAAACTATACACACTAAAATCAAATCCATAAGAACAGGTGTTGTGGAGGCCCGCGCACAAGTGGGCCTCCACAAGCCAAATGGCAAAGAATGATTGGGAGGAATGGCCATGATGGAAGCAGTGGCCTGTCCGGTTGGTGAAGCAACAATACTCCGGATGGAAGGTATCACAAAGGTCTTTCCCGGTGTCAAAGCTTTGGAAAATGTTGATTTATCAGTTCGCTGTGGATCCATCCATGCGATCTGCGGAGAAAACGGAGCTGGTAAATCAACGCTCATCAAAGTCCTCAGCGGAATCTATGCTCACGGAACATATGATGGGAAAATCATCCTGGACGGACAGGAAAAAATGTTTGCATCGACTCACGATGCAGAAAAAGCGGGTATCGTTTGTATCCATCAGGAACTTGCTCTGGTTCCGGAAATGAGTGTTGCTGAGAACATTTTCCTTGGCAATCAGCCCAATCGGGCGGGCCTGATCAATTTTGACCAGATGATCCGTCAGGCAGGCGATTTGCTGGAGAAAGTCGGAATCAACAGTCAGGGTGCATCGAGCGGAGTTAACCCAAACACAAAAATCATCAACCTTGGCGTTGGTAAACAACAGTTAGTGGAAATCGCCAAAGCCCTGGCCAAGGATGCGCGCCTATTAATTCTCGATGAACCGACAAGCGCTTTGACTGAGAACGAAGTCGATGTCCTGATGGACATTCTTGATAATTTGCGCAAGAAAAATATAACTTGCATCTATATCTCGCATAAATTGGATGAAGTCATGCGGATTGCTGATGATGTCACCATACTTCGGGATGGCCAGACAATTGGTTCCAGACGCATATCAGATATTTCAAAAGCGGACATTGTCCGAATGATGGTCGGTCGTGAATTAACCAATTTCTTTCCCCGTGAATCTCATTCGGTGGGAGAGGTTGCGTTTGAGGTTAAAAACTATACGATTCACAATCCCTGGGTCTCTGGCAAGAAATTGGTCAATGATGTCAGTTTCAAGATTCACCGCGGTGAGATCGTTGGGATCAGTGGACTGATGGGATCCGGCAGAACCGAACTTTTCTCCTCCATCTATGGAGCGTTTGAAGCAAGGTCCGAGGGCGAAGTCTATCTGAATGGAAAAAAACTATCGATCAAATCCCCGGATGACGCGATCAAGCATGGCATCTACTACTTGACCGAGGATCGCAAGCGTTTTGGCCTGGTCCTCGGGATGTCCATTTTGGAAAACACAACCTTGTCAAGCTTGTCCAAAGTCTCCAAACTGGGATTACTGGATATCAACAAAGAACGTACAGCGACGCAGAAATACATCAATTTTTTACGGACAAAAACGCCGAGTCCATTGGTCAAAGTTAAAAATTTGAGTGGTGGCAATCAGCAAAAGGTGGCAATTGGCAAAGCTTTGATGACTGAGCCAAAAGTATTGATCCTGGACGAGCCGACGCGAGGTATCGATGTCGGTGCCAAATACGAAATCTATAAAATCATGAATCAGCTCGTTGAGCAAGGCGTTGTGGTCATCATGATTTCTTCAGACCTGGAAGAAGTCCTCGGCATGAGTGACAGGGTGCTGGTCTTCGGAATTGGCGAGCTGCGCGGTAGCCTGGATATCTCCGAGGCTGATCAGGAAATGATAATGAATGTTGCGACAGGGGTGAAAAAGTTATGACTGGCATGGATACTGAAAAAGGAAAATCAAAAGGCGTAACGTTTAATTTCAGGCAATACGCGATGATCCTGGCACTAATTATTTTATTTATCCTGTTTACGAGTTTGACCAAAGGTTCATTTATCCAGACGAGAAACCTTTCCAACCTGGCCAGGCAGATGGCGATTACGGGTGTGCTGGCAACAGGTATGGCCATGGTTATCATCTCAGGCAACATCGATCTGTCGGTCGGCACTTTGCTAGGCTTTATCGGTGGCATTGGTGCCGCTGGAATGGTCTGGTGGGGCTGGGATATGTATACGACTATCCTCATCCAATTGGCTCTCGGACTGGTTGTTGGGCTGATCCAGGGATCCATCATTGCCTATCTGCGCATGCCAGCCTTCATAACAACTCTGGGTGCCCAATTGATTTTCAGAGGCGCGACACTTGGTGTCATCAAAGGCACAACCGTTGCCCCGCTCCACAAAGGTTATGTATTCTTGGGTCAGGCCTATGTCACGGAACTGATGGGCTGGATTCTTGCTGCCATAGCAATCGGCTTCTTGTTCTATTCAATGTTCAGCAAACGCAAAAGCAATATGAAATATAAATTTGAAGTGAACAGCTTGAGCTTCGATCTCATGAGATCAAGCATGTTCGCGGCCTTGATCATCGGTTTCGTCTGGATCATGAATGATTATCGTGGCGTTCCGGTTCCAGTCATCCTGATGTTGGCTCTCACAATCATCTTTACGTTCGTTGCCGAGAGACTAACCTTTGGTCGTAGTGTTTATGCCATCGGTGGCAACCGCGAGGCTGCCAAGTATGCAGGCATCAATGTAGAGTGGATCACCATTATTGTCTTTATGCTCAGCGGCCTGATGTCCGCTGTTGCCGGTATCATCATGTCTGCTCGCCTGAATGCTGGCGCTCCACAGGCAGGATTACAGATGGAAACTGACGCGATTGCTGCAGCTGTCATAGGCGGAATCAGCATGACAGGTGGTATAGGCCGAGTCAGTGGCGCTTTGATCGGTGCCGTCGTCATGGCCACTCTCGACAATGGCATGAGCATGATGAATATCCAGGCCTTCTGGCAGTTCATCGTCAAAGGTGCTGTCTTGATCGCAGCCGTCTGGTTTGATATTTCCTCGAAAAACAAACAGAAGTAATTTAAAGGAGCATTACAATGGCAGACAAAGTAAGAATCGGTGTCATTGGCACCGGCCGCATCGGCAAATTACATATCAACAATCTCTGCACATCCGTACCTGGAGCCAAGGTCGAAGCAGTCGCTGACATCGTCATGAATGATGAAATCAAGCAATGGGCCAATTCCCTGGGCGTTGAAAAGGTTTACTCGGATCCGGAATTGATCATGACCGATCCAGATATCGATGCCGTTTTCATTTGCTCATCGACGAACACACATGCCGACTTCCTGATCCGTGCGGCTCAGGCTGGCAAAGACATCTTCTGTGAAAAGCCGATCGACTATGACATTGACAAAATCAATGCTGCGCTCGACGCGGTCAAAAAGGCTAACGTCAAACTGCAGACTGGATTTGTCCGCCGCTTTGACCATAACCACAAAAAAGTCCGTGACACGGTGGCTTCTGGTCTTCTCGGCACCCCGTCCATCATCAAAGTGACTTCACGTGATCCTGAACCAGCCCCGTTTGAATACGCCAAAGTTTCCGGCGGGTTGTTCATGGACATGATGATCCATGACTTCGATATGGTTCGCTACCTTTCGGGCAGTGAAGTCGTCGAGGTCAGTGCTTTCGGCGATGTCCTGATCGATGAGCGCCTGAGAACCATTGGCGATGTCGATACCGCAATTGTCATGCTGAAATTTGCCAACAAAGCGATCGGCGTCATCGACAACAGTCGCAAGGCTGGGTACGGCTATGATCAGCGGAGCGAAGTCCACTGTGAAAAGGGCTGTGTCCAAGTCAGCAATGACTACCCAAACACCTCGATGATCAGCACCAACGAAGGTGTTTATCTGGAAAAACCGCTCTGGTTCTTCCTGGAACGTTACAACGATGCCTTCATTGCCGAAGCCAAAGAATTTGTTGCTGCCATTAAAGAAAATCGTGAACCCTCTGTCGGTGGGATCGATGGCCTAATGCCAGTTAAAATCGCCATGGCGGCTCAGAAATCCCTGCTCGAAGGACGGGCAGTCAAGCTGAGTGAAATCTGACCAAAGGAGCACACT
>JAQUEY010000161.1:0-3142 GCA_028684955.1 Eubacteriales bacterium
TTCTGCTAGGCAATTACGCACACGTGTGATAAACTGCGATCATGGACCTAAACCTGAAAGGAGTCTATGATCATGGGCAAAAAAATTCGCATTGGCATGCTCGGTGCCGGACGCATTGGCAAGCTGCACGGGGAAAACCTGGCATACGCCGTACCACAAGCTGAACTGGTGGCTATCGCTGATCCCTTCCTGAATGATTCAATCATCGAATGGGCCAAGGGACTCGGTGTCGAAAACTGCTACAAGGAAGCTGATCCGATCTTTAACGATCCGACCATCGACGCCGTCTTCATCTGTTCTTCGACTGATACCCACGCGGATTACATCATCCAGGCAGCCAAGGCTAAAAAGCATATTTTCTGTGAAAAGCCGATCCATTATGACATCGCCCGGATCCAGGAAGCCCTCGATGCGGTCGAAAAGGCCGGTGTCAAACTGCAGGTTGGTTTTGTCCGCCGTTTTGACCACAACCACAAGGCTGTCCGCGACGCTGTTGCCTCCGGCAAGCTGGGAGCCCCTCATGTCGTCAAAGTCACCTCGCGTGACCCCGGCCCGCCACCAATGGAATACGTCAAAGTCTCCGGCGGCATCTTCATGGACATGATGATCCACGACTTCGACATGGTCCGCTATCTCTCGGGCAGTGAAGTCACCGAAGTGTCCACCTACGGCGGTGTCCTCGTTGACGAGAAATTTGCCGAGTACGACGATGTCGATACCGCGATCGTTATGCTCAAGTTCGAAAATGGCGCCATCGGCGTGATCGACAACAGCCGCAAAGCTGGCTATGGCTATGACCAGCGCACCGAAGTCCATTGTGCTGGCGGCTGCGTCCAGGTCAACAACGATCTCGACAACACCGCGATGATCAGCACAGCTGATGGTGTATCTGTGGCCAAGCCAACCTGGTTCTTCCTCGAGCGCTACAACAACGCCTTCATCGCCGAAGTCAAAGACTTCATCTCTGCGATTGTCAATGACACCGAGGTTCCGGTCAGTGGCATCGATGGCCTGATGCCTGTCCTGATCGCCAAGGCCGCCAAGCTCTCCCTCAAAGAAGGCCGCAGCGTCAAAATCTCCGAAATAACCGCCTGACTTTTTTCAATCTTTTCTCCAACTAGAAAAATCCCCGGCTGGGTGACTCGTCATCCGGCCGGGGAAGATCCCTTAAGTGATTTTCATTCTATTTCAATTACGCACGAGATTGCGAAACTCTCGCGGCGAGTAGCCGATGATTTTACGAAACAACCTGGAAAAATAATTGGCATCCTCGATCCCCACCGCCATGCAGATTTCACCTGTGGGCAAGGCATCGCTTTTGAGGTATTCAATGGCACGGACCATGCGCAACCGGTTGAGGTATTCGACCGGGGGCAAACCGGTGATTGCTTTGAAAACCGCGCGAAAATGGCTGGGGCTGATGTTGTGTTGCCTGGCAAGTGCTTGGAAATCGATGTGCTCAGTCAGGTTCTCTTCCAGGTAGCGCTGAATCAACGCCACCAGTTCCCGCCGTGGATTGGCTTCTGGTCTGACAGTAGCAAATTGGCGCTGGCGAGCACGGACAATGGTGATCAGGATCAGATTCAGGCATTCCTGCTTGACTTGCTGCCAGGCAAACTGCTGCTCTTGTTGTTCCTCAAGCATGGTCTCCAGCCATTGCTGAATTTTGATGGCATCTGGCACCGACAAATGGATGATGTTCTGCCGGTTGAGGTCAGCCGCAAAGATTGGATTGCCACTTTCCGAGCCGAATAAGTCGCTCAGCAAATCCCCAAACTGGCCTTGCCACCAGTCGGCGATCTGTGGGGGGTAGAACTGGCAATTGTACATGGAGACCGGATTTTCAACCACATACGCATGCTCCTGGTGCGGCGGGACCAGGAACACATCCCCCGGAATCAGTGGCATGGCGAGGTCTTTGTAACGGTGGACGCAGGAGCCTTTCGTGATCAGGACAAATTCCTGGAAATCATGCCGGTGGGACGGAACGGAGTCCATGGTCTGGAACACTTCCACTGCAATCGCACTTTGATCAGACCCTTTGAATGATACATACGGAATCATGCAGATACGCTCCTGAGCCGGGGTGATAGCTGCTTTGAACATTGAACATACCCAGTATACAAGGAAAAAGGAGAACGAAGATGAAAATTGGATTTAACGAAGGCTGCGACCGCTATTGTGAAGGACATACCGTCCTCAATGACCTCGAATTTTGCGAAAAAAATGGCTTTGATGTGATCGACATCCAGTCGGAATGCCTGGACCGCGACCTGGCAGCCGGCAAAGTCACCCTCGAGCAGCTGGGCGACTGGTTCAAGACCCACAAACTCAAAATGCTCTCCTACAACGCACTGTGCTTTTTCAACATGAAGCAGACCCAGGCTGAAAAAGATGCGGTCATGGCTGAGCTCGACGAGATCATCCGCCGCTGCCAGATCCTCAACTGCAACATGATCGTCGTCGTACCTTCCCAGAACATCACCGTCCATGCAACCCGCGGCGAAATCCTGGCCGATGCCGCAGCCGTACTCAAGGAGATGGTCAAAAAGGTCGAACCCTATGGCATCAAGCTCTCGCTCGAATTCTGCGGCGCTCCCGGCATGACGATCAACCGATTCGAGGATGCCTATGCCGTTGTCCAGGCCGTCGATTCACCGCTGGTTGGTGTGACCCTCGACCAGTACCATTTCCACGCCATGGCTTCCGGCTGGGATGCCCTGGAAAAAGCCGACGGCAAGAAAATCTTCATCTGGCACCTCAACGACATGGAAGACATGCCCTGCGGCGCGGCCTACAACACCGATGAAAAGCGCCTCTGGCCCGGCGATGCCCGCGGCTGCCTCGACCATCAGCGCTACGCTGACACGTTGAAAAAGATCGGCTTCGAAGGTGACTGCTGCACCGTCGAAGTCTTCCGACCCGATTATTACCAGCTCAGTCAGGAAGAAAACGTCCGCATCGCTGCCGAAGTCACCAAGGCACATGTGGCAAAATACTGGTAATCAGATCGCTCAACAGATATAACGAAATTAAATAAATTGGAGGCAGTCATGACCATGACTGCCTCCTTTTACATAGCCCGGCGAAGCGGGGTAATCCCATTCAGCTGGGTCTGGATTTTTCGTCGCGTCACTTCAAT
>JAQUEY010000161.1:3242-4942 GCA_028684955.1 Eubacteriales bacterium
TTCCATCTTTCACGCACTCAGGATCAGGCCATCCTCGACCCGGATGATCCGTTTGGCCTGGGCGGCGATGTGGGGGTCATGAGTGATCATGACGATGGTTTTGCCCTCGGCGTTGAGTTCCTGGAAAAAGCGCAGGATTTCCTGGCCGGTCTTGCTGTCGAGGGCACCGGTCGGTTCGTCAGCCAAGATCAGAGGACAGTTGCCGACCAGGGCCCGGGCGATGGCGACGCGCTGCTGCTGGCCACCGGAGAGCTGGTTGGGCCGGTGATGCCAGCGTTCGCCGAGGCCAACCCTTTCCAGGGTGGCCAGGGCTTTCATTTTGGCGGTGCGGCTGGACTGCCCCTGCAGAAGCAAGGGCAGTTCAACATTGCGCAGGGCATTGTATTTGGCGATCAAATTGAATTTCTGGAAAACAAAACCGATCTTGCGGTTGCGGATCCGGGCGTAGGTGTGGTCGGACTGGCGATGGATGTCCACACCATCGATCGAATACGTGCCACTGTCGATGGTATCGATCAGGCCGATCAAGTTCATCAAGGTCGTTTTCCCGGATCCGGACGGGCCCAGGATGGCGACAAATTCACCTGGTTCGACCGTCAGGGAGACGCCCTTCAGGACTTCGACCCGGCCATCGCCTTTGCCATAGGACTTGTAGATATCTTTCATTTCAATGATCGGTGTCATGTGCGTCATCCTTCCAGGTATTTTAGTCAAAGTCTCAAGCCCTGGGCGGGACAGCCAGGATTTTCTCGATGATCTCAGTGCCTTCTTTGTAGTAGATCTTGAGCTGGGTACCGACTGTGAGATCATCGAGACCGATTTCTTCTTCCACAGGACCGGTGCCGGTTTCACCGGTTTCGCCGGTTGATTCCGAGGGCATGGTCGAACGGACTCGCTGGACGATCACAGTGCCAACCGGAATGATGATGGTGGCTGTTTCACCGGAGAATTCTTTGGGCTCGGTCGATGCCGTCTGGCCGCGTCCAGAACCCGGAACGCGTGATTCTTCAGTAATGGTTTCGTCTGCGGCATACAGGCGTAAAGTGATCTCATTGCCGATGATTTCACTGATTTCGCCACTGAGGTCTGAGGTGGTGTTCGCGCCGGTTGCGGCCGTCTCGCCTGCTGCAGGTGTTTCTGCTGAAGCAGTCTCGCCAGCCGAGACGGTCGTGGGGATGGCGGTGGCAGTCGAGCTGCCACAGGCTGCTGCGGAGACGAGCAGGGACAAGGCCAGAAGGATGAGCAAAGATTTTTTCATGTTTGTTTTCATAGGAGAATTCCTTTCATTTCAAATGAAGATTAAACTATGCTGGGCTGTTATTCGTAATTCAGGGCGTCGATCGGCTTGAGGCCGGACGCTTTGACGGCTGGGTAGAAACCGGAGATGACCCCTGTGACAACGGAGAAACCGATGCCGAGCAGGATGCCGTCCGCTGAGGGCAGGAAGCTGATTCCGGCCCATTTGAGTGCTGCGGGGGCCAGATAACTGAGTCCGGCGCCGAGAAGTCCACCGAGGGCACTGATGAAGATGGCTTCGAGGAGGAATTCGACCAGGATGGTCGAGCGGGCAGCGCCGATGCTTTTCAAAATGCCAATCTCGCGGGTCCGTTCCTGGACCGCAACCATCAGGACATTCATGATGCCGATGCCACTGACCAGCAGGACGACAGCTGCAACCGCTACCAGCAGCGAGGACATCG
>JAQUEY010000162.1 GCA_028684955.1 Eubacteriales bacterium
CCGTATTTTTTCATGTATCGCCAGAGGGTTGTCTTGCTGATGTCCAGCTCGGCGGCGGCCAGCTCGCGGTTGCCCTGGTGGTTTTCCAGGGCTTGGGTGATAGCGATCGCCTCGGGGCTCTGGTAGACGACGACGGTTTCCCTGCCCTCTTGGCGCTGGATCAGCGGGTAGAGCTGGTGCATCAGGTCTTTGATGAAGACCTCGTCAATCGTCCGGTGGCTGGCGGTCAGGATCATGCGCTCGCAAAAGCTCTCGAGCTGGATGATGTTGCCTTCCCAGTTGTAATCGAGGATGGTTTTGCGCGCCCCGGCGGTCAGGACATGGTAGCGGGCATAGATATCGAAATAGCGTTTGGTGAACAGATCAAGAAAATGGCCGATGTCCTCACGCCTTTCACGCAGGGGCGGGATATCGAGTGTCAAACCATTGATCAAATAGTAGAGGTCAGCCCGGAACAGGCCCTGCTCGACCAGGGTGTCAAGATGGCGGGTTGTTGTCGCGACGATCCGGACATCGAGGTTTAATGAACGTACGACGTCATTTTTGATCAGGGATTTATAACGGATCGCCTTGTAGAGGCGGTACTGGTTGTTGAGGGACAGGTGGTCGATCTCGCTGATCAGGAGAGTCCCCTGGCTGGCGATCGCCAGTGCACCGGATTCGCGTTCCTGCTGGCCGCTTTTTTCGACCGCAGCACCAAAAAGGACCTCTGCCTGCATGTCATCTTCCAATCCGTGGCAATTGATTGTGATGAAAGGTCCGTTTTTGTTCAGACTGTGACGATGGATGGCCTGGGCAAAGGTTTCGCGTTCAGTGCCGATTTCGCCATGGATCAGGACGGGACTGCGTGACTGGGCATAGAGCCGAGCGAGACGAATACCGTCTTTGATTGCAGGTGAGCTTTGCGGGATCTGGTCAAAATCGCCCTGGGCAACCAGTCCCATCAGGTAGCGCTCGCGCAGCAGGTCCGAAGACAACTTCTCCAGTTTCTTAACTTTGTGGCAGGTCAGGATGGCTCCGTCGATGCGGCCCTCGACCAGGATCGGGGCCAGGTTGACCACCAGGGCGTTGTTGTTCAAGGTCAGGAAAGTCGAATAGATCTGGTCACCGGAATTCAAAACCTGTTGAACACCATCCCGATCGAGGTGCCGACGACCAGGGAAATGCTCTGCTCAAGGGCTGCGGTGATTTTCTGTCCGCCCGGGACTTCACCGGCGCCCATGGCACCGGTGCTGTCGGTGAGGAGGACGACGTTGCGGGTGAAGTACGGGGCATGCGCTCCCGAAAGATTCAGAAGCATGGAGTCTTTACCGGCTACCGGGAAAACTTCCATTTTGGTGATTACAGGTGTCATCGTCTTATTCCTTTTAATTCGTGTGGAATCTTCTGGTCTCAGCCGCGGGACAGTTCGATGCCAGATATTTTCTCATAGTAGCGGACCAGGCTGGAATGGTCTTCCTTGTCAAACCCATGGGCCTTGAGGACTTGCATCATTTCCATCGCCTGGGCGGTCAGTGGCAGGGGGGCGTTGACGGCATGGCCGGCGTTGATGGCGTTGTTGAGATCCTTGATGTGGAGTTCGATGCGGAAACCAGGAGCGAACTTGCGGTCCATCATCAGGGGCGCCTTGGCATCCATGACAGTCGATCCAGCCAGGCCACCGCGGATTGCCTGGTAGACCAGGTCCGGGCTGGCGCCCGCTTTCTGGGCAAAGGTCAGGGCTTCGGCGACAGCGGAGATATTAAGAGCAACCACGATCTGGTTGGCCAGCTTGGCGATGTTACCAGCACCGAGTTCCCCGACATAGACGACAGATCCGGCCATGGACTTGATCACATCGTAGAAGCGGTCAAATGTGGCTTTATTGCCGCCGACCATGACGGACAGAGTTCCGTCGATGGCTTTCGGTTCGCCGCCGCTGACAGGGGCGTCCATCAGCTCGATGCCTTTTTCCAAGAGCTTGGCACCGATCGCCTTGCTTTCGACCGGATCGATCGAGCTCATGTCGATCACGATTATGCCGGCTTTAGCTGTGTCGGAGATGCCGTTTTCGCCGAGAGCGACGGCGCGGACATGGGGGGAATTGGGCAGCATGGTGATAATGACGTCGCATTCCTTGGCGACGGCTGCGCCGTCCGGAGCTGATTTGGCGCCCAGGGCAACCAATTCTGCGACACTGTTCTGGTTGAAATCGCAGACGACCAGCTCGTGGCCAGCCTTGATCAAGTTCTTGCTCATGGGTTTGCCCATGATGCCGAGTCCGATAAATCCGAGTTTCAAATGATCCACCATCTTTCTTTTATCTGGTTTGCGGGTTGCAGTGATGTGTGCTCAAGCATTGCTTTATGGCTTGATCATAGCGCCCGCATCTTGGCATGACTATTGACAATGCTCCCGATTTTGCAGGCTCTCTTTGTCCAGTCCATCTGGTTATTCAGAATGTGAAATCCGCTGTTTCATTGGACGGTCAATTCATTTCGTTTATTGCAATTAATTCCATTCTTTCTTTCATCCAAACAATCATTCGAAATGATTGTTTCATAAATTGAATGATTAGAAAAGGCGCGGCATCTCTCACCGGATCTTCCGTGCCTTTGTCCATGGAAAGGTGCCCCTGCTGTCCCCTATAATGATGTCGAGGTGAAACCCATGAAAAAATGTGTGATTATGCCTGATTCTTTCAAAGGCACCATGAGCTCGCTCGATGTGTGCCAGATCATAGCCGGACGTGTCCAAGCTTTCTACCCTGCGTGTGAAACCATCACCATCCCGGTCGCCGATGGTGGCGAGGGGACCATCGACTGTTTTGTCGAGGCCATTCAAGCCGTACCGGTCGAGGTTGTCGTCAAAGGTCCCTATTTCGAGCCTCTGACCGCACGCTATGCCAGACACGGCCAGACAGCGATCATCGAGATGGCCCAGACGGCCGGACTCCCCCTGGTCGAAGACCGGCGCAACCCTGCCCTGACCACTACCTACGGCACGGGTGAACTGATTCTGCATGCCATCGGCGAGGGCTGCACGGAGATCGTGATCGGTCTGGGTGGTAGCTGCACCAATGACGCCGGAGCCGGCGCGGCCGCAGCCCTCGGTGTGCGTTTCCTCGACCAGGCTGGCGCATCCTTCATTCCCACCGGTGGCACGCTCTCGCGGATCCATGCGATCGATGTCAGCGCAGCACGCACATTGCTGGCCAATTGCCGGGTGACTGCCATGTGTGATATTGATAACCCCATGTTCGGTCCCGAAGGTGCAGCCTACGTCTTCTCACCACAAAAAGGAGCCGATCCGGATATGGTCGCTGAACTCGACCACAACCTTCAGCATCTGGCCAGTGTCATCGAACGCGACCTCGGTCTGGATGTCAGGCATCTGCCCGGAGCAGGCGCAGCCGGTGCGATGGGGGCCGGTATCGTCGCGTTCCTGGGCGGCGCGCTGAAATCCGGCATTCAGTCTGTGCTCGATCTGGTCGAGTTTGAAAAGCAGCTTGATGGGGCCGATCTGGTGATCACAGGCGAAGGCAAGATCGATGGCCAGAGTCTGCGTGGCAAGGTGGTCGCTGGCATCGCCGAACGGGCCAGGAAGCAGTCCGTACCCGTGCTGGTCATCGTCGGTGCCATTGGCGAAGAAGCTGAAAAAGCGTATGATCTAGGGGTCAGCGCGATTTTCTCCATCAATCGCGCAGCCATTCTATTTGAAGAATCGCGCCATCACAGCAAAGAGAACCTGGCCTTGACGATCGATTCCCTGATGCGTTTCCAGCAACTGTTTGACCGCTAACTGCGATTTTCGGAAAAGAGGATCCCCTTGACTGTTGTCCTTGAGATCTTTGTCCAGAACATCCTGCCAATCTTCATCCTGATCAGCCTGGGCTTTGGTCTCTCCCGCAAATTTCCGGTCGATATCAATACCTTGACCAAATTCAACTTTTTCCTCTTTGTGCCGTCCTTCACTTTCGTCAATCTCTACCAGACCGCGATTGGCGTGGACTCATTGAAGGCGCTGGCGATCGCCCTGCTGATTCTTTTAGCCAATCTGATGCTGGGCTGGCTCATTGCCCGAGTGCGCCGGATGTCCTCTGGCATGGCTGTCGCCTTCCAGAACAGCGTTGCCTACTACAATTCCGGCAACATCGGGATCCCCCTGATCACCCTTGTGTACAGCACGGGTGCGCTGTCCAGTGGTGGGAGCAATCCCTACCTCGATGTTGCCCTGGCCACCCAGGTCATGGTCCTCCTGGTCCAGAACCTCTCGATCAACACCCTGGGCTTTTTTTCAGCCGGCAGTACCAACCGCCACTGGCGCGATTCCCTGCGTACGATTTTCCACATGCCGACTGTCTATACCGTTCCCCTGGCTTTTCTCCTGAAAGCCGCCCCTTTTGATCTGGCCCAGACGCCGATCTGGGTTGTCCTGACCTACTTGAAAAATGCCCTGGTCCCGATCGCACTTCTGACCCTCGGTGTCCAGCTGGCCCGGACCCGAAAGCTGCACCGGATCACGGGCGATGCCTGGCTGGCGACGTTTTCCCGTCTGGTGCTCGGGCCTGTTCTCGTCTTTGGCCTGATCCACCTGTTCGGTCTGACTGGGGTTGTGGCCCAGACACTGTTCATCTCCACAGCCGTGCCAACTGCAGTCAACAGCGCCCTGATCGCCGTGGAATGCAAAAACCACCCGGACTTTGCTGCCCAGGTGGTCATGGTCACCACACTATTGAGTGCGTTGTCGCTGATCGCTGTGATCTACGCCGCACAGATCCTGTTTCCGGTCTAGACCGTCTTGTACAAGGTTTAAGTCGACCGGCATTCAGCGGTTTTCGTAAACCAGTTTGGAGACAGTGGCGATCTTGTCGCTCGGATAGGTCAGGCCCTCAGAAAAAACGGTCAGGATATAGGGTTTGTCGCCGTCAAAGACAATGCCGATGTCATGGTAG
>JAQUEY010000027.1 GCA_028684955.1 Eubacteriales bacterium
CTCGCGCCTCGCGCCTCGCGCCTCGCGCCCCACGCCTCACGCCCCGCGCCTCACGCCTCGCGCCCCCGCGCATTCCAGTTCGCACAATTTCTGCCTGTAGGGCCATCCCTCACAGGAGTTCCTATCAGAAAGCCTGTCTTTAAGTGCCACAAGTCACACCAAATAAGAATTCATATGGTATAATACCTGTCTGTTCGGACCCATGCAGCCAATACACCTGCCTGTCTGGATAGTTTGATTTTGCACAAGATGGTCATGCCTGACCCAAACAGGCCGGCCTGTGCCAGAGGGGGCTTCTATCATGGCTTACCCAATCATTGATGGTTTGATCGGTGCCTGGATTGTTGTCGATGGCCAGATGGTCGTGACAACAGATCCGGTGGCGCAATTTTGCTTTGTACCGACTGAAGAAAAGATGTTCTACGAGGTCATCCGGGTGGTGGAACAGACGCCACTGTTCTGGGAAGACCATCTGGAACGTCTGCGTTTGTCTATTGCCGGGCAGTTTGCGATCCCTGAAACCCTCTACCAGGACAGCCGAGACCTGATCAAAGCCAATCAAGTGGAGCATTCGAACTTGCGGCTGGTTCTGACGGAAAAGCACACGATCCTGCACCAGATCCCATCCTACTATCCATCACCTGAGCAGATGCAACAAGGGGTACCCACCGGTATCCTGCAGTGGGAACGTGAAAATCCGAATATCAAGGTGATCAACAGTGCTTACAAACTGGCTGTCGCCGAACGATTTGCCGCTGGCGGTCCGTTTGGTCCTTTGTTCGAGCTGCTGCTTGCTGATCGCACAGGCGAGTTGACCGAAGGTTCTCGTTCCAATTTGTTCTTCATCTGCGGCGATGAGGTTTACACGGCGCCGGACAGCCGGATTCTCAAAGGTATTACGCGAAACTATGTGACTTCAGCCATCGCCGCTGCGGGTGGCCAGCTGGTCGAAAAAATGCTGACTTACAAGGACATTGCAACTGGAGCCGTCGATGCAGCGTTCCTGTCGGGTTCACCGATTGACCTGCTGCCGATCATGGCCATCGAAGACATCGGGCTGACCTCGGCCCAGAATCCCTTGTTTGTCACGATCAACCAGGCCTATCAGCAGATCGTGCGCGACTACCTCGACAGCCACCAGGCGTAACCCGTACACACCAGCCCTGACCAGCCCTCAAAGCCCGTCCACACGACCCGCCCAAGACGCACCAATCTTGCCCAAACCGGCCCCAAACCGGCAAAATAAATTGTACTGTACTAATAGGAGGAATTTTTCATGCAAACCGAACATGGCACCGTATCAGTCAACACGGAGAATATCTTCCCGATCATCCGCAAATGGCTGTACTCCGACCAGGACATTTTCCTGCGCGAACTGGTCTCCAACGCGACCGACGCCATTGCCAAGCTCAAGCGCCTTGCCATCCTTGGCGAGGCTGAAATCCCGGAGGATGAGTCTTATCGGATCGATGTCGTCTATGACAGCGCAGCAGGCACCCTGGCGATCCAGGACAACGGCATTGGCATGACGGCAGATGAGATCCGTACCTACATCAACCAGATCGCCTTCTCCGGCGCGATGGATTTCGTCGAGAAGTACAAGGAAAAAGGTGCCGAAACCACTGGCATCATCGGCCATTTCGGCCTGGGCTTTTACTCGGCCTTCATGGTCGCCGACAATGTCCGCATCGACACCCTGTCTTTCCGATCTGGCGCGGAGGCTGCCAGCTGGGAGAGCGAAGACGGCATGGCCTATGACATGGGCCCGTCGGAGCGGCAGGCCCGTGGCACCACCATCACTTTGACCCTCTCCGAGGACGGCAAAAAATTCATCACAACAGCCAAGATCGAGGAAATCCTCGAGAAATACTGCAATTTCATGCCTTTCCCAATCTATCTCAAAGACGTTGTCGCCGAGGCAGCCAAAGCCACAGCTGCAGCTGAACGCGCCGAAAAAGCCAAAACTGAGCAGGCTGACGAAACCAAGGATGTCACTCCGGATGATGACACCCTGGTCGACGAGCTCCTCGATGAAGCGCCTGAAAAACCGGTCAATGACACCACGCCGCTCTGGCTCAAAGACCCCAAGGACTGCACCGACGAGGACTACAAGGTCTTTTTCCGTAAAACCTTCAAAGACTATCGCGATCCGCTGTTCTGGATCCACCTCAACATCGACTACCCGTTCAACCTCAAGGGCATCCTCTATTTCCCGAAAACCGACAATGTCTACGAAAGCCTGGAAGGCCGGATCAAGATCTACTACAACCAGGTCTTTGTCGCCGACAACATCAAGGAGATCATTCCTGAATTCCTGTTCTTGTTAAAAGGTGCCCTTGACTGTCCGGATCTGCCACTCAATGTCTCCAGAAGCTTCCTGCAAAACGACGAGTATGTCTCCAAACTCTCCAGCCACATCATCCGCAAGGTCGCAGACAAGCTCAACTCGCTGTTCAAAAATGAGCGTGAGCAGTTTGAAAAATACTGGCAGGACATCGGTGTTTTTGCCCGCTATGGCATGATGCGCGATGACAAGTTCTACGACAAGGTCAAGGATATCGCCCTGTACAAGACGGTTGATGGAACATACAAGACCCAGGCTGAACTGGGCGAAGCGATCCACTACACCCCGGACGCCAACAAGCAGATTGCCTATGTCGAACGCGCCAAAGCTCGCGGTTTGACCGTGGTCGTGATGGACCATGAGCTGGACAACCACTTCATGTCCTTCCTCGAATACAAAAACCACAGCGTCAAATTCAAACGCGTCGATGCCGACCTCGGCGGTGAGCAGGGCGATGAATCGCACAAGGAAGCCATCGAAGCGCTGTTCCGCACCGCGACCGGCAAGGAAAAACTCGCTATCAAACTGATGTCCCTTGGTGCAGATGCCTTGCCAGCCATGATCCTCGAATCCGAGGAAGCCCGCCGCATGCAGGAAATGCGCAAGCAATTCGAACGCATAGGCTCGAGCGATGATACAATGGATTTAGACAGCCTGTTTCCGATGGAGCAGACCTTGGTCATCAATCAGGATCAGCCGCTGGTCGCGCGCCTGCAGGCGATGGCTGAGGTTCCGGCCCAGAAGGACCGTGCCGCCGAACTGGCCAGCCATTTGTATGACCTGGCCCGCCTCGGCCATGGCTCCCTGGCTGCCGACGAACTCGCCGCTTTCCTCAAGCGCAGCGCCACCCTGCTCCAGGACCTGGCCAACCAGTAAACAGAACCCTTACAGCCTGCAGCCGCGTGGCTGCTGGCTGTACCCATACGTTATCAGAACAGCGATTCGAGCAGCCTTGAGCCGGGAGACCGGGTTCAGAGCATTTTGCAGGGAAATGGTGGAACCATGAGCAAAAACGAAACTGTACGCCGTGTCACTGTCGTCAAACGCCCTGGCTTCGATGTCGAAGCCGCCGGCCTTGCGGCTGATTTGAAAAAAAACCTTGGAATGAAGGGCCTCGAGTCGGTCCGGATCTTCAACCGCTATGATGTGTCGGGCCTGACAGACGATGAATTCGAATTGTCACTGACCCATGTGCTCTCGGAGCCACCCGTTGACGAGTGCTTCGTCGGACAGGTGGATTTTTCCGGGTTCGACATCGTGTTTGCAGTCGAAGCCCTGCCTGGCCAGTATGACCAGCGCGCCGATTCAGCTGCCCAGTGCATCCAGCTGATGACCTGTGGCGAAAGGCCCTTGGTCAAGACGGCCCATGTGTACGCCTTGACCGGCACGCTGAGTGGAGACGATGTCGAGACTATCAAGCGCTGGCTGATCAACCCGGTCGAAAGCCGGGAAGCCAGCCTGGACTTGCCGCAGACCCTGGAGGACGAGCTCGAACCCCCGGCGGACATCGACACGGTCCAGGGATTCATCTCGATGAGCGATGATGACCTGGCCAACCTGTTGAAAACAGGCGGTTTTGCCATGTCCCTCGCCGACCTGCAATTTACACGCAGCTGGTTTATGCAAGAACAGCGCGACCCATCCTGGACCGAGCTCAAGGTGCTTGATACCTACTGGTCGGACCATTGCCGCCACACGACCTTCCTGACCCGCATCACCTCGGTCACGATCCCGCAGGACCAGGCGATGGGCCGGCGCCTGCAGGCCGTCTACGACGATTACCAGAAGCGGCGCGCGGACCTCTACCAGGGCCGGATCGCTGAAAAACCAGTCTGCCTGATGGACTTGGCCACTCTGGCGATGAAACAGCTGCGCCAGGATGGACGTCTCCAGGGCCTCGACGAGTCCGAGGAAATCAACGCCTGCAGCATCCGGGTCAGCATCCTGGTCGATGGCGCAAACCAGGATTACCTGGTGATGTTCAAAAACGAAACCCACAACCACCCGACTGAGATCGAGCCCTTTGGCGGAGCAGCGACCTGCCTCGGCGGTGCGATCCGTGACCCGCTCTCCGGCCGCTCCTATGTCTACCAGGCCATGCGCGTCACCGGCAGCGGTGATCCGACCGTTCCGGTCCAGAAGACCATGCCAGGCAAACTACCCCAGCGCAAAATCACGACCACCGCCGCAGCTGGCTACAGCTCCTACGGCAACCAGATCGGCCTGTCCACCGGCCAGGTCGAAGAGATTTACCATCCCGGCTACATCGCCAAACGGATGGAAATCGGCGCGGTCATCGCTGCCGCTCCGGCCGACAATGTCCGGCGTGAAGCCCCGACCCCCGGCGATGTTGTCATTCTGCTCGGCGGCCGCACAGGCCGCGATGGTTGCGGTGGTGCGACCGGTTCCTCCAAGGCCCACACCGAAGAATCGATCATCACCTGCGGTTCCGAAGTCCAGAAAGGCAATCCACCGACGGAGCGCAAGATCCAGCGCTTGTTCCGCAACCCGACTGTTTCGACCCTGATCAAGCGCTGCAACGATTTCGGCGCCGGCGGCGTTTCAGTCGCCATCGGCGAGCTGGCCGCCGGGCTTCGGATCGACCTCGACCGCGTGCCGAGAAAGTACGAAGGCCTCGATGGCACCGAGCTGGCGATTTCCGAATCCCAGGAACGCATGGCAGTTGTCGTTGCCGCCAGTGATGCCACAGCCATGATCGCGGCTGCCGCCACCGAAAACCTCGAAGCCGTCGTTGTGGCGGAAGTCACCGAGGAACCGCGCATGGTCATGCAGTGGCGCGGCCAGACCATCGTTGACCTGGCCCGGGCTTTCATCGACACCAACGGCGCCCCCCAGTCGGCAGACGTCACGATCGAGTTGCCCGACATGACCCAGACCTATTTTGACCGTCCGCTGGCAGGCAGCTACCAGATCCAGATGGCTTACCAGGCTGCCCCGGACACCTTTGCCGACCAGCTCGCCGCCCGTCTGGGTGCGCTCAATGCCTGCTCCCGCAAAGGCCTGGTGGAGCGCTTTGACAGCACGATCGGTGCCGGTACGGTCCTGATGCCGTTTGGTGGCCAGCGACAGCTGACTCCAGAAGAAGGCATGGCTGCCCTGATCCCCGTCCTCGAGGGTGAAACCGACGCGGCCACCTTGATGACCTTTGGCTTTGACGCTGACCTTTCCAGCTGGAGTCCCTTCCACGGCTCCTATTATGCCGTCGCCCAGTCCCTGGCCAAAATCACAGCCCTCGGCGGCGACCCTCGCAAAGCCTACCTGACTTTCCAGGAATATTTCGAACGCCTGACCTCCGCGCAGAAATGGGGCAAACCGACTGCCGCGCTCCTCGGTGCCTTCAAGGCCCAGCTAGATTTTGGCGTGGCTGCGATCGGCGGCAAGGACAGCATGTCCGGCAGTTTCATGGACCTGCATGTACCGCCGACCCTGGTCTCCTTTGCTGTCGCTGTCGAATCTGCAGACAAAGTCCTCTCCGCCAGTCTGAAAAAATCAGACCAGACCCTGGTTTTGCTGCCGGTTCCAGTGGATGAGCTCTACCTGCCTGAGGCCAGCGAGTACCTTTCAAACCTCGATCTGGTCAGGAAGCTCCATCTCGAAGGCCATATCGCTGCCGCTGCAACGATCCAGGGCAGCGGACTGGCAGTTGCTGTCTGCAAGATGTGCTTTGGTGAACACCTGGGTTTTGTTTTCGCCGAGACCCTGCCGCCCGAAGACCTGTTCCGGCCACAGCCGGCGGCAATTCTGGTCGCTCCGACCAGTGCCTCTGCCCTGCAGGCTTTGCTTGACCAGGGCGGTGAAGTCGTCGGCTGCTCGACCCAGACCGATGCTTTCATCTACCATGGCGCATCGCTTGGCGTGGACAAAGCCTTGGCCGCCTGGGAAGGCAAGCTGGAAAAAGTCTTCGCCACCCGGGCCGACCAGACTGAAACCTATCCCGACCTGACCACACTGGCCCCCGTTGACTGGTCATCGGTCCACATCAGCCAGGGCAAGGCGAAACCACGGGTCTTCATCCCCGTGTTCCCAGGCACCAACTGTGAATACGACACCCAGAGAGCCTTCCAGAAAGCAGGGGCTGAGGTCGAAATCCTTGTCGTCAGAAACCGGACTGCTGACGACATCGCCCAGACCCTTCAGGCGATGGAACAAGGCATCGCCCAGGCCCAGATCCTGATGCTGCCCGGCGGCTTTTCCGGCGGCGACGAACCAGAAGGTTCCGGCAAATTCATTGCCGCCACGTTGCGCAATCCCCAGATCGCCGACCAGATCCGCCAGCTGCTCTTTGCCCGCGATGGCCTGGCACTCGGGATCTGCAATGGCTTCCAGGCCCTGGTCAAACTCGGCCTGCTGCCTTATGGCGACATTGTCGAACTGACCTCAGACAGCCCGACCCTGACCTTCAACAAGATCGGTCGCCATGTCTCCCAGTATGTGACGACGAAAATAACCGATAACCGTTCTCCCTGGCTGATGTACACACAGCCAGGCGATCTGCACCAGATCCCGGTGTCGCATGGAGAAGGCCGATTCGTCGCGACACCCGGTGCGCTCCAGAAACTGATCGAACAACGCCAGATCGCCACCCAGTATGTCGATTTTTCCGGCAAACCGACGGGTCTTACGGCTTTCAACCCCAATGGATCCGTCGCAGCGATTGAAGGCATCACCAGCCCGGATGGCCGGATTCTGGGCAAAATGGGACATTCCGAGCGGTTGGGCAGCCATTTGGCCCAGAACATCCAAGGGAACAAGGACCAGCGGATTTTTGAAGCGGGTGTCGCCTATTTCACTCGCTGATCGGGGGCAGATACCATGTTTGCCTGGCCTGTGAAAAAACCTGTCCCTCAGGAACGGGAGACAGCAGAGCCAGATCTGGAAGCGAGGATCGCAGCCTGGCAGCAGCATCAGGATGCGTTGGCAGCCGACCACCTGATCACGACTTACCAGCCTTTCATTCGCAAGACCGTCGCCAGCCTCGCCGGCCGCTTCATTGATACGGCCAACGACGAGGAATGGTCGCTCGGTCTTGCAGCATTTTATGAAGCCATGCAACGCTTTGTCCCGGGCAAGGGCTCATTTTTGAGCTTTGCCCGCCTGGTGATCGCCAGCCGGCTCAAAACCTACTGGCAGCAGGAACACAGGCACCAGACGCTGAACCTGGATGAGCTTGAATTGGCCGAGGATGATGTGGATCGCCTCGCCCGGGAACTGAGCATGGCCGATGACATTCGCCGTCTGGCTGCAGAACTGTTGCAGTATGGCATCCGGTTTTCGGATCTGGTCCGGTCGACACCCAAGCACCGTGATACCAGGCAAAATTTACTGGCCATCGCCTGGAAGCTGGGCCATGATCCTGAGCTGATGGCCGTGATCGACAAAAAAAAGCGCCTGCCGGTCCAGCTGGTCGCAACGAAATTTGCAGTCAGCCCGAAGATCCTCAAGCGCAACCGCATCTACCTTCTGGCCGCCGCCCTGGTTTACAGCCAGCCCGATTCCGAAGTCGCCGCCTGGCTGGACGAAGTCCGCGGACCAGGCCTGTGAATATTTTTTTCAAATCTTTTGCCAAATGGTCCCCAAACCTGACGGCCCAGCCGTATTGTATGGTGAACCTAAGCAAGCGACTGATTTTCGAACGGAGGTGAAAACCATGGATCGCCAAGGCCTCATCCTGACAGTAGGACTGCGCCACACCGTTGTCTTGACCAAAGACCACGACTATTTGAAAATCCGGCGCCAGCCAAGTCATGCCATCGGCCAGACGATCTGGTTTTCCACCTCTGATCAGATCGGTTCGCCATCCATCAGGGAGGGATTTGAAATGAAAAAGAAAACAATTGTATGGGCCATGGCATTGGTCCTGGTCGTCGCAGTCGGTACTCTGTTTGCACTGCCTGGCTTGCTCCCGCTGACGGGCAGCCCTGCCGACGCCACTCCAGCCCAGACCCAAATAGGCGTCACGGAATCCGCTGGCTCCAATAGCCTCGCCGCAGAACCTGCCGTCGCCGTATTGACGGTCCAGATCAACCCCGAGGTTGAACTGTTTGTTTCGGCCAGCGACAAAGTCGTCAAAGTCGAAGCTGTCAATGAAGACGCCGAGGTCCTTGATCTGAACTCACTGCTGGGCCTTACAGCGGATGAAGCCGTGGAGGAACTCATTGCAATGGCCACTGATGCAGACTTCATCATTGATGAAGACAATCTGGCTGACTTTGTGGTCGTGACCGAATGTCCGCTGGCCGCAGGCCCTGCCGAAGGGGTCGAACCGCTGCTGGCCGAGATCAGAAACCGGATCCAGAACCGGATCCAGAACAATGAGAACATGCAGAATGTTGAACTGGCCATGTTGCGCGCCACCGAGCAGCAACGCATCGAAGCCCAGAAGGAAAACATCGGTGTCGGACTCAAGCTTTTGAACCAGCGCGCCGAACAAGCTGGCCTTGGCCGCGCCGATTCTGTCCGGGAATATTTTGCCAACCAGGAACGACTCCAGTTCGCCCATCAGGAAGGCCTCATGATGCAGCGCAAAGCCGGTGACGGCGCGCAGGACGGTTCACAACCGACTTATCAGCACACTGAAACCAACCGTGAGACCAACCGCGAAACCACCGGCACGGCAGCCCAGAATGGACCCGGCTCTACCAGTGTCTCCGGGGAACCAAATGGTCCTGGCGGTGGCAATGGCACCACCTCTCAGCAGAGTAAGAACTAGTTCCAAAGAGAGGCAAGCATCGCTGTTTTGTCGAAAACCGGGAAACCGGCAAAGACTTGACACTCTAAGGCATCCAGCAATGGATGCCTTTTCTTTGTCGCGAAAGCGCGCGTTTTGTCGTACAAACCCTGCTTGGCTGGTGCCCTTCCTTTTGGTACTTTGATGGCAAAACACAAGGAGGCTCACCATGTCAAATTTGAAGCTTTCTGCGCTGGCCTGGCGCTCTGTGGCAGCAGGTGCCGGGATCGGACTGGTCCTGATGCTGTCAGCCTGGCTGCTTTTCCAGTCAACTTCGCCCTTGCACCTTCCAGACAGTCAGACCCAGGACAGTCCTCAGCCAGCCTTGGCAACGCAGCCACACGTGTCCGGACTCCCAGACGCACAGTCGGCACCAGAGGTCACATCCCAGCCCGACAGATCATCTTTGCAGGAGGAGTCCACCCTGCCAGCAGATTCCATCCCACTCCTGGACTCGCTTCGCCTGCTGATCGACTCGCGCAACCAGACTCTGGCGGTCCAGCATCCCTGGGTGGCCTGTGCCGTCCAGCCGGATCCAGCCATCGACCGTGCTTTTTTACTGGTTTCGGATTCCGAAACAACTGCCCGGGCTTTCAACAGCTATTTCAGCTTCTATTTCAATCATGCCACACCAACGCCTGCGCCCTATCCCGTCCTGGTCCTGGACCGGCTGTTCCAGGACCAGAACCGGCAGCAAGTCCTTGCTTCGGGCAGCTACCACGAGGTTGGCTTGGCACATGAATTGACCTACTGGCTTGAAATTCTGGTCGATGAGTCGCATGGCCAGGCGCTCTGCGATTTTGTCATCACCTGCTACCAGAAGGATTTTTCTGAGCGTCTGGATGGTCCAACTGGCAACCAGCCGGCAGACTGGCAGGAAAGCCTGGTTTTGGCTGGATTGGAGGTGACGTACCATGCGGGTCGGGAAACCTACTGCACATTTGAACCGGCTTGACCCCCTGATTGGCTTTCTGGTCCTGGCCATTTCCATTGCGGTCCTGGTCCTTATCATGCCCCAGCCAGTGGCGGCCCTGGCTTTCCCCGGTACGACTGGCATCCCCAAGCCGCCGGTCAGCCAGCTGACCTATGAAACCTATCTGCAGGCAACCGGGCGCCCCAGTACGAGCCGCTACAATGCCTATGTAGCCAATTACCAGACCTATGCCAGCAAAAGGTTGCTCGTTTACGGCACACCTGACCTGGTGCCCGACAACCGGTACGACACCCGCTTTGGCGAATATGCCTACCTCGGGTTTTCTTATGACGAGACACCCGTGACCAATACGGATTTCCCGGATGACTCCGCGACCGGTGCCACCTATACGAGTCCCTGGGACTGGGAAGAGCAGGATCTGGGCCTTGCCGCCGAGATTTCCTGGGCGCGTCTGTCCGAGAGCCAGCGCACCCTGATCAGCCAGTCCTCTCTGTCCTATCGCCGCGATACCTATGGTGGCATGGATTTTGCCGGCCTGGGTCTGACTGCAGGAAACAGCATCGTTCTGGCCCCGCCTGCCTGGCACCTTGGGTTTGCCCTTTATACGCGCCACGACTTGCCAGGTACCACCCAACTGCGCTATGCCACCTTCACCGGCCCTGGCAGTGGCCAGATTGCTTTGTACAGCCGCCTGGACATCCTGACGCCATTGGGAGCCGGAAACACCTTGGTGATCCCTGCAGGAGCCAGCTCGGTCGAATTGCGCTATCGCCTCAGTGGCTGGATCAGCCAGTTTGGCGGTCTGGCCGCCCTGGCAGACCTGGCCAATTGCGGAGTGGGCAACAGCCTGGACTTTACAGCTGGCAGTGGCCTGGGCCCATGGACGATCGAACTGGTCCAGTCGGTTCCACGGACTTATCTGGGCACAAGTGTCACCAAAAACCTGACCGTCTCCGGCCAGGCCTGGGCTGTCAGCTGGATGGGAGATATTTTCGTATCCAATGCCAGCCAGACCATCGAGGTCGTCGATGGTGCCGCGGTACCGTTCACCATAGGCCTTTACACCAGCGGCTCACTGGATTACTTCGCTCATCGGGACACGGCCTTTGACTACAATGAATCGCGCGACCGCCATCGCTATCTGGGCCTTGAAAAAGTGACCTTTGCCATTGATTTCAGCCATCCAACCGAATCCGCCAGCCTGATTTTCCTGGGCAAGACCTATGTCCTGAACCAGAATTCAGCCAATCCGGCGACACACTTCGAAGTGGAAGTGACAATCCCCTCCGACCGCCAGACCCTCAGCTGGCAGCATCTGCGCCTGACGAAGTCTCATCTGGCAGAAGTCCGGGCCCAGGCAACGGTCAATGGGGTTTCGGCTTACCGCGTGAAGAAGCTCAGCGACATCGAAGTCACTGGCGATATCCATGATTTGAACCGTGTGCTGGCCGGATTGAACTAGTCTCGATCCTCAGGGTCATTCTCGGCCTGCCTGCTGAACGGGTTTGCATCCTGATCCGAATCCGTCTGGGGCATCTCAGGCAAAGTCGGGATCGGCGGCAGTTTCTTGTTGCCTGGCAACTCGAATCCATCGTCTGGCGTCGCTTCGGACACACCTTCCGGCCGGAAGGTCAAGCAATAGTTGTTCTCGCCGTAATAGACATAGAAATAAGCGACAGGGAATGGACCCTGACGATCAACATGACAAAAGACCGGATGCTTGAGCTTTTTGGCCGTCTGGACCAGGGTTTTGAAATCCTGGGCTGTGATGCACCACTCTGGCTCCCAGGCTTTGTCGGCAATCATCATCAGGCGCCCCCGGCACTGGCGCTTCATCCAGGCCAGCTTTTTCTCAAAGGGGTCCTTATACCGGCTCTGTGTCAGTCGCAGCCACAGGACAAGTCCGGCCAGGAACAGGACGCCGGTAGCCGGGAAGACAGCAGGGTGGAAGATGTGCAGGACGATCTGGTAGGGCAGCAGGCGCCAGACCGGAACAGGCTTGAAATCGACCTTTTCCGAGATCGTGAAGGTGTCATTGGTCAAAGGCAAGACCAGAGCGGGCTGGTCGACCAGGGTGGACAAACCCGATGGCAGGGCCGTTTCGGTCTTGGCTACCAGGCTGATGACCAGTTCGCCCCGCACTTCGATTGGACTTTGACTGGAAAACGCCTGGAATTGATTCCGGAACTCCTGAAGCGGGATCTCAGCTGTGCGCTCGAGCTGGTACTGGGCAGCCGTCAGAGACATGACTTCCGGAGCTGCCATGATCTGGCTGTTTTCGTAGAGCAGCTGATCCTGGCCTTGGGTTGAATAGATGCGCAGAGCGGCAAGGATGTGCGAGGATGCGGTCAATGTCTGGGCGGTATCAGCTAAAAAAGTGTAGTGGAACACGGGCCGAACCGCCTGGGCCAGGGCACTGACATAGACCGCCTGCTCACCAGCAAGGGTTTCGGTTGTCGCATCGGGTGCTTTTGAAACAACCTGGTAATCAATCGTTGCCTGGCGACTGGCCAGATAGACCCGTGTGGGCAGCGTGACCGTCACGGCATTGAACGTTGCCCAGTATGCCAGCATGGACAGGGCAGCCAAGCTGGTCAAAACCAGGACCACCAGCAGTCGCACCAGCCAGTGGACTGAGCGACGCCTCTTGGGGTTGTTTTTAACCTGGGATAATTCCCGGGGCAAGATCTGAGCATCATGTTTTTTCATGCCTTTCATTCTACCAGATTGGCCGTCCAATTACACCGCAAAACAGATGTCAAAATGACCCTCAAAAAACAGCAAAAATTGACAAAAAACAGCGAGGAGGCCATAATGCAAGTCATGAAAAGAAGATCACACCCAGAAGGCCCCTTCATTTTCCATCGTCATGTTCAATCTGCGCTGGTCAACGCCAGGTGCATTGCTACAGTCAGTATGGCCCGGGCCAGGGACTTTTGGACCAGCCGGACAACGTTCAGGCTACTCCTCCTGTTTGTCGTGGCGCTCCTGCTTTGGGCCACCTTGTTGATTCCCCGGCTCGAACAGACCGCGCTTCTTGATTATGGCAAAATACCCAGCCAAGTCACGATCATGCAGACAGAGGGCAGGATCGAGCAGATGACCTATGCCAGTTGCCTGATGGATGCAGTCGACGAGGCCCAGATCCAGATTGGTGACCATGACCTGATGAGCCTGCCTGCTGATCTTGCACTTGAGCCAGGGCAGTCCTATGAAGTATCGATCACACGCCGATCCGAGTTCACCCTGATGTGGAGTGGCCTGGCGATCGAGGCGGTCAGTGAACCTTTGACCAGCGTCGATCTGCTGTCGCGTTCCGGTTATGACGAGATCGACCTGTCCGATGGCAGCCGGGTGGAGCAGCCTGCCGACGACATGCTGGTCTACATTGCCGTAGACAAGCGCGAGTACCGGATCACGGAAGAAATCCCTTTCAGCAAAGTCTACGTCGACAATCCGGATCTGGAGGTTGGCAAGACCGAAGTGGTCACTCCGGGACAAAATGGCCAGCGCGACCTCATTTTCGAAGAGATTTATGAAGATGGCGTCTTTATCAGCCGCGAACAGACTGGCACCGAAATCGTCAAGGATCCGGTCCAGGAAGTGATCAGCCGCGGCACCAAGGTCGTTATCAAGCCGATCGACCGGCGCCGGGTTGGTTCGACTGTCCTCAACAGTTTTGACCAGATCAAGCCCCTTCTCATCGAAAATGGCCGCCAGAACTACGAGACTTTCAGTGACAATGGCGATGGCACGATCACTGTCGACGGCAAGACCTTTGTCTACGAGTCCGTCAGCAAACGCCGGATCACCAGCTACGATGGACTTGAAGTCTGCATCCACATGGGCGATCATTCGCCTGCGATCAATCACAACACCTTCTCCGGCATTCCGGCCCAGCGCGGGCTTGTGGCGACTTACGGCAAGCGCATCGACGGCAAGATCTATCCCACCCTGCCCATGGGAACGGTCGTTTTCATTGAGGGCTACGGACTGGGCGTCATCGCTGACTTTCATGCGGTCCACAGCAACCATGACCTGCTCGACGCCTGCTTTGATCCTGGTGAAACACTGAGCGGACAGGCCTTGCCCACAGCCAATCGCACGGCATACATTCTTTCGTTCCCATGAGGTGACTTGTTATGAATCTGGCGCAAACCAAAGCGCTTTTATCTCGATTCAACATCCAGCCGACCCGCTCCCTTGGCCAGAATTTCCTGGTCGATGAACGGGTCGTTTCACGCATCAGCGATCTGGCAGAACTGACACCTGAAGACCTGGTGATCGAAATCGGGCCAGGCTTGGGCCATCTGACGGTCGAACTGGCCCCAAAAGCGGGTCGGGTCATTGCCATAGAGATCGACCGCCATGTTCTGCCAGCCTTGGACCACAACCTCGCATCCTTCGATACCGTCTTGCTGATCCATGGCGATGCGCTCAACCAGGACCTGAAACAAGTTTGCCAGGGCTGGTCTGGTCCGGTGAAAGTTGTTGCCAATCTGCCTTACTATGTCACGACCGACCTGATGCTGAAAATCATGACCGAATTGCCGTTTTGCCAGAGCCTGACTCTGATGATGCAAAAAGAAGCGGCTGAACGCATCATGGCACCCATCGGCAGCAAAGGCTACAGTCCGGTTGGCATCATCGCAGCCAGCATTGGCACCCTGCACCGAGTTTTGTCAGTGGGGAGGGGCAGTTACTTCCCCCAGCCCCACGTCGATTCCGTCGTCCTCCAGCTCAAACCTCATCCCACTCCGCTGGTAGCGGCCCAGGATCTGGCCAAGTTTGGCAAATTCCTGCACGTCTGCTTTCACCAGCGCCGCAAAACGCTCTACAACAATCTCGCGGGATTCACACTGGCAGGAAGTGGCAAAATAACACCTGAATTATGGACGAATCTCATCGAAACTCTGCCGGCCGACCGGAATGTCCGGGCGGAATCGTTGACGCCGACGCAATTTGCCAAACTCTATTATTCAATTATTGAAATCTCAAAACCCGTATGATACGATTAATTTCATAGCGTCTTGGGGGGAACAATATACGGGACGCGAGGGAACAGCCGGAACTTTATTATCGGAAACGATTGCGGAGAATCGGCAAACAATTTATTTCTGGAAGGAGCCCTGACATGAACAAACACGCCAAATTGCAAGCATGGGTTGACGAAGTTGCAAAAATGACTCAGCCTGACGCCATCCACTGGTGCGACGGATCTGAGGAAGAAAACCAGCGCCTGTTAGACCTGATGGTCGAAACCGGTGCAGCGACTCTGCTTAACCAGGACAAACGCCCTGGCTGCTACCTGTTCCGCAGTGATGCATCCGACGTTGCCCGTGTCGAAAACCGCACCTACATCGCCTCTGTCAAGCAGGAAGATGCCGGTCCGACCAACAACTGGATCGATCCGTCCGAGCTCAAGGAAACCATGAAAGGCCTCTACAATGGCTGCATGAAGGGCCGCACCCTCTATGTCATCCCCTTCTCGATGGGTCCGATCGGCTCCCCGATCTCCAAGATCGGCGTTGAAATCACCGACAGCCCCTATGTTGTCGTCAACATGCGCATCATGACCCGCATGGGCCAGGCTGTCCTTGACACCCTCGGCACCGACGGCGAATTCGTTCCTTGCCTGCATTCGATTGGTGCTCCGCTCGCCGAAGGCCAGCAGGACGTACCGTGGCCCTGTGCCCCGATTGAACAAAAATACATCAGCCATTTCCCGGACGAACGCCTGATTTGGTCCTACGGTTCCGGTTACGGCGGCAACGCCCTGCTGGGCAAGAAATGTTTCGCCCTGCGCATCGCTTCCGTCCAGGCTCGTGACGAAGGCTGGCTCGCCGAGCACATGCTGATTTTGCGCCTGACCAGCCCCGAAGGCGACGTCAAGTACATCGCCGGCGCTTTCCCGAGTGCCTGCGGCAAGACCAACCTGGCCATGCTGATTCCGACCATCCCCGGCTGGAAAGTCGAAACCATCGGCGATGACATCGCCTGGATGAAATATGGTGCCGACGGCCGACTCTACGCCATCAATCCTGAAGCTGGATTCTTTGGCGTGGCCCCGGGTACTTCCGACGACTCCAACTTCAACGCCATGCGCAGCATCGACAGCAACACCATCTTCACCAATGTCGCACTGACCGACGATGGTGACGTGTGGTGGGAAGGGATCGGCAGTGATGCACCGGAGCACCTGATCGACTGGAAAGGCCGTGACTGGTCCAAAGGCTCCAGCGAACCGGCTGCTCATCCCAACGCCCGCTTCACCGCACCTGCCGAGCAGTGCCCGGTCATCGCCCCCGAGTGGGAAGACCCGGCCGGCGTCCCGATTTCAGCCATCCTCGTCGGAGGCCGTCGCAAATCCACCATCCCGCTGGTCCACGAAAGCTTTGACTGGAACCACGGCGTCTTCCTCGGCTCGATCATGGGCTCGGAAATCACCGCTGCCGCCATCTCCGACAAGATCGGCCAAGTCCGTCGCGATCCGTTTGCCATGCTGCCTTTCTGCGGCTACCATGTCTGCGATTACCTCCAGCACTGGATCAATGTCGGTTCCAAATCGACCGAAGACAAACTGCCCAAGATCTTCTACGTCAACTGGTTCCGCAAAGACGAAAACGGCAAATGGCTCTGGCCCGGTTTCGGCGAAAACAGCCGCGTCCTCAAGTGGGTCGTCGAGCGCGTCTCCGGCAAAGGTGAAGCCGTCAAGACTGCTATCGGCTACATGCCAACTGAATCTGCCATCGACACTTCCGGCCTCGACGTCAGCGCTGCCGACATGGCCGAGCTGCTCAAGGTCAGCAAAGACGAATGGCTCAATGAAGTCGAATCGATCCGCGCCCACTACACTTCCTACGGCGAAAAGCTGCCGATCGAACTGGCCCACCAGCTCGACGCCCTCGAAAAGCGCCTCAACGAAATGGCCTGAGACGCTGCTCCTGCTCGAGCATCGAGCCGAGCTAGCCTTAGACCCAGCCAGATCCTGGTCGCTTTGACCCAATCCTGACTTTTCAGGGTACGCCAGCCTGCTTCGCCCAAGCGAAGCAGGCTGGTTTTTTGTTGCCGTCTGCATCCGTGTGAATTATACTGGACAAGATTCCGGTTGATTTTTTTCCAGCCGGTCCAGCATGCCCCGGCTTATCACGCGCCCCCGCGCCTATCACTTTTTTGGAGTAAACACCCGTGCCAGATACTGTCAAACGCGTCAACGTCCGGATCGCCGGCGTTGCTTACCAGTTGGCCGCCACCGATGACGAGGCCCATATCCGCAAAATGGCTGCCCAGGCCGATGAAATGATCCGTCAGGTTCTTTTGGCCAGCCCGCATCTCAGCCAATCCATGGCCACCATTTTGGCGCTCGTCAACGCCATGGATGAGGTCAGCAAGTTTCGGCGCCATAACGAAACCCTGCAGAAGGAAAAGGATTCTCTGTCTCAGCAGGCGCAGCAACATAAAACCGAGCTTGACCGCGTCCGGGAGCAGAACTGGGACATGCGCAGGGATCAGCTGCACATGCAGCGCTTGATCGCCGAATATGAAAAACGGTTTGAACAGATCCTGGCTACTGCCGACGCCCAGGAAAGGACCGAAGCCGAACCTGAACCCGAACCCGAACCCATTCCTGAACCTGAACCCATTCCTGAATCCGAACCCATCTCTGAACGTCACCTTGGAAATTCTGACGCTTTTCCTCTGACCCTGGCAGGCTACCAGCAGTCCCGACTGGAGGACTTCATTTGATTCCAAACCACATCCACTTGCCCGAACTCTTAGCACCAGCCGGCAGCCTTGAGGCTCTGGAAGTTGCCGTTAAAAATGGTGCCGACGCCGTCTATTTCGGTCTCGACCGTTTCAGCGCCCGGAGTGCAGCAAAAAACCTGACCCTGGAGCAATTGCCCTCTGCCATCCGCTTTCTGCACGAACATTCCTCGCGTGGCTACCTCGCGCTCAATACCTTGCTGCGCAATGATGAACTGCCTGCAGCCCTGGAGCTGGCCCATGAAGCCGCCGCTGCCGGGATCGATGCGATCATTGTCCAGGATCCGGGCTTGATCCGGGAATTGCAGCGCCACCTGCCCGAAATACCCTTGCACGGCAGCACCCAGATGACCCTGGCCCGCTCCAATGACATGGACCTGGCTCTCGATCTGGGTCTCGAGCGCATCGTATTACCGCGCGAACTCAGCGGCCCTGCAATCGCTGAGCTGGCAGCGCAGGCGCGCCAGAAGGGCCTCGAAACCGAAGTCTTCATCCATGGCGCGCTTTGCATCTGTTTTTCGGGCCAATGCCTGATGAGCAGCCTGATCGGTGGGCGCAGTGGCAATCGCGGTGCCTGTGCTCAGCCGTGCCGCCTCGATTACCAGCTCGGTCGCGAATCCGGCGCCCTGTACAGCCCGAAAGACCAAGCCTTGCTGCCCCATTTGCCCGAGCTGGTCCTATCTGGTGTTCGTTCACTGAAAATCGAAGGCCGGATGCGCAGCCCGGCCTATGTCGGACAGGCTGTGGGAACCTATCGTCTGGCCCTCGATCGCATGGCTCAGCTTGCAGCCGAAGGCAGGCCAGCACGCGAGATCATCGATCGCTGGCCATCTGAAACCACAGTGCTCCAGGAGCGGTTGCTCCAAGCGTTCAACCGTGATGGTTCTTTTACAACCGATTACTGGCACGGCCACACCTTTAACAGCCTGATGGTCCGCGGTTTGCCGGGCAGCCACGGAGTCCTGGCAGGCACGATCAGCCGGATTGAGGCTGGAAAGGGCTTGCTCTGGCTGCATTCCAGCCACCCGCTGCCGCTTGCTGCCGGAGATATCCTGTCTGTTCGTCGCCCCCAGCCCACCGCACCTGAACAGGCCATCGCCAGCGCCCCCATCGGATCCTGCCAGAATAGTCCGGACGGCCAGCTCATCAAGGGCTTTCATCCCGATGCCTTGCGCAATCTGCAGCGTGGCGACCAGGTCTACCGCATGAGCGACCATCAATCCGAGCAACAAGCCTTGCAGGCAGACAACCGCACAACAGCCATCCGCATGACGCTCACCACCCAGTCTCTGACGGCCAAAGTCGAGTCTGGCCCCTTTGCCGGCTGCTCAACGAGCCTTCCTTTTTCGGCCGATCCAGCCGTCAACCCCTTGCAACCGGACCGGACTGAACTGCAGCTGAAAAAAACCGGAGGCACGGCTTTCCGGGTCGCCGAAATAGCCCTCACCGACCCCGTCCATCTGACCATTGGACAGCTCAACGCCCTGCGACGGGAGGTCCTGGCACAACTTGGGGACGAACTGGCGCGAGCAGCTCGGCGTAAGGTACTGACGCCAGACCAGGACATGGCCAAAACCCAGTCAGCCAAGACCCACTCAGCTCCAATAACCGCCGTGGATTCCCAAAACAGCACCCACAAGCCCGAGCTTGCGGCATTTTTCCACCAGCTGCCTGAGCTTGTATCAGACATCGCCTGTGGGGCTGACGTGTATATCCTGCCGCTGCTTGCTCTGGACGACGCACGCATCGCATCCATTGCTGCAACCCTGCGCTCGACCGAACCCAATGCTCAGATTGTCGTCCATTGGCCGCCTCTGGTCACGGGCGACAAGGCCTCTATGTTGCCCGATCTGCTCGCTGCGGCTGCCCATTGGCCGACCGATGGTGTCTGTACCGCGTGGCCAGCCTATTGGGATCAGAAACAGGAAACCCGTCTCCGGATTGCTGACACGACAGCCAATTTGTTCAATACACCGGCACTGGTCCAGGCGGCTGATCGAGGGGCAACGACCCTCTGCCCATCGCTGGAACTCAACATCGATCAGCTGACCGAAGCCTTGGCCGATTTTTCCGCGCTGCCGGATGCCCCTGCCGTGACGATCGAACGGCCCCTCTATGGTCGTCTGCGCCTGATGAGCACGGCCTATTGCCCGATCGGCAAGAATCAGGAGCAGTGCCGGCGCTGTGTCCGATCCTCCCAGCCCGATGATGGCCAGCCCGAGTATCTGACCGATCGCAAAGGAGCCCGCTTCCTGGTGGTTCCGCATCCCCGGACCTGCCAGGCCGACCTGCTGGGCAGTGATCTGCTCGCAGTGCCCGACGAATTCGCCGTCCTTCAGTCTGCCCTGGGCCCATCACAGTCCTGGCGTTCACGCCTTTATTTCATCGATGAAACCGTGGCAGAGCGGCGTGCCCTGATCCAGCGCGCCAGGCAGCTGCTGACAGCGTCACCGGAAGCAGGGAAGAAGGCCAGTACTGATTTCCTGGCCCTGGCCCAGCAAATCGCTACCCGGATGGATACGCGTCTTACCACTGGCCACTACCAGCGCGGTGTCATCTGATGGCTGCAGCGAGTGCCCTGCATGACCGCGCGACCGACTCTGACAGAAAGGAATCTAGTCCGACCATGAGCGAACCCCATGAAACCACTCTCGCAGACGATTCTATCCAGATCCCCATTCGGCTCGGACCAGACGGCCGCAAGCCCGTCTATGCTTCCAAACATGCCGCCGGCTGTGACCTGTTTGCCACCCGTGACCTCGCGATAAGGCCCGGCGAAACGGTCGTCCTGCCGCTCGACCTGGTCATCGCCCTGCCGGCCGGCTCCGAAGCCCAGATCCGTCCTCGCAGTGGCCTGTCCCTGAAAACCGACCTCCGCCTGCCCAACTCACCCGGAACCATCGATGCCGACTATCGCAACGAAGT
>JAQUEY010000002.1 GCA_028684955.1 Eubacteriales bacterium
TCTTTACCAGCAAAGCCCAGGCAACTCTGGGTGCAGCTGGTGGAACCATCCATCTGGGTTATTCCATTGACATCAACCAGCAGGAAACAGCCACCCAGAAGCTGGATCTGGAAATTCGTCTGAAAGGTTGACAGATACTCTCCAGTCTGTGATAATGTTGTTCGCGTGTTTGGAGGTGTCCTGTGTTGATTGATATCTTGCCGATCTCACATCATACAGGCGATTTCCTGGATCTCGACCTGGCCCCGGACTCAGCTGAGCTGGGTCTAGACCCAAAGGATATCGCCGGATTCTCGGCGATTTCGTTCTCAGGCCGGATCGAAAACACTGGCAAGGGCAGTTATCGCCTGGATGGCAAGCTTCACGCCACCCTGACCGAGCCCTGCGCCCGCTGCCTCGTCCCAGTGACCAGTGAACTGGCTGCTGATGTCGATGAGGCTTACCGGCCAGGACTTGTTGCTACCAATACCGGCCTCGATGAGGAGGGCTATCGGTACGAAGGACATGTGATTGATATCCGCCAGGCACTGCATGATAATTTGCTACTCTCTGAGCCGCAAAAGATCTTGTGCAGTCCAGATTGCCAAGGCTTGTGCCCAGTCTGTGGCCAGAATCTAAACCTTGGGCACTGCACGTGCGGGGATGACCATCCAGATCAGGAGTCACCCTTCAGTCAATTGAAACAACTGTTGCAGGATTAGCCGGACGCTAACCTTGCGCACAACATGGAGGTGAATTGGAATGGCAAATCCCAAACGTAAATGGTCCAAGGCTAGAACATCACGACACCGCTCACTCTGGAAACTGAGCGTCCCGGGGCTCGTTGATTGTCCGCAGTGCCACACGAAGAAAATGGCACACAAGGTTTGCAAGGCTTGTGGCTATTATGCTGGCCGCGAAGTCGTCAAGGTGGCTCAGTAAGCTTCTTTTGACCCTTTTAGCTTTGCGAGAGGAAAAAGGCAACAGAACGATGACGCAGCGGGGATGAGTATTCGGACTCGCTGCTTTTTCTATGGAAGGGGATTGACATGCCCAGAAAGAAGGGCCAGCTGATCAGAGGTTGCCAGCCAGGCAGCATCGCAGAGGAACTGG
The DNA here is from genome assembly GCA_028684955.1 of Eubacteriales bacterium. Lineage (GTDB taxonomy): Bacteria > Bacillota > Clostridia > Saccharofermentanales > UBA5734 > UBA5734. The sequence continues at coordinate 1,093 of JAQUEY010000002.1, forward strand.
ACCTTGCTGCAGGAGACCGGCTGATCGCCATCGATGGCCAGCCGGTGCGCGATGTTTTTGACTATCGCCTGCGTCAGCTTGCCGAAGAACTCACCGTCCGGATCGAGCATCAGGATGGGTCTGTTGTCGATTATGAAATCGAAAAAGACGAGGACGAAGATCTGGGACTGGAATTTGAGGAGGCTCTCCTCGATGAATGCACCCACTGCCACAACAAATGTGTCTTCTGTTTCATCGACCAGCTGCCCAAAGGCTTGCGCAAGACCTTGTATTTCAAAGACGACGACCTGCGCTTGACCTTTTTGACCGGGAATTATGTCACCCTGACCAACATCACCGACCAGGAGCTGGACCGTCTGATTGCCTATCGTTTCTCTCCGATGAACATCTCGGTCCATACCACCGACCCCGAGCTGCGGATCCGGATGATGAAAAACCCCAAATCAGGCCAGATCATGGAACGCCTGGAGCGGATTGCAGCCGCGGGGATTGCCCTCAATGCCCAGATTGTGCTCTGTCCGGATTGGAACGACAAGGACGCTCTGGAAAAAACCCTGCATGACCTGTCTACGTTGCGCCCCTCTGTCCAGAGTATCGCCATTGTGCCGGTAGGAGTCACGCGTTTCCGTGAGGAAAACAACCTCGCCCCGATGCGGCCCTTTACCGCAGATGAGTGCCGGGCCGTGATCGAGACGGTCCAGCGTTACCAGAATCGCTTCCTTGAAGAAGCGAACAGCCGCATCCTGTATGCTTCGGATGAATTCTACCTGCGTGGCGGGCTGGATCTGCCATTGGCCTCTGATTACGATGATTTTCCCCAGCTGGAAAATGGGGTCGGCATGGCATCTTTGTTCAATGCCACACTCGAGGACTACCTCTCGGGCACGCACCCGATCCGTGCCAAGGAACCTCTGTATTCTGAAGGCACCCCCCTCACAACGACAGAACCGGGCCGAGTCTGGCTTGCGACTGGCACCCTCGCCGGACCGATCCTGGAAAAAGCTGCCCTGGCGCTGAGCCAGGCCATGGGACTTGCCATAACCGCAGCCTTGGTCACCAACCACTTTTTCGGCGATACCATCACCGTCACTGGCCTACTGACTGGGCAGGACATCATCCGCCAGCTCAAGCCGCGCATGCAACCAGGTGACCAGGTCCTGATTCCCTCGTGCATGCTCAAGGCAGACAGCCCTGTTTTCCTGGATGACATCACCCTCGAGGCCCTGGCCAACGAACTGGCAGTCCCGGTCCATGCTGTCCGGGCCGATGCCGAAGGTCTGGTCAGTGGCCTTCACTGGCTTCATGCAAAAAGGAGTACACCCCTATGAGCAAACCGATTGTCGCGATCGTCGGCCGGCCCAATGTCGGCAAATCCACCCTGTTCAATTATCTGGCAGGCGAGCGGGTTTCCATCGTCGATGATGAACCGGGTATCACGCGCGACCGGATCTACGCCGATGCTGAATGGCGCGGCCGGCCTTTTTCGATCATCGATACCGGCGGCATCGAGCCCAAAACCGACGATATCATCCTCCGCTCGATGCGCGAGCAGGCCCAGATCGCCATTGATACGGCCGATGTCATTGTTTTCGTCGTGGATATCAAGGCTGGACTCACGGCCGATGATGCCGAGATCGGCGAAATGCTCAGAAAATCAGGCAAACCGGTTGTCGTCGGAGTCAACAAGGCTGATTTTGTCGGTAACACGCCGCCTGATGCCTACGAATTCTACAACCTTGGACTTGGCGACATCTTTGCCATTTCCTCGGCCCATCGCCTTGGGATTGGCGAGCTGCTGGATGAAGTCTTTACCCATTTCCCGGATCCTTCCGAACACGAAGGCGATGCAGAACGGATTTCGGTTGCCGTGATCGGCAAACCCAATGCCGGCAAATCCTCCCTGGTTAACCGGATCCTCGGCTTTGAGCGTTCGATCGTGTCCAACATTCCTGGCACCACCCGCGACGCGATCGATTCAGACTTCTCCAATGACTTTGGCAGTTACCGGTTCATCGATACGGCCGGCCTGCGCAAAAAAAGCCGGATCGATGAGAGTGTTGAAAAATACAGCATGATCCGCTCGCTGGCCGCGATCGAACGGGCCGAAGTTTGCCTGATCCTGATCGATGCCTCCGAAGGCGTGACCGAGCAGGACACGAAAGTGGCTGGCTACGCCCACAATGCTGGCAAGGCATCGATCCTGGTGATCAACAAATGGGACCTGGTCGAAAAAGAGACCGGCACACTGGAGAATTACGAACGCCAGGTGCGGGATAAATTCCCTTTCATGGCGTATGCACCGGTTGTGTTCATTTCGGCCATGACTGGCCAGCGCGTCCATCGCCTCTTTGAAAAAATCAACGAGGTACACGCCAGTGCCTGCCAGCGCCTCTCCACGGGCATGCTCAATGACCTGCTCAATGAATCAACTGCCATGGTGCCTACACCTCAGGACAAAGGTCGCCACCTCAAGATCTACTACGGTACCCAGGTCGGTGTCCGGCCGCCCCAGTTTGTCCTGTTTGTCAATGACCACCATCTGATGCATTTTTCCTACGAACGCTATCTGGAGAACCAGTTCCGCAAAAACTATGGCTTTGCCGGGACGCCGATCTGGATCATGCTCCGCGACAAGAACAAAGAAGATTAAGGAGAACCTCCAAACGTGTCAACTGAAATCAAGACTCTGCGCAACATCGCCATCATTGCCCACGTCGACCATGGCAAAACCACGCTTGTCGACGTCATGCTCAAGCAAAGCGGCGTTTTCCGGGAAAATGAGCAAGTCGTGGAACAGGTCATGGACTCCAATGCGCTCGAACGCGAGCGTGGCATCACCATCCTGGCCAAGAACACTGCGGTCCGCTACGGCGATTACCGGATCAACATCGTCGATACTCCTGGCCATGCTGACTTCGGCGGTGAAGTCGAACGTGTGCTCAAGATGGTCGACGGCGTGCTCCTGGTCGTCGATGCCTATGACGGTCCGATGCCACAGACCCGTTTCGTCTTGAGGAAAGCCCTGGCCATGAAACTGCAGCCGATCGTGGTCATCAACAAGATCGACCGGCCCGATGCCCGGCCACTGGAAGTTGTCGACATGGTGCTCGAACTCTTCATCGAACTGGGCGCAGACGACCAACAGCTGGATTTCCCGATCATTTATGCCTCCGGCCGCAATGGCTATTCCTGCCTCGACCTCAAAGACCTCGAAGGCGACAAGAAAGACCAGGCGGATTTCCGTCCCCTCTTTGAATCCATCATCGAACACATTCCCTGTCCGAAAGGTGAGCCGGAAGCTCCGCTGCAGCTGCTGGTCTCCAACATCGACTACGATTCCTATATCGGCCGCATTGCGATCGGCAGGGTCGAACGCGGGACCATCAGCCAGAGCCAGACCATCACGGTCTGCAATTTCCTGGATTCAACCACCAAGAATGCGCGCGTGGTCAAGCTGTTCCGCTACGAAGGGCTCAGGCGCAGTGAAGTCAGCGAAGCCCAGATCGGAGAAATCGTCTGTGTTGCCGGTATTCCGGAAATCAACATCGGCGATACTGTCTGTGCCCAGGGCGCTGCGGAACCCCTGCCTTTCGTCGATATCGACGAACCAACCATTGCCATGACCTTTTCGGTCAATGACAGCCCGTTTGCCGGTCGCGAAGGCAAGTTTGTCACCTCGCGCCATTTGCGCGAACGCCTGTTCCGGGAAATGGAAACCAATGTCTCAATGCGGCTCGAGGAAACAGACACCACCGAATCCTTTATCGTCAAAGGCCGTGGAGAACTCCACCTATCGATCCTGATCGAGACAATGCGCCGCGAAGGTTATGAATTCCAGGTCTCAAAACCCAAAGTCATTGTCAAGGAAGTCGAAGGCGTCCTGAGCGAACCGGTCGAGATGGTCATGATTGATGTTCCGGAAGAATTTGTCGGCGCCGTCATCGAAAAGCTGGGCCGCCGCCGGGCTGAGCTGACCAACATGCTGCCTCCTGAAAAGGGGTATTCGCGCCTGGAATTCAATATTCCATCACGCGGCCTGATCGGCTACCGGACCGAATTTTTGACCGACACCAAGGGCAATGGTATAATGAACAGCGTTATCAGCGGGTTTGAACCTTGGAAAGGCGAGATTGAAACCCGGCCCCACGGTGTTCTCGTCGCCTGGGAATCGGGCGATGCTGTGGCCTATGGCTTGTATAATGCCCAAGAGCGTGGCAGCCTTTTCATCGGCGCCGGTACCCCTGTCTATGAGGGGATGGTTGTCGGTGCCAATCCCAAGAATGATGACATTGTTGTCAACGTCTGCAAGAAAAAACACGTCACGAACATGCGCGCATCCGGCTCGGATGATGCTTTGCGACTCGTTCCACCGGTTCTGATGAGCCTGGAACAGCATCTCGAGTTCGTGTCGGATGACGAGCTGATCGAAGTCACCCCTAAAACGATCCGCCTGAGAAAGCGGGTCCTCAATTCCGAAATGCGCGCCAAACAACGGTCGCGCAAGAACGACTGATGAGGTAATATGCTGGCTCGCCGTGTCAAACGCACCCTGATGACTGTCGTCACAATTTTCGTCCTGCTGGTGATTTCCGCCATCGGATTCTATTTTGGCATGACCTATGTCATCTCGCAGAATGCCCGTTTTGACCAGCTCGATGCCGAATTTCTCAAACCGGAAGATGAAAACCAGTTCAAGATTGACAAGGACACCAAGGGCGCGATTGAAATCTACATCCCCCGGGCGGCGGACACGGCTGATATTGCCGAGATCTTGCAGGATCGCAAGGTGATCAGCAATGCGCTGGTTTTCACGGTCCTGTCAAAATTCAATGGCTTTGATGGTGCTTATCTGGCAGGAACGCACTATGTCACCGATGACATGAGCTATGACGAGATCATGTACATCCTGACCCAGAAGCCCAATGCGGTCCGGGTCACGTTCCCGGAGGGCCTGACCTACAGCGAGGTCAAGGACCGTCTGGCTGCCGCTGGTGTCAGTTTTGACGAGCAGCGGCTCGACAGCCTGATGAAGAACCCTCAGCTTTTCATTGATTATCCGTTTGTTGCAGCGATTGATCCGAAGCCGGGCCGTGATTGGCTACTCCAAGGTTACCTCTATCCGGACACCTATGAGTTTGATATGAACACGGACGAAGAAACCATCATCCGGACTTTCCTCAACAATGCCCAGAAAAAGCTGGACGAGAAGTATTTTGACCAGGCCAAGACCATGGGTATCACCTTGGATGAGGCCATCACCCTAGCCTCCATCATCCAGGTTGAGACATCCCTCAATGAGGAAATGCGCACCATTTCCGAGGTTTTCTGGAACCGGATCGAGCGTGAGATGCCTCTGGGTACGGATACAACCATCAACTACATGCGCAAAGAATCCGGTCTGGAAACCAAGCTCTGGCTGTCCCAGGAGGATATCGACGCGATCACAGGTCCCTACAACACCTACACCAACCTGGGCCTGCCGCCCGGACCGATCTGTTCGCCGGGCGACCTCGCGATCAAGGCTGCCCTGTGGCCCGCCAGTCACGATTACCTCTACTTTGTGGCCAAAGGCGATGGGACTGGCAGCAGCGACTTCTCCTACACCTTGGATGAGCACACTGCCAAGGTGGCCAAATACCAGGCGGCCAGTCTGGATGACCAGGCAGACAATGGCTGACAGTCCTTGGCACCCTGTCTTATCCAGACAACCGGAGCTACTGGCTCCAGCCGGTGACCAGAGTAAACTGGAGACGGCCATCGCCTATGGGGCAGATGCGGTCTATCTGGGCAGCAAGTCTTTCAGCCTGCGTGCCCAGAGTGGTAATTTCACACTGGAAAAACTGGCGGATGCCGTCCGATATGCGCATGATCATCAGGTCAAAACCTACGTGGCAGCCAATATTCTGGCCCATCCGCAGGACATGTCTGCCTTGCGAGAATTCATGCGCGCCCTCCGTCCGATCGGACCAGATGCCCTGATCATTTCCGACCCAGGTGTTTTTACCCTGGCCAGGGAAGAGGCACCGGAAATCCCGGTCCACATCAGCACCCAGGCCAGTGTGACCAACGCCGAATCTGTCCTTTTCTGGGCGCGCCAGGGGGCCAGCCGGATCGTGCTGGCCCGTGAGCTGGGCCTGGATGAAATCCGGGTCATCCGGGATCAGATTCCACCGGAGATCGAACTCGAAGGGTTTGTCCATGGTGCGATGTGCATGGCCTATTCCGGCCGGTGCCTGCTGTCCAATTTCCTGACCGGGCGGGGAGCCAACCAGGGCGCATGCGCCCAGTCCTGCCGCTGGGAGTACGAAATACGCGAAATCAAACGCCCGGACCAGCCGCTGCTCCTGACTGAGGATGAACGTGGCACTTATCTGATGAATTCACGCGACCTGTGCATGATCGAGCATATCCCGGCTCTGCTTGCCGCCGGTCTTACCAGCTTCAAGATCGAAGGCCGGGTCAAAAGTGCCTTTTATGTAGCAACCGTTGTCAAAGCCTATCGCGAAGCCATTGACCGGTACCTGGCTGATCCGGACCATTATGCAGTTGATCCAGCCTGGCTGTCTGATCTGGCAAAAACAGTGCACCGGCCTTTTGACACTGGGTTTTATTTCAGCCGCCCCGCTACGGATGCCAAGATCTATCTCCAGGACACCCAGGTCCGGGAAGCTGCCGTTGTTGGTGTGGTTGAGGCCTATCTGCCGGACAGCGGCCTTGCCTTCGTGCAACAGCGCAACAAAGTCAGCGCGGGTGAAACCGTCGAAATCGTGCAACCGAAGGGAAGGCATCTTGAACTCGAGGTCCAGGATATGCTGGATCTGGAACGGCAGCCAATCACCAGCACACCGCATCCGAAGATGTACTATTTCCTGCCAGTTCCTGAACCCGTTGTGGCTGGATCTTTCATTCGGCGGCTGGGTGACAAAGATACCCCATCTCAACGATAGAACAAAAAAAGCCGGCACCAGCCGGCTTTTTGCTCGCAAACAGGCTCAATCGAATATTTTCGATAGCAAATCACCGATCATGTGACGCAGTTTCTGGTCAAAGCCGAACTGGGCCATGATCTCTTTGGCGATCACCAGGATGACCGGTCCGACCAGGACACCGCCCAGGCCATAGGCAGCGACGCCAACGATCATGGAAAACAAAGTGGCCATCGGGTGCAGGCGTAAGGCATTGCCCAGGATCGGCGGCTCAATGAAGCGCCGGATGATCGAGACCGCCAGGAAGGTGATCAGGGCCCCGATGCCGCCCAGGAAATTGGCGTTGATGAACTGGTAGATCGCGATCGGAATCATGGTCGCGCTGATGCCCAGGACCGGCAGGAAATCAACAATGGCAGCCAGCAGGGCAAAGACGACTGCGTAAGGCATGTCAATCAGGATCAGTCCGATCAGCACCATGGCAAACGTGATGATCAACAGCAGCATGTAGCCACCGATGACTCGCAGCAGTGTTTGCGACAAGATGTTGAACAAGTTGACGGACTTTTTCAGGAAAGACTTGTTGTTCAGGCTGCGATCCAGGAAGTGATAGAGGTTGGCACTGTCAGAGATGAAATAATAGCCGGACAACAGAATGACGATGATGGCCAGGAATATGGCCGGCAAATTGCCGACAAAGGACCCCAGGCCGTTCAAAAGCGTGGTGGCCAGCGATGGAATCGCATTGACCAGGCCTGTCTGCCACTCGACCAGGGACTGCTGGATCACGATCAGTGTCTGTTCATCGACAAATCCGAGCAGTCCAGCCAAGTGCCGCATCTGGTCGGTGACGACGGTGGCGATGTCCGTCTGGCTGAGGAACTGGGGGACATAGGTAGCCAGCTCGCGCAGCTGGGTGATGCTGATGAAAATAATCCCGGCAACCAGGGCAATCAGGGCAATCACCAGGATGATGTAGATGGCGACGGCCCAGCGGATGTTCAAAAGTGCGGCAGGAGGAGAACTGAGAGCTTCTGGATCTGCGGGCGGGACATGGTCTGAGCCGGTTTCTGCAGGTTGGGATGTCAATGAGGAGCGATCTGCAGCATGCGATTGGGATTCAAGGGACGTGCCAGCCTGTGGAGCTGGGGGTTTTGCAGCCGGGGTTTTGGGTGGGTGGACCCGGCTGGCCAGGGAAATGGCACTCCGGGCCAGGACGAGGCCAGCGACAAAAGGCAAGAGCAGGATGAAAAGTCGAAAGCTCAGGTAGACCAGGGCGATCACCAGGGCGGAGATCAGCAAATATTTGATAATGGCGATGATCGTTGCCAAATCACGCTGGGTCTTGGTGGTTTCTGGCATGCTTGCCCCCTTGAAGCTCCGAGTCGGGTTTTTCAGACGGACTGGTAGTAGGTCACTCCAATTGTAACAAGAAGCATCAGCAAAGCCAATGCAAACAGCAATCCGCCGGGCAAAGAAAGGTGCGCAGACGGTCTGGCAGCAGTTCCTGCAGGCAGACGTGTCTGCAGGCGCCCCAGCAGTGCCAGCAAAGGGATGAGCGCAACCGCGGCAATGAAGGTGGCGATCAGGGAAGCATAGAAAATGGACTGTGTGGAACGGGTGGGCAGATTGAGGTATTGGGCGGTCAGGCGCGGGATGAGCGGTGTGAGCAGGAGCAAAGTCAGATTAAGCGAGGCATGCGCAAGGACACTGGGCAGCAGGCTGCCACCGTGGGTGCGCAGCAGCCCGAGCAGCAGGCCGGCTAGAAAAGGTGAAACGAGAAAAAAGGGGTCATTGTGGAACAGGGCGAACGCAACAGCTTGCCAGAAGATGGCCAATCCCGGTGCGACCTGGGAAAAAAGGCTGCTCAGAATGACGCCGCGGAACATCAGTTCTTCGATCAGGGCTGGTGCGAGGACGCGAATCATGACCAGAGAACCTATGACTGGCCAAGACTGATGCCAGAGATCAGTCAGATAGGCATCCTGACTATCTGGCCCGGGCAATTGCCAGCCCAGGCGCAACATGAAATAGACCGAGAGGTTGTTGAGTCCATGAAAAACAACAGCCGCCGGCACTCCGACGACCGTGGCCAGGATCAGGCTGCCATCACGCGACCGACCGCCAAAAATCTCCTGGGCCGGGATGCGATCCATGAAAATGATGAATAAAGTTGGCACCAGGATCAGGCCACCCTGCATCAGGACCGCCCGGCTGACGATCCCTTTGAGGGTGCCCTCGGTCAGCCAGCTCAACCATTCAGGCTGGGCTTTGGCTGCCAGCTGCAGGGCCAAAGTCAGAACCGTGTGGATGATCAGGAGCGTCCCGGCGGCTGCGCGGATCATTGGAACTGGCCCAGGTAAAAGTACCAGAATCGGGAAATTTCCGGTTCAAAGAGCCAGGCCAGCCAGGTGGCCACCACAATGAAGGGTCCGAAGGCCAAGGCCCCGTCCGGTTCGGTTTCTGAAGGCTTGCGGGGCGCATATTTTTTGACCAGCAATGGGATGGCAAAGAAAGAAGCGGTCAAGAAAGACAGAAAAACCAGGCTTAGCGCCAGCCGGTAGTCGAGCATCCAGACACAAGGGATGATCAGTTTGACATCCCCCATGCCCATGGCATCCTGGCCAGCGATCCGGCTGCCGATCCAGCCGATCAGGAGAAACAGGACCCCGGCCAGGATCCCGGCCAGGAAACGAAAACCCAATTCGGCAAAATTCCAATCGCGCGTCCAGACTTGGATCGAAGCATGGACCAGTGCCAGGACAGCCAGACCAGCTGACAGCGGATCAGGGATGATCCGGGTTTTCCAGTCAGCGATCAGGATCAGCAGCATCAGGAAACTGGCTAGCAAATATGGGATGAAAAGAACCAGAGGTTGAATGCGCAACCAGCCGAATAGGACCAGGCCAGCAGCCAGGGAAGTCAGGAAAAGTCCGTCCGGCAGGAAGGGACTGCGCAATTTTGGCGCCAGTTCAGGCGGGATTGCGGTTTCGCCATATTCGACCAACCAGTCTGATGGCAGCCGACGATAAGCCAGCCAGGCCAGAAAACCCAGAAAACCTCCCGGAATCAGCAACAAGAAATCGTGCACATGCATGACTAGGGTACCTCGATGCTTCTATCTTAAGCGATCAGGACCTGAGCACACAATCCCAGGTTAAAGCATGTTAACCGAATGACAGATTTGATTGACGTTTTTTGACGACAAGGCTTATAATGGGCCGTGTTAGAAAGATTGCTGATGAAACGATCCGATCATTTTCGATCATTTAGGAGGACATTCCATTGTCGACTGTCGAACAGGTTAAAGATAAAATTATCAACCATTTGCGTTCAGAATATGCCCATCAGCCGGATACGGCCAGTCCGTTTGAGTTCTGGACAGCTTTATCCAAGACGGTGGTCGAATTGCTGGCTGACCGTTGGGAGACGTCCATCACCCGATACACCACGCACAAACAGGCGCATTATTTTTCGGCCGAGTTCCTCGAAGGCCGCTCCCTGGTCAACAATCTGGTCAATCTGGGCCTTTATGAATCAGTCCGTGAAGCCGTAGCTGGACTGGGTTTTGACTTGACGACACTTGAAGAGCAGGAAAACGATGCGGCCCTTGGCAACGGTGGCCTGGGTCGCCTGGCTGCCTGTTTTCTCGATTCCTGTGCCACCCAGAACCTGCCCGTGACTGGTTATGGCATCCTCTACCGCTACGGTCTGTTCCGCCAGTCGATCGAGAATGGCTTCCAGAAAGAATATCCAGATGTCTGGATGGAGCGCGGCTATCCCTTCATCGTGCGCCGTGATGAGGAAAAGGTCCTGATCCACTACAAGGACATGGATGTCTTTGCGGTCCCTTATGACATGCCGATCACCGGATTTGGCACCGATAATGTCAACACCTTGCGCCTGTGGAGAGCCGAACCAGCCGTAGAATTCGACTTCAACTTGTTCAACTCCCAGCGCTTTGACGATGCAGTTCTGCACAGGAACCGGGTCAATGACATTTACCGTGTCCTGTACCCGAACGACACTTCCTATGACGGCAAAGTCCTGCGCGTCCGCCAGCAGTATTTCTTCGTCTCGGCTTCGCTGCAGAGCATCATCCGCGAACATCTGAAAACCCATGACGGCAATTTGAAGAATTTTGCCGAATGGCATAGCATCCAGCTCAATGACACCCACCCTGTCGTGGGCATTCCAGAACTGATGCGTCTCCTGATGGATGAGCATGGCATGGGCTGGGACGAAGCCTGGGCCATCACAACGAAAACTTTTGCTTACACCAACCACACGGTCATGGCGGAAGCCCTGGAAAAATGGGACATCAGCATCTTCCAGTTCCTGTTTCCGCGCGTCATGGAAATCATCATCCACATCGACTATCTTTTCCGTCAGGACATGCAGGCTCGCGGCATGCAATACGACCGGATCAACTACCTGGCCCCGCTGGGCGATGGCAAGATCCGCATGGCCTGGCTGGCCTGCTATGGCTCGTTTTCGATCAACGGGGTTGCAGCCCTGCATACCCAGATCCTCAAGACGGACACCTTGCGTGATTTTCACGAGATCTGGCCGGAAAAATTCAGCAACAAGACCAATGGTGTCACCCCTCGTCGCTGGCTGAGGACCTGCAATCCTGAACTGGCTGGATTGCTGACGGAGCTTTCCGGCACCGAATCTTGGGTCACCGATCTCGAAACCCTCAAGGATCTGGAAAAATACATAGCTGACGCCTCAGTCATGAACCGTTTCCTGGAGATCAAGCGTCAGCGCAAAGTGAAACTGGCTGATTTTATCGTGAAAAACGAAGGCATCAAGATCGATCCGGATTCGATTTTCGATGTGCAGATCAAGCGTCTCCACGAATACAAGCGCCAGCTGCTCAATGCACTGGAAATTCTGGATACATATTTCCAGATCAAGGATAACCCGGCCGTGGACATCCATCCCCGCACCTACATTTTTGCGGCCAAGGCGGCACCTGGCTATTTCAAAGCCAAGGCGACGATCAAGTTCATCAATGAAATCGCCCGCCTGGTCAACAATGACCCGGATGTCAAAGACCGGATCAAAGTGGTCTTCATTGCCAATTACAATGTTTCCCGTGCCGAGATGATTTTCCCCGCTTCTGATCTCTCTGAGCAGATTTCGACGGTCGGACTGGAAGCATCCGGTACTGGCAACATGAAGTTCATGATGAATGGTGCCCTGACGATTGGCACCTACGATGGAGCTAATATCGAGATTGCCGGCGCCGTCGGTCCGGATAACTGCTTCATTTTCGGCCAGAAGGTGGAGGATTTCCAGGCTGCCAAAGGCTACTACAATCCGCAGTGGCAGTACAATAATATCCCGGGCCTTAAACGCTGCGTCGACACTCTGGTCGATGGCACGTTCAGTGACGAGGGCACCGGCATGTTCCAGGACCTCTACAACGGCCTGCTCTATGGCTCCAACTGGCAGCCGGCTGATCCGTTCTATGTTCTGGGAGACTTCGACGATTACCGCAAAGCACGTCAGCACACCGACCGCGTCTATCGCGACCGACTCGACTGGGCTCGCAAATGCTGGGTCAATATCGTCCGCAGCGGATTTTTCAGCTCCGACCGCACGATCCACGACTACGCCAGCGAAATCTGGAAAGTGGATAGTGCCAAGATCTGAAAAGAGATCCGAAGGCTTTTTGATTGCAAGTCCACTTGTGGTGCTTCGTGCCATGAGTGGACTTTTTTCTACATCACACTGGAGGACTCGCCTTGCGCAGGAACATCTTGAACTGCATCAGCACCATCGATGAACTGGACGTCTCAGCTTACAACCGCCTGGGTCTGGGCGTTGAAATCCAGGATTTCACGGAACCCAACCTGAGTGAGGCTGAAATTGAAGGTCTGGTCCTGCGCTACAAATGCCTGTTTCGCGATTTGAAACAGCCCAAGTCGCTGCATGGCCCATTTCTCGATTTAAAGCCCAGTAGCCCAGATCCCATGATCCGTGCCATCAGCCAGCAAAGATACCGCAAAGCCTTGCAGATCGCCACCGATCTGGAGGCCGACTTCATCGTTTTTCACAGCCAGATCAATCCCCAGCTGAACGAGCCCTTTCTTTCTGACCTGAACAATCGCCAAAGTCGGGATGCCTGGCTGGAAATTATCGGACACGTGCCAGATTTCCGTGGCAAAATCGTCATCGAAAATGTCTTTGAACGGACACCCGCCATGCTCAAGGCACTGATTGAAACCATTGCCGTGCCCACCATCCAGGTCAATCTTGACATCGGCCACAGCAAGCTCGGTCCCGCACCACTGGAAGACTGGATTCGCGAGTTGAAAGACCACATTGCGTATATCCATCTCCACTCCAACAACGGCATCCATGACCAGCACATCAAAGCGCCGAAGGAAGAAATCGAAACCCTCTATCGTCTGCTCGACCGATACGACATCCATCCGGCCATCGCGCTCGAATACCCGGTCCTGGACCTGGAAGAAGAAATCCGAGCATTCATGGCCGATTGAGCCGCGGCCGGTGGCAGCCCTCGCAAAGCCCTGTTGATCATTGCAAGCCCAGTCGTGCTAAACTGATGAGAGAATGGCACAACAGCCTGAGGATTGCAGAGCAAAATGTGAGAAGAGGTAGAAGATGAGCAGATGTATCCGTTGTGGCAAGGAAGGGCAGGGCATTGTCTGCAGGCGTTGCTCGCGCAAGACCGCGCGTCTGGTCGAGGATGTCAAAAAGGAAAGCGGCAACTATGTCGGAGTGGTCGCTCTCGCCGCACTGGGATCGCTGGTCGGCTACAAGGCGATCCAGCACTGGAAGGAGCGTTCAGCAAAATGAAACCCACAGCAATTGTCTATCAATCGAATGCCGGCCACACCAGGCGGTATGCGGAGCTGTTTGCCCAACTTTCCGGATTGCCAGCTTATGATTTGAAAAGAGCAGGTTCAAAGCTCAAGAAGGGCGATGCGATTGTCTTTTTTGGCTGGCTGATGGCTGGCAATCTCCAAGGCTTTCAAAAAGCTGTGCGGAGGTATTCGGTCAGTGCCCTGAGTGCGGTCGGAATGGGGCATCCAGGGGATGGCCAGATTGAGACGATCGCAAAAAAATACGGATTTGACTTGGAAAAAGCATTCTATCTCCAGGGTGGGCTTGATTTTAAAAAACTGCATGGCCTGTATGGAGTCATGATGAAAACGTTGAGCAGGTTCATGGGACCGGCATTGGAGAAAAAGGATGGAAAATCTCCGGAGGAAATCGAAATGCTGGCCATGCTCAAGACTGGCGGCGACTACGTGAGTAGGGATCATCTGGAACCGCTTTTGGCCTGGTACAAGGAACAATAAAGACCGCCCCCGGTGCCAGACACCGGGGGCGGTCTTTTCATGGTGCGTGATGAGACTAGGGATAAATGGCCGAGTTGGTTGTTTCACCAGCGAGTGTATAGGTGACACCGTCCTTTGTGATCTGATCGACAACGAAGGTGAAGGTCAAGGTAGATGTGCTCGAAATCAGTTTGACCTGATCCGAAGTCAGTGACACCGAGCCATTTGTTCCGGTGATGCCGGTATCGAGGTCGGTTGTGGCATCTATCCAATGACCGGTTACCGTAGCTCCGGCAAGAGGACTAGTGTCCAGCATTGCAGTGACTGTGGCCGTAGCCCAGGCAAAATAATTTTTGCCGGCCTTCTTTTCAGAGATCGCCATTGCAATGCTTACGGTTAATTCAGGATTCTCCGGCGGAGGTGTGGCCGGATTGACGGTGATGCTGACGGTGGCTGGATTACTGAACAATTTGTCATCAGACACTTTGAAGGTAAATGAATCATCACCTGCAAATTCTGCATTTGGCGTGTAGGTGAGCGCCGGTTCAGTACCGGACAGAATGCCATGAGCAGGCTCCGTTACAATCACATAAGCCAGGGAATCCCCCTCTGGATCGCTGCCAGTCAGTGTAATCGTTACAGGCGTGTTGACAGTTGTTGTCACCGTCTGGCTGTCGGCAGTCGGGGCTGTGTTTGTGGGTGGCGGAGTTGGCTCGATCGTTGCATTCAGCGCCTTGCCCGCATCAATCAAGCCATGACCGTACGTATTATCGCGCCCTTCTGCACCCAAATCCAATGCTGTAGTTTGAAGGACTTTCTGGACATCTGCTGGACTGGTCGCGACCCCTGCAGCAATGACCAGGGCGGCGACACCGGCAACATGTGGGGATGCCATCGACGTGCCCTGGAAGAAATAATAGCCGAAGTCACTGACCACTTTGGTGGTTGGGTTGAAGGTGTTCTGGAGAATGCCGTCTTTCTGGTCATCACTGTTCTGGTCAACGTTAACGTCACCGCCGGGTGCGACCAAGTCGAGGCTCGAGCCCCAGTTGGAGTAATAGGCGAGGGTTTTGTCGACACGCGTGGCTCCGACCGCGATGACATACGCATCATAGGCGGCGGGATAGCTCACCGTGCCCGTGCCATCATTACCGGCTGCGGCGACAATCGTCACGTTCTTGCTGTGGGCATAGGCCAGGGCTGACTCAAGGGTAGTGGATGGATAGGGCCCACCCAGGCTCAGGTTGATCACATCTGCATCATGATCGGCGGCATAACGAATGCCATTGGCAATGGCTGTATACGTACCGGAGCCCTTTTTATTCAGGACTTTGACAGGCATCAGGGTGGCATCGTAAGCGATACCTGCGACGCCGATGCTATTGTTCGTGCTTTGGGCAATGGTGCCAGCCACGTGCGTACCGTGGCTGTTGTCATCATTGGCGTGGTCATCGTTATTGACGAAATCATAGCCAGAAATAAAATTTGTGGCGGCAAGGTCCGGGGCTTGGACGAAACTGCCATAATCTTCATAGGCTATTCCGGTGTCGACGATTGCCACGGTCACACCTGATCCGGTAGTTTTTGTCCAGGCTTCTTCCAGGTTGATGCCACCAGCAGACGAGGCAGCAAAGTTCCACTGGAGTGCATAATAGAAATCGTTGGGAGCGGCAAAAGCTTGCGCATAATAGTTGGGTTCGGCGTAGACCACATCTGGCCTGCGCGCGTATTCCTGCACCTTTGCCTTGACCTTGCCTTCCGGAACTTTGATCACCTGGAAAGGTTTGTGGTCGTTCTTGAATTTGACAACAATTTCATCCGGTACAAATGCAGCATCAGATTTGCCCATGTCTGCATACACTTGCAACGGGTCTGAAGCAGCACTGACCGCTGGAATGGGCAGGATTGCCAAGATCATGAGTATGACCAGCACATAACTGGCCCAGGCTTTGAACCGCATACAACCACCTCCTCGTGAATGGTTAAATCTGCAAATAAAAAGCTAATTGCGCAAATAAACTAAAAGCTCCATCAACAGTATACACCCAATCGCGCGGTGTCAGATCTCGTTTGGATAAATAACGCAGCAGCAACTGTTGTCAAAGCTCTTTTTTCATGCAGGTGCAAGTGAGCAGATAAACCCTAGTAATGTTAAAATAGTGCTGTGAGAAAAATGTATGGAGGTTTTGTATGTACAGTACGAATGATTATGTCGTCTATGGTTCAACAGGAGTCTGCAAAGTTGTTGAAATCAGCCAGGCGAGTTTTGGGGGCAAAAAGAGCCGGGAGTATTACGTACTAAGTCCGGTTTTTGGCAATCAGGTGGATATTTTTATTCCGACGGACAAGCAAGAAACTGCTTTGCGCCCTGTCCTGTCCAAAGATGAGGTCATGAGATTGATTGATGCAATGCCGGGCATGGAGAGTGCGTGGATCGCAGATGACTCTTTCCGCAAAGCAACATTCAGTGAAATCATCCAGTCTGGTGATCAGGAAAGAATCATCCGACTCATCAAGATGATTTTCAATCGCACAATCGTACTGGAGAAAAGTGGTAGAAAACTGGGAAATACGGACACAGAGGTTTTGAAACAGGCAGAGAAAATCCTGAACCAGGAATTCGCCATAGCTTTGGATCTGCAGCCTGAACAAGTGTCGCCGTTGATCAAGGAGCAGATTTAGGAAGGCATAGAACCAGCTTTTGCCTTATTCTTTGCCGCCTCGGATCCAACGGAACGAGGTAGCCTTTTTGAAGAGGCGCAGGGGCAGGGCAAAGATGCTTTGCTCTGCTTCTACTCCGGCGACAGCGGCTGCCGGGGGTGCAGCGAGACGATGGATCCGGTGGTGGACTTGGCGCATCAGGTGCTGACGTTTGCGGACAGTTAGCTTGTTCATCTGCAGGGCGATGGCTAAAAATAGCTGAGCTTCGACGGTGCGCAGGAACGCGCGATAGGGGCGTTTCCATGTGATCCACAGTTGCTGGTCCCAGATGAAATGGCGAATGATGTCGACAGCCTTCAGGTAATCGTTGACGTTTTTGATGCCGAAATTACCGGTGATACCCGTGCTGCGCAAGCAATAATGGTAGATCGGCTTTTGCTGGATCGCCACCCGCCCGGATTTTATCAAAAGGCGCGAGGTGGTTGCCACATCTTCATAATAGATCGAAGGATAGGAGATATTGTGTTCAGCAAACAGCTCGCGGCGGTAGAGCTTGTTCCAGGCAAAAGCTGGAATGCGGAGCAAGGTCAACGACATTTGGGCTGCTTCTTCGCCGGAAAGATTTTTGTGCATGGTCAGCATGCGGAACGGAATCTTGATCCCGCCCCGGGGGAAATCGATGTAGAAATTGCCCATCACAATGTCGGCCTGGCGCTCCTCGGCCAGATCCACCATGCTGCTGATGAAATCGGGCTCGACATAATCGTCCGAATCGACCAGAGCGATGTATTTGCCTGAGGCCAGGGCGATGCCATTGTTGCGGGCCGCAGAGAGCCCCTGGTTTTCCTGCCAGAGAGAACGAAAAATCGGATAACGGGCCTCGTAGCGGCGGATGATGTCGCCACAGCCATCGGGCGAACCATCATTGACCAGGATCACTTCCAAAGGCCGGTAGTCTTGAACCACGAGCGAATCCAGGCAGCGTTCCAAGTATTTTTCAACTTTATAAACAGGCACTACGATACTGACCAGCGGTCGTTCCATTGCCATACCATCCTGACTTGATTTTCTGGAAATCAGCACCTAGGGCAATCATTTTCTGCCGTCGGGCTGCTACTAGTGTATCACGCAATCAAGCCGAGATCCTATATAATGGAACTAAAGAGCGTATTCCCTTTGTCCAGGCGGATCTGTCTGCCTGGTCCTCCTCAAGGAGGTGTCTGCAATGCCTGCAATTGCCACTTCTACCATGGGAACAACCGCTTACCAGGGGCCCAAAACGCTGTTCCAGCTCCTGGTGCATCTGCTTCGGCAAATGGTCAAGAGCCTCAAATGGCGCATCCTGTTTGCCGTCCTGACCTTCATTCTCGTTTTTGTTGTCCATACGTATTTGATGGTTGTCGTTAATGACACCATCCGCATTGTAGAGCGAAACCGCTGGCTGGCGATGATCCTGAACCTGGTCAAAACGGGTTTGTCTGAGCGGGCTGCTGCCGGACAGTCCTTTAACAGCCTTCTGTTCTGGATGCTTCTCTCAACGGTTGCTTTCGGCACCATTTCCCGGCTCCTTTCCTTTGGCCTCAAGCAGTTTTTCAAAGACCTTGGCAACATGATGGACCTGCTGTTCCATCTGCGGATCCAGGGTAGCAGCGGCAAATCGGTGCCCTATACGCTGGTTGGATTCAGCCTGGCCATGCTGGCCGGGATTTTCATCCTGAACAATGCCACTTGCCTCATGCTGGCCATCTTTCTGTTTCTATCTGTCAGCCAGCGCGAGAAGAGCTTTCTGATTCTGGTCCTGACGCTGGGCAAATCTGACTTTCAGCGTCTGTTCCGGATCAAACAGCGCAAGATCTTCAACATCGATGCGTGTGCGGTTTTCGTCTGGGGCTTGATCCTTGGCTTGATGCTGTCCGGCCTGATCCCACCGGTCATCTTTGGCAAGGCGATCGTCAGCACCGTGGTGAAAATCCTGATTTTCGTGGCCATCGTGGTGATTTTCAGCCTGAACAAGGCGAAAAAGAAAACGGCAGCACAGCTGCTTTTTTCCCTTTTAATCGTAGGTGGTTTGGTTCTGCTGCGGGAGATGAATGTCTGGGCAGATGATTCGGGCTGGTCCGAAAGTGGCCGCAACATCCGCGGCTGGCTGGCTAACAGCGGCACACCGACTGCCCTGATGCTGAGCCTTTCCCCTGCTTTGCTGGCAAGCCTGGCCAATGTCCTCGGCCCGATGTTTCCGGGTTTCATGCTCGGCCTGATCAAAAACCCCAACATGAATCCGTACGAGTACATCCGCAAC
This sequence comes from Eubacteriales bacterium, assembly GCA_028684955.1. Taxonomy (GTDB): domain Bacteria; phylum Bacillota; class Clostridia; order Saccharofermentanales; family UBA5734; genus UBA5734. The sequence continues at coordinate 20,295 of JAQUEY010000002.1, forward strand.
AATCTGACACCGGAGCAGTTTGCCGAAGTTCGTGCACTGACTGAACAGCGTCACCAGCAAAGTGTGGAGCAGCTGCTGGCGGAAAATTCCAATACCAATTTCATCAAGGATTTCCTCAATGGCGTCTATAACGATGTCTCGGAACTAGCCCAGGCTTATGCCGATTTTCGCCGGACCCTGGAAGTCGATCTGCCGCAGTATCTGGCCGAGAATCCGCTCGAGGCCCTGAATAATTCCTGGCAATTTGTCCGCGGCGTGGGTGGTGCCGTTGGTGATCTGGCAAGCGAGGGGATGAACATCTTGAGAGATCTGGCCAGGGATCCAGGTATTTTGTTGGCAACGATGGAGATGACCGCGTCCGACCTGGTCAATGATCCGATCGGATCCGGCCAGAAAGTGGCCTCGACGCTGTATGAGATGTCCGGGCTCCAGGATATTGTCAATTGCATGGACCCGAACAAGAGCGCCACTGAGCGGGCTGGCTTGTATGCGATGGGTGTGATCAAGATGTATGGCTTGATCGACGGCGCCGGGACCGTGGCTGACACCAGCCGTGCCGCCCTGAACCGCCTGTCCACCTATGCTGATGACCTGATTCGTGCGGCTGGCGGCACCCCGGGCGGGGCCGTCCGCTCCGCCGATGACCTGGTCCGCTTGCATGCGGGTCTGCAGCGCACGGCAGCGGGTCGTCAGGCGGCTGAAGATTTTGTCAATGCAATCCGTTCGGGCGGCAGCGAAGACGACATCCTGCAAAGAATCCTGAACATCCAGCAGGACCGCAGCTCGATCCGTGCCCTCAATGAGCTGGCAAGAAACAGTGATGAAGCAGCCGCAGCTGTCCAGCAGTATAATCGCCAGTTACAGAATCTATTTGACAAGGTTGACCGGGAAGTCAGGGAAGAGCTGGCCACGCGCCTCGCCTGCAGCAGCGATGATCTCCAGGTGGTTGCTGCCACCAATAAGAGCGGCCAGATCAAGATTGGCTTTGACCGGGATGTGACCATCCGGCTTAATGGCCATGACATCAAGCCCAGCCAATGGGACGATTTGTACCGGCAGCGCCTGTATGAAAATTCGCGGTCCTATTTCCCGGATTCGATGACCCCGGACGATGTTATACAGCGGCTTGACCATGCCCTGACCGATAAATTCCATCCAGAGGCCTATGGTGCCAATGAACGGGCCCTCGACTTAGCTATCAATCGCCAGGCCCATATGATCGCTGATGCTGAGCAGGTCGGCAATGCCATCACCTACAAGGGTATGAAACATTTCGACGAAGCCGCCAAGTTCCGCACGCTCGACCCGCTGCGGTTTGAAGACGAGATCTCGGAGGGTATGCGCCAGCTAACCAAACAGTGGGACAACCAGGTCATGCCAGCAGCCCAGCATTTCAATGCTTCGGTCCAGTCGAGCCGGCTCAACCAGGCGATCGATATCATGAAAAATGTCAATAATGGCGTGCCTACGGTCGAAATCGAACGCGCTTTGCAGGCGATCGGTTACACCAAGGAACAGGTGGCACTCGACCTGGGCAAGCAGTTTGAAACGATCGTCAAACTCGGCCGCCAGATCCCTTGATGGATCTGGTTTGAGGGAGACGTCGTGCAGGCATCTGGCAGATCCATCCGGTGGGTCCAGATAGTGGTCGCTTTGGCCGTTTTGATGCTGCTTACCTGGTATTTGAACAGCAGCCATGCTGAGATGGTGGCGCAGCAATCTGCCCATCCTGGGTTTATCGTGATTGATCCACCGGAGGAAGTCTCCGCTCTGGCGATCCAGGGTGACACAGTCTGGGCCGGCGGCGCCGATGGATTGTTCCGGATCGACAGGCACACGTACGAAGTCTTGGCCCAGACGCCAGATGAGCGCAGCTTCAGATACGCGCGAGCGATCCTGGTCGACCGCTTTGGACGAATCTGGGTAGGCCATGACCAGGGAATCTCCTGGCTTTCGGACGGCCACTGGCTGACACTGACAAAAATGGACGGCTTGCCGGACAGCCGCGTCAATACATTGGCAGAGGATCCATCCGGCGTGCTCTGGGCAGGGACCTGGGGCGGTGCGGTGCAGATCGCTTTGAATGCTGATGCCCCGAAAGCTCCTATCATCGGGACTTGGACTCGGTCGGATGGCCTTTTGAGTGACATAGTCCATGTCATCTTGCCCGATTCCAGGGGCGGGATCTGGTTTGGCTCCTGCAACAGTCGTGGCGGCATCAGTTATCTGTCCGCTGATGGGAAATGGAGCTACTGGACGGTAGCTGACGGATTGCCGCATGAGTACGTCACGTCGATCTACCAGGACCAGATGCAGGATGTCTGGGTTGGAACGGGTCTTTTAAGCGAAGGTGGGGCAGCTGTTTTCCACTACGCGGGAGGCGTGTGGTCACTCGCACGAACTCTGACCAGAGCGGACGGCCTTGCAGGAGAAAAAGTCCGCTCGATCTTCCAGGACCAGGACCAGTGGATGTGGCTCGGCTCCGAATACGACGGCGTCGCGATCTTTGGAACTGGTGGCGTAACCAGGCTCGACCAGACAAGCGGACTATCCGACAACGAGGTCAAGGTCATGGTGCAGGACCAGGATGGCCAGGTCTGGATCGGTACGCGCTATGGCGTCACGGTGATTCAAGAGACTCAAGGTGCAATCAAGTGAGGTCTTTTCATCTGTCTCTCCCAAACGTCTCCAGCCACTCGCAGAGCTGCTTTTCCGGCAAGGGTTTTTGAATCAAATAGCCTTGGAAACAATCACACTCGATCGATGTCAGATACCGGCGCTGCTCGTGTGTTTCAATGCCTTCAGCCACCACTTTCATATCGAGCAGATGGCCGATGGCGATGATCGAACGGGTCAAGGATTTGGCTTTTGGATCATCGAGCAGATTCTTGACAAAAGAACGATCGATTTTCAGGGTGGACATGGGCAGTTCTTTCAAATAGCTCAGGGAGGAGTAGCCTGTGCCAAAGTCATCGAGGGCAATACAGATGCCGGCAGCCCGTAGTCGCTCCAGCTTGGCGATGACTTGTTCGGTGGTTTTCAGGAAGGCAGATTCGGTGATCTCCAGTTCCAGACAGGTCGGGTTGAGCCCGGTCTGTTCCAGGATCATCAGGACCTGTTCGACAAAATGGTCTTGCTGAATCTGGATGGAGGAGATGTTGACCGAAACATAAAACGCGGATTGCAACCTGGTATTGAGGTCTCGGATGAATTGGCAGGCGGTTCTGAGCACCCATTCACCGAGAGGGATGATCAATTGGCTTTCTTCAGCCGCCTTGATGAATATCAGGGGGGAGATCTGGCCTTGGCCAGGGCGATTCCAGCGTACCAGGGCCTCGAAGCCACAAATCTTGCCCGATTGGGCAATCAGCTGCGGCTGGTAATGCAGCTCGAATTCCTGATTGGCCAGGGCCTGGCGCAAATCACTCTGGAGCAGCGCCTTGGCAACCACGGCCTGGCCGAAAGCCGGATCATACACCGTCGCGATCCCGCGCTGGATGGACTTGGCATGGTACAGGGCTGTGTCTGCGTGTTTCAAGAGTTCGTCAAACGTTTTACCGTGTTCGGGGTAGCTGACAATCCCGCCACTGGCAGACAGATTGAATACGTGATCCGCAATTGCCAGCGGTTTTGCGATGTGCTCCAGCATGCGTGCTGAATCAGGACACACGGTTGGGTTTGCGTTGCGGATGAACAGGCAGGCGAACTCGTCACTGCCAAGATTGAAAACCTGAACCTTGCTTTCCGGTTCAGCACGGCTCAATCGCCTGGCTATTTTTTGCAGGACCTGGTCTCCGACGGCATGGCCAAAAGCTTCATTGACTTCTTTGAAATCATCGAGATCGAGAAAAAGGAAACAAAAATGATCCATATCGGGATCCGAAATCAACGATTCCACCGTTTCCTTGAAGCGGTTCTTGTTGGGTAACCCAGTGACCCGATTGACATAGGCCAGATCTTCGATTTCTGACAATTTGCTTTGCAAGGTGGTATTTGCTACAGCCAGTTCATCGCGAGCTGATTCCAGACGCCTGAGGCTTTGTTGGAGATCGATTTTCAGGAGCTTGATCAATGTTTGCATCAGCCGGAACAAACCAGCAATCAAGATCAGGACCAGGATGACCGAAAAAGCGATGCGCCAGTTACGGGTCCTGGTATAGTCAGCTGTGTGTTCGTAGAAATATTTTTCATAGATCTCTTCAAAGACACCGCTGCGCTTGAGTTCGCTGATCCTCTGGTTCATGAAACTGACAAGCTCAGGGCGGTTCTTGCTGATGGCGTAGGCATGGGCGCGGGGATAGAGCTGTGTCAACTGGGCGATGACGGGTCCTTTTAGGCCATGGCGGATCAGAAGGTTGTCTAGCAATTGCTGGTTTTCAAAGATCAGATCGATCGACCCGGACTGCAAGTCCAAGATCGCGTGTTCCAGATCGTCATAGGCGACATACGATGTGATCCCAAGGTCATTTTGCAGGACTGACTCGGAATAATAACCTCGGCCTACGCCAATTTTAAGCCTTGGTAAATCCTCCAGGGAGATTTCCCGGAAATCAGATCGCGAATAGACTGCGAGATAGGAATAGAAAAGCGTTTCAGTGAACAGGACTTCTTGTTTGCGTTCCTCGGTCACTGCAATGATGCCAGCCAAGTCAATCTGCCCGGAAACAAGCCGCGGATAGACCTTGTCTCAAGAGTCAGTCGAATAGTTGAGGACATAGGCATCGGTGTTGAACAAGATATTGGTCAGATAGGGGTCGAAACCATACAAACTGCCATCGGTGGTGTAGGAAAAGGGTGGGTATTCCTTGTCAACCTGATAGTTGATCGTTTCAGGCTGGGCACAGACTGGCTGGGGAACCCACAGGATCACAGCAATCATCAGGAAAAATGCCAGTCCGCGTCGCATGATGATCCTTTCCTGCATGTTGATAAGCTATAGGATTGTTTGGTTTCAATCTTTAGTTTCAAGTATAGCATGACACCTGGTTGTTTTGCCCATCGCATCGCGTGACATTAGCGTCAATGCTATAATATTCTGAAACTATAAAACCTGCCGGAAACGACCGGTTCGGGACAAACTTTACTTAACCAGAGGATTTCATCGTGGAAAATCGCTATTTGCAAAAGCAGTTCGAAACGGAACAATATCGACATCAGGCTAATCTTGTCTATCGCAGCACAATCATCGTTTTTCCTGGTAAGAGACCAGACACCCCCTGTGCCGTAGAGTGCTGGATTGACTGGCTTTTTCCACACCCTCAATGTTGTGCTCAATTTTCGGGCGTAGCTAATTCAGCCAGCATAGGCGCTTTACATATCCCTCCACATATCCCTCCACAGAGTGATTTTGATCAAAAACTGGCGCTCGACAAGGCCGATAAATTTCTCTACCAGGCCAAAGCGAAGGGTCGTAACCGGGTCGTGTTTGAAACCTTGCAGAGGGAAACACTTTCTTAAGTAGACAGCAAGCCCAATGAAGTCAAATCTAGAGAAATGGAAGTGACATGGCCATGTCAGATCATCATGTAGCTCGGATTCCGGAATTAGCCCAGTACAATCCAGAGCATCTTCTTTCACTGGGCATGGGTCTGGTTGCTGTGGTCAGCCAGGATGGCTTGCTTCTCAAGACAAATTTGGCTTGGGAGACAATCCTGGGCCATCCAGTCGATCAATTGATCAATCAACCATTCATCTCCATGATCCATCCGGATGATGTTAGATCCACCCAGATTGCGATGTCCAGTCTGATTAACAAAGAAAACTTGGCTGGTTTTGTCAACCGATACCGTTGCCGGGATGGATCGTATCGCCTCATGGAATGGAATGCGCAGATGCGGGATGGTTTGATCTATGCCATAGCCCGTGATGTCACAGAAAGAGCATTTATCAGAAAACAAATGCAAACTGAACACGAGCGATTGGAGTTGGCCATCTGGGGCACCAGTGACGGAATCTGGGACTGGGACCTGGTTGCCAGTACGCTTTATCTGTCGCCGCGCTGGAAAGAACAGCTTGGATATGCGGATTTTGAGCTTGAAAGTTATCAGGAATTATTTTTCGAACTGCTACACCCGGATGATCGTGACAGAATCAAACAAGTTATTAACGATTATCTGCAACGCAAAATCGAAACCTATGATGTCGAATTCCGTTTGCAACATAAAAACGGCGACTACCGCTGGATTCAGGCCAGGGGTAAGGCTTTCTGGGGAGAAGATGGAAAAGCCTACCGGATGGCTGGCGCCCATACTGATATCACGGAACGCAAAAACCAGGAGAAGCAGATCGAACTTCTTAGTTTCCACGACCAGCTGACTGGACTCTTCAATCGTCACTCTTACGAGAAATTGATCGAAGAATGGACACACCCCTTTAAGAAGAATGATTTTTTTTCGTTGATCGTGGCTGATGTCAACGGTCTCAAACTGGCCAATGATGCCTTTGGCCATGAGATGGGTGACCGGCTTCTTTTAGCCTTTGCTAATGCACTCAGAAAAGTCGCCCGTCCCCAGGACTTGGCAGCCCGCCTGGGCGGCGACGAATTTATCCTGTTCATGCCGGTGACGTCAGAGACTGAATCAGATCAGATATTCACAGCCCTGACTCAAGCCTGCCAGGAAGAAAAAATCGATTTTCTCGACTTGTCAGTTTCCCTGGGGTCAACATCGATTGTATCCAAAGCCACGACCATCCAGGATGCCTACAAAATAGCCGAAGACGCCATGTACGAGCAAAAAATGGTCGAAGGCGAGCGATATCGCAATGCGATGGTCCAGCACATGGTCGACTGTGTTCTACTTGTTGATCCGGCTGAAAAAGCCCATGCCGAACGTGTGGCCCAGATCTGCGTGCGCATGGGCAAGCTGATCGGGTTCAACGCCAGTCAGTTAGCCGCTTTGGAGCTGGCTGGCCGCTTGCATGACATTGGCAAAATTGGCCTCGATCCTGAGCACGTTCATTGGAACGAGCATGCTCAAGGCTATGACTCGGAGGACCTGAAGAAACACGTCCAGATCGGCTACTATATCCTGCATTCGGCCAGCCAGTACACTCATGTTGCCGAAGCAGTCCTGGCTCACCATGAGTGCTATGATGGCGAGGGATACCCAAAAGGCCTCAAGGGCCAGGAGATACCGCTCATCGCCCGGATCCTTAAAATCGCCAATGAATACGAGATCCTGGTCAGAAGCGGTTTATCCGTGGATGCTGCTATCGAACGCATGACCGGGCTGGCGGGGAGCGCCTACGATCCGGCTTTGATGGTGTCATTGATCGAACAGGCGGTGTTTTTCGACGGCGCAAACCGTCTCGCGCAGGATCGATTGCATTCTGGACCAATGGCAACTGCTTTGGATCCGTATCTGACAGAGGACCTGTATGATCAGCAACTGTCTGATCAAATCGCAGGGATGATTGCCAATCATCAAATGGACGACGCTCTGGGCAGCCTGGTTTCCAACCAGCAGCTTTTTGAAGCATTCTACCAATATCACCAAAAATCCAAAGCTGCCCTGACTCCGTTCAAGCATGTGTTTGACCATGCCAATTATGGCTTGAGCATCAATGAGCTGGATGGCACGACTCTGTACATCAACCCCTATTTTGCCCGGATCCACGGTTTTGAACCCGAGGAATTGATCGGTGCAAAAATCGAATTGTTTCATACCCCCGCTCAGCAAAAACAGGTCTTCAAACTGGTGAAAAAAATCATTGAGCAGGGTGGGTTCCAGGCTGAGGAGGTCTGGCATGTGGACCGTGCCGGGCAGGAATTCCCGATGTTGATGACAGGCATCTACATTGAAGGCGATGTGGAACGGGGCCAGAAACCTTACATGGCTGCGACATCGATTGATATCCGCGAGATCAAAGCCCAAGAAGCCGAGATCATGTACCTGAACCAGCACGACCCTCTGACTGGGCTTCTCAATCGCAATGCCCTGAACTCGCTCATGATTGAAGGCCAGCATGACTCAAACGCGCAAGACCAATCGGTGCTCTTCATCAATATCGACAAGTTCAAACTGGTCAATGATGCATTGGGACATCAGGCGGGCGACGATCTGCTGGTCCAGCTGACCGGCCGGCTTGTAGCAATGGTTGGTGCCAAGGATTGCGTTTACCGGTATGGTGGTGATGAATTTCTCATTCTGTTGCCATTGCTGGAGCCAGACCAGGTCATGACCATGGCAAAATCCATCCAGCAAATGATTGTGCGCCAGATCGACATCCATCACTCAGCAGTCCTGATTACCGCCAGCCAGGGTATTTGCATCGGTCAGCCCGGGCTGACCCTCGAGCAAACCATCACCCGGGCTGAAACCGCCCTGTACGAGGCAAAAAAGAAACGCAACACAATTGCGATCTACCAGGATTCGATGGAAAAGGCTAGGACCCGTGATGTCCTTTTAGAGCAGGACCTGCAGTACGCGCTGGAGCACAACCAGTTCGAATTGTTCTATCAGCCGATCTTCAATGTGCGCACGGGCCGGATCGATCAGGCCGAGGCATTGTTGCGCTGGAACCATCCTGTCTTTGGCCGGGTTCCGCCACTCGATTTCATTCCGATCGCCGAACGCACACGCCTGATCATCCCGATCACCGACTGGGTCATCCGGCAAGCCTGTGCCAAGGTGGCCGAGTGGTCCAGACTTGGCATCGAAGGGATCATGGTCAGTGTCAATCTGTCTATTCTGTCGATTGAAAATCGCGGCCACGAATTGGTCGATTTCATCGCCACAGCCATTACGGACTCTGGCATCTCACCTTTCAGGCTCAAACTGGAGATTACGGAAAGCACCCTGGTCAACGACCTGGACGAAATCGTCGCTGTTTTCCAGAAGCTGAAGCAGATCGGAGTCAAACTGGCTCTGGATGACTTTGGAACCGGCTACTCATCCTTTGGTTACATGAAAGACCTGCCCCTGGACATCATGAAACTTGATCGGTCCCTGATCGGCAACATCGACGTGAGTGAAAAGGAACAGATGATTGTTGGATCGATGGTCACCATCATCCATGGCCTTGGTCTCGAAGTTGTGATCGAAGGGGTTGAAACCAAAAAGCAGCTCGACAGTCTAATGAAGTTTGATTGTGACTATATCCAAGGCTACTATTTCAGCAAACCTCTGCCAGCAGATGAATTCCTGCGCTATTTCTTCTCCGTGACAGAGCAGTATCGCGAGGATTTCCTGTCGGAATACCCGCCCCTTCATTCCCAGGTTCATCTGGACTGGCAAGAGGAGTGGAACAGCGGCAATACCCAGATCGACCGGCAACACCAGGAACTGATGCAGGATGCCAACCGTCTGATTCGCCTCGCCCTGGATGGCAAGGATCTGGCAAAACTCTTGCAAGAACTGGATCTCATGATCGAACACATCATGGAGCACTTTGCCTATGAAGAACAAGTCCTGGAGGCAATCGGCTATCCAGAACTAAAGGCTCATCAGAAAGAACACGAACGGCTTGTCCGAGAGCTCCTCCAGCTCAAACAAAACTACCTGCAAAAAACAGTGCGTCCGACTGTTTTCTTCAGTTTCCTGGTCGACCAGGTGATCCTGGGTCATCAGATTGATGAGGACGCGAAGTATTTTAGCTGGACTCGCCAGACGACCTGATCCAGAGGGAGGTTTTATTGATCAACCTCGACGATAACCAGGTCTCAGATTTAAAGCCGTTGTCGGGATTGGTTCATTTGGAGTATTTGCTGCTGGATAACAATCAGGTGGAAGACCTGGCCCCGCTGGCTTCTCTGAGCCAGCTGCAGACGTTAACGCTGGATACTAACCTCGTGACCGATCTACTGCCTGTGTCGTCCCTGTCTGCGCTTTCGGAACTGCAGCTATCGGACAATCAGATCCAGGACCTGCGGCCGCTGCAGCCTCTTAAAAAGCTCGACACCCTCGTGCTCAGCGGTAATCCGCTCGATCTCGGACAACCTGGGCAACAATCGATCCTTCAGAATTTCCATAATAAGGGGACATCGGTCTATGTCGATGGTGAGGGGTGAATGAGTCTATGGAAGCTCGGGAAATACCAAATCTCAGGCAGTGAAGAGGAAGTGCCCCCTATGAAACTCGTGCGAATGTCTGGCGGTCCTGGTACCTCTTCGGGCCTCAGTCACCCTTGCCTGGCCATTTTGCCGCGCAGGATGACAGTCTTGAACCGCCAGCCCTGGGCAGTTGCGACTGCCTTGACCTGTTTGGGAATCGCACCCAGATCGAGCTTGATCTCGTAAGCCTTGCCATCGAGTCCGTACTGGACCAGCTTGACTTTGCGGTAGACAGTGGTGCCGGACTGGAATGATTCGCTGCTCGAACTGCCGAAAGAAAAACCAGAGCCAGTTTCTTTGGTCATGCTGTAATAATAGACCGTCTGGTCAGAGGCGTCAGCCCGGACCAGCCCTTCGAAATGGATCTTCTTGTTTCCACCCAGCCAGCTGGCATTGAGAAATTCTGCCGTGATGTCGAGATCACTGTAACCACCTCGCTGCACCGGCAGATTCAAGGTTTGCAGCTCGTGTTCGATCTGAGCCAGTAATTCATCGCGTCCTGCCATTGGGAAATCCTCCTGCTTGATCGACCAAAAGAGTTTTTTTCAGTATACGCCGAGCTGAGGGCCATGCCTATTGGAAGCTCTTCGCTATCCGCAATGTTGTGCCGGGCGCAATCCCTAGGCAAACTGGCCTGATCAAACGAAGCGATTTCGTCCAATTCGATCAGGCCAGTTTGCGCAGGGATTTTGAATCAGGGCCTTAAATTTCTGGGTTACACCAGATCCGTTAACCAGGACGGTTGATTGTTGCCTGCCAAAATGATTAAAATACAAGCATTGATCGATCCAGCCAATCAAATCGCGGAGGCCAGATCATGAGTGCGAAAGCGTCAAAGACACCCCACCAGGCTAAACCACGGCCGGAGCAGTCCGTGCCAGATACAACACCCGAACTGGATGCGACCCAGACGACGGTTGGGCTCATCCGGCTGATGGTGGTCAGTGCCTTCAAAAATGTGCCCAAAATGATCAAGGGTATGCTGATCCAGGGTGTCATCGCTTTTCTGATCGTCTTTTTCATCAACTTCTATGCCGTGGCGATCAAAAACGAAGGTTTTTCCATGTCGTTGCCGGTCGACAGCCCCTGGTACCCGCTCTTGAACATCGGCGATAATCAGGCTGCTTTTTCAGCTTTGAGTTTCCTGTTCATGTTTGTGCTTTCGACCCTGTGGGGGCGGATCCGCGGCCATGGTGTCAAGCAGTTTTTCCACGAGATCTTCAGTGTGCCGGGCTGGACCGCCCAGTCCTTGCGCGAAACCGGCCGCTTTTCGCTGCCGGTTCTGATCGTCTCCAGCGGCCTGATGCTGTTCACGAGCCTGTTCATCCAGAATCGCTACCTCTATGTCACCTTCGCAATCGGACTGTTTTTTGCCTATGCAGCGGGCAATGCCGATTTTTCCATGTTGCTGTTCCGGGCCATCTGGTCAGATCTGCAGCGCGTATTCCGGCGTGGCCGGCCCGTCCAGCCCGCGCACACTGGCTCGATTGCCCTGACCATGCTCGGCTTCATGCTCGGTTCGATTCTGTTGGTTTATCTGCCCAAGCAACCCGTCTTACCGATCGTGATCGGTGCTTTGTTTGTGATTGTCGGAATCCTGCTGTTCCGCCGCAAAATTTCACCTCAGACTGCTGTTTTCTTGCTCGGCCTGGCCACTGTTTATGCTGTCTTTTCCGAACTGGATGTCCGAGTTTTGGCTGATGATGGTGGCTGGCAGGAGGGTGGCGGCACCCTGTCATCCTACGCACGCAGCCCGGGTGCAGCTGAGGTCGTGAAAACGGGTGTCCAGCCTGGACTTTTGGGCACGATGGGCAGCATGCTCGGCAGCATCTTCAGCACGGGCTACAATGCCGCCGCCAGCGCAGCTCGCACCGCTGTCAACGCTGGCAAATATGTCGGCGGCAAAGTCGTCGACGGTGCCAAATATGTCGCTGAGACCGCGGTCGGTGTCGGTAAAGAGGCCGTCCAGATCGGCCGCGACCTCCTGAATCCTGAGATCATCAAGAACACTGCCGTGAACATCAAAAATGAATTGGTCGAAACGGCCGGGATCATCAAGGATGGAGTTGTGGCAGTCGCCGGCGAGGTCAAGCAAGCGGTCGTCGATGTCTACAATGATCCCCAGATCCTGGTTGATACCGTCAAAGGTACGGCCGGAGACATCAAAGATGGTGTCGTCACCGCAGTCACGGAAACGGCCCAGGCGGTCAAGGATATCTACAACAATCCAGAGCTGATCCTCGATACCCTGAAAGGCAGTGCCGAGACGGTGAAAACGGTGGTGTCCAATGTGGCCTCGGCCATCTACACCACCGTCACAGATCCTGAGAAAGCCTGGGAGTTTGTCAAAGATGCAGTCGGGGTCAAGGATTTCCAGAATTCCTGGGATCCGAACAAACCCTTGATCACCCGGATCGGCAGCGTTTTGACCGGGACGATCAAGTTGGGTACGACCATCGCTTCGGCCGGACAGGCCGGGGCTGCGATCAAATCCGGGGTCAAGGCGGCCGGCAGTTTTGTTGATGATGTGGGCCGTATTGTCGGCTCGGGTGTCAAGAAGGGTGGCAGCCTGGTGGATGACGTTGCCCGGACGGCTGCTGGCACGAAGAAAATCGTCAAGGGCGTACCCAATAAACTGCCCGTCAAACCAGGCGCTGGCTACACGACTTCAGGCAAACCGGTCAAGCTGGGCGGCATCACAGACAAGTCAGCCAAAGCGATCCAGAATGTTGCAGATGACATGGGTGTCCAGATCCATACCCGGCCGGTCACCGGCAAGGCCAAGGATCTCCTGGAAAGCGGCAAAGCCTTGCCCAAGCCGATGGAGATCAAGGCCAAGACCCTGAACAAGATAGACGAGCTGATTGGTGGTCCGCAGGGCCGTGAAGGTGCGGTCGGGATTTTCCAACCGAAAAAACCGCCGGAAAACATCATGAACAAGCTCAGCAAAGAAGTGCGCGAACAAATCGAGGAACGTTTTGAAAAACGGGCCAAGGAATACACCAAATACATCGATGAATTGAAGAATAACAAGAACGTCGAGATTATCGACAACATCATCTATGACAAGAAAACTGGCAAGGTCTTCACCGGTGATGTTGATATCTACGACATCACCAGTTTCGACGGTTCACCCTTGCCAGAGCATGTCAAACAGCAGGTGTGGAAAAAGCTGGAATCGATCGGTCCATCTAACGTCAAGCACGGCAATCTGACCTCTTGGAATCCCAGCGACCCCCATTTTGATCCCAAAGCTTTTGAAGGCATGATCAATGACGGCAAAAATACGTTCATCAACAGTGAAGGCAAACTGGTCAATGGTTCTGGCGTCACATCTTTCAATCCGCTCAACAATCCGACCCACAGTTATGCCAATTGACCTTTGAAGTTTGATGATGGGAAAGAACCGAGATCAGGCAAGGAGATGCTTATGACATCAAACGATCCCGTTGCACAGCGCAGACACGTGCTCGACCGGGTTTTCCAATTGTTCCAGCAAGCTGATGCGGTTGAGGCCCAGGAAGGGCTGGATTCTGAAGCCTATCGGGTGATCAGCCAGGAAACAGCCAGCCTCGTGGACCAGTACATCGCCAGCACACCGATTGTGCCGCTGTCGCGCTGTCCTTTTACCGGGGATGTCTTCAGCCATTCTTTGGATACAGATGGCCTCGATGGTCTGTGGTGGAACAGTGACTCACCCCAGCGGCCCATTGAAAACCTGCTGCCAACTTTTTTTGCGTTCACTGGAGCACTGAAATTGGCACCAACAGTCGAGGTTGCACCTTTTATTGCCGAACCTGGCCCTGCCAGGCCTTATGTCAGTCCGCGCCTGCTCGAATACCAGCAAATCAAGGCGGTCCTTTCTACGGTTCAGGTCGGTTCGCACACGGGCTATGTCGTGACTTATTTTGCCGATCCGATGCTGTATACAGAGTCACGGCTCAGCGACTGGGGCAGCAATTGGTACCGCTACACGGACGAGTCAGGTGTGTCCTGGGTCAATGATGGCCCGTCAGACGATGCCAGATCCTTTGACCTCGCACCGTGGATCCGCTCAGGCCAGCTGCTCTGGATCAGACCTGGTGACACGGATCTGGTTTTGCATAGTGATCTGGAAACCTGTCCCTATCTCGACCTCGATGGTCCACTGGAGAACCAATTCGTGCACAGTGGCCACGTCTGGACCCAGGCGGAACCATTGCTGTCAGATGATTCAGAGTATCCTTTCAGTCTGGATGAAATCAACCAGCTTTTCAAAGCTTATCAACAGGGAGGCTGACCATGAATACGACAATCGAAGGAACCACCTACCAGATTCACTTGTCAGACCTGGCTGCTGCCCTGAACCAGCAGGGGCTGGTCCCAAACGTTCTTTCACCCTTGCCACAACTCCTGTCTGGCCCTGGTACCGGGTCAAATCTGCAGCCGGATCCAGTCGCTTTGCTGGGCCAGCCCAACATGCGCCAGGTCTTGAAAATCGCAGCCAACCCGGACCTGATTGTGAAAAGCCGCATCGGCGGTGGCAGTGTCGATTTGATGGAGTTCACCCTGACTCGGACTCAATCTGAAGGTAACCAGCTGGTTCTGGTGGCTGCAGCTGAGCAATCGAGCGTGCTGCTGCGCCTGTTTCCCACGGGTGCGGATTTCATCACCTGGTTCATGGACCATTATGCTGGTAAGAACGACCAGACAGTGGCCAACTACATGCCGCCTACCGTTGAGCTGGGTGAGTTCCTGTACATGCTGCATGCCATCGATGCCTTCCGGATCGCATCGTTCAAAGGCATGCTCGCCTATCAGGCTGGACTTAGTCCGACGCTGCGTTTGTCGGAGTTCACAGATACGCTGAGCCGTTCGGTTCGCAGCAAGGACATCCGCTGGCTGCTGCCCTCTTTTCTGGTCCTGACACCCGGGCTCGATCCTGCAGGCTTCAACCTCGATGCGGAAAAAACCCGTATCCTGATGACACGAAATTTCCTGACATTGCAGCAGGAACAGGGCAGCCAGGAACAAGTCCTCGGCTTTGCCGAAGCTGGCCAGACCATGGGTGTCGAATTCTACCGGACCTGGCTTGTGGCTGCCGGATTTGAGGTCTTGGCTGCCGCTTCCGGTGGGATCGCACCCGTCTCACGCCTGTTTGTCGCCCCGACTGCTCTTGCCAATCATTTGGTCCAGATCGAGACACAAAACGTGACTGGACAACCAATCCGGGTCAATCACCAGGCGATGACCTACGACCAGCTGGAGCAAAAGCTGAACCAGATTTTCGACCAGGCGCTGTCTGTGCCTGTTGTGCCGCTCTCCTCGGCCGCAGCACCTGCTCCGGCGGCTTCGGTTACAGCTCCAGATCAAGTCCCGCCTGCTCCGGTAGCTGCAACAGCTGCAGCAAAACCTGCCACGCGCTTCTGTGCTCAATGCGGTAGCCCGCTCCAACCGGGTGCCAAGTTCTGCAAATCGTGCGGAGCCAAAATCGGCTGAGCCGTGCAGAGCCTTTTTAAGATGAGCATGCATGCCATAAATTTTTTGCAACAAATATGAACATGAGGTAAGAAATGACAGTGAAGCCATCTGGACGAATCCTGCTCCTGGCCCTGGCCCTTGTGCTGAGCCTGGTGCTTGTGTCCGCCTGTGCCCCACGTGAAAAAACCGTCACCATTTATACATCTGTGGACCGCAATTTCTCGGAACTGGTTTTCCAGGATTTTGAAAAAAAGACGGGGATCAAGGTCCGTGCTGGTTACGACACAGAGGCCAGCAAAACCACTGGCCTGGTCAATAAAATGATTGAAGAAGCTTCGAACCCTCAGGCCGACGTGTTCTGGAACGGTGAATTCTCCCAGACGATCCTGCTCAAGGAAAAAGGAATCCTGATGCCGCACGAATCGCCAGCTGCTGCAGACATTCCAGCCAAATACCGTGATCCCGAAGGCTTCTGGACGGCCTTTGGCGGCAGGGCCAGGGTGATCCTGGTCAACACCAATCTGATGCAGCCTGCGGATTATCCGGCCCGCTATGAAGATTTTCTTGACGCTCGATATCCGGCCGACCAGATCGGCATGGCTTACCCCTTGTTTGGCACCACTGCCACCCATGCGGCTGCGCTCTATGCCCATGAGGGCGCCGACGCAGCCGAGACCTTTTTCCAGGCTCTGCAGGACCGGGGCATCCGCATCGTGGACGGCAATGGCGTGGTGCGTGACCTGGTCGTCGATGGCCAGTTGTTGTTCGGGATGACCGATACGGATGATGCCCTCGGTGCAGTTGAGCGCGGTGATCCCGTCGCCATCGTTGTGCCGGACCAGGGGAGCGGCGAGAAGGGGACCCTGATTGTGCCAAACAGTGTGGCTCTGGTCAAAAAAGACAGGCTGAATGAAAACGCCCAAGCCTTCCTCGATTACATCCTGAGCCCGGAAACAGAGAAATACCTGGCAGAAATCGGCTGGATCCAGGCACCCGTGCGCGACGTCGGCCTGACTGCCGCAGGCGGCGTCGACTGGAATCAGGTCCGGACGATGGATGTTCCCCTGGACCAGATTTACCAGCAGCTGGAACCATCACAAACCGCCTTGAAGCAACTATTTGTCCGGTGAACCTTCTGAAAAAGGCAGACAACAAGAGTGTGTCAAGGACAAACTGGCCGGAGCGGTTCGGACACTGGCCTTTTCTTTTTGTGATCTGGCTCCCGCTCGTTGTGCTGTTCATCCGGGCGGCCTTGGGTATCCCTGACCTGGCTGACCCAGATGGCCGCCTGTTTGATTATGGTCGCGAAGCCTGGCTCCTTTTCAAGACGCTGGTGTATGCAACCAGTGTCGCAGGCACGGTCTGCCTCGCCGGTTTTTTGACAGCCACCTATGTCTGTGGCCCCGGCCAGCGCCAAGTCCGGAGCCTGATGTTCTTGCTTCTGATTTCCCTGGCTATTCCATCCAGTGTCCATGCCCTGGGCTGGCTGAAATGGCTGGGCCTCTTCCGGGAAATCGGCTTTGCAGGGATCGCCAGCCGCGGCTGGCTGGTCAGCTGGCTGGTCCAGAGTATGGCTCTGCTTCCGGTAGGGGTACTGATCATCGCCGGTGGCGTCCTGATCCAGAATCGTGAGCAATTCCTGGCCGCAAGGCTGTTAGGCTCAGATACCCGTTTTGTCATCAAGCTATTGCCTGGACTGGTGCGGCCTCAGATTTTGACAGCCGGAGCAATCGTCTGGATACTCACTTTGAATGACTATGCCATTCCCTCGATTTTTTCCATCAACACCTATGCGATCGAGATTTTCGTTGAATATTCCAGCAGCTACAGTCTGACACGCACAGTCTTGAAAAGCTTGCCATTGGTGCTGCTGCAGACAACTGTGCTCGCTGTCGTCCTCGGCCTCGTGCCGCAGGTCTTCCTGACCGGCCGCTTGCGTGATTTTGCCGGTCTGAACTTCAGTTTCCCCCGACACGTGACTGCTTTATCTGCACTGGGTCCCTTTTTGGCTTTGTTTGCTGTTGCTGTGCCACTGAGTGTGATATTTCTGAGCCAGGACATGTGGCGGGAACTGGGCCTGACTTTTGAGCAGTCTGTCATGGATTATCTGACCAGCCTTAGTATCTGCGCACTGGCCATCGTGATCGGCAGCCCTCTCGCGATCTGGATGGCGCGCTGGATCCATGCCCGCGGTGTCAGTCGCAGAGCTTTATTTCTGCTGCTGGGACCGGTGGCAATGCCTGGCACGCTGACAGGGGTTGCCCTGATCCACTTGTTCAACCACGTCAGGACCAACTGGATCTACAACAGCCTGTTGTTACCGGTGCTGGCCATTCTGGGCCGTTTTTTGCCCTTCGCCGTCCTGGTGATTCTGGCTTGGCTCAAACGGCTCGACCGTGAGCTGATCTGGGCCGCCCAGCTGCTCGAACCTGATGATGCACGTACGACACGCCGGATCCTGCTGCCACTGCTTGCACCGGGAATTGCCACAGGAGCACTGCTTATGTTCCTGATGGGGCTCGGCGAACTAGGGGCATCTGTCCTGACGGTCCCGCCTGGATTTTCCACTCTGACAATCCGCCTGTATAATTATCTTCATTACGGGGCAACAGATCGCGTGCTGGGGCTGTCCTTTTTGATTGTCCTGACAATTACACTCAGTTTAGTACCGCTCATTTTCTGGCCAAGGAGCAGACAATCATGATCAGCCTGCAAGATGTCACAAAAGCCTATGGAGAACAGGTTGTCCTCGATCGATTTTGCCATGTTTTTACCACGCATTCATTCACTGCGATCCAAGGCCCTTCCGGAATCGGCAAAACGACATTGCTCCAGGTCATTGCCGGACTGTTGCCGATTGAAAACGGCCGGGTCGTCATGGATGATCAGGTGACCAATACCAGAGAGCAGGCCTTGCATCCTGCTTTGCGCCATCTCGGCTTTGTCTTCCAGTTTCCAGCACTCTGGCCGCACCTGACGGTCCGCCAGAATATTCTTTATGGTCTGATGCGCCAGCCGCACACCCTGCGAGAGGAACGCCTGGCTGAAATCATCTCATCTTTGGAAATTGCAGATCTTTTGGCCAAGCGGCCAGCTGAGTTATCCGGCGGCCAGGCCCGGAGGGTGTCCCTCGCCCGCACCTTGGTCACCCAGCCGCGCTATTTGCTCCTGGATGAACCACTGAACAATCTGGATACCCGCCTCAAGGACCAGGTCCTGACGATCGTGTCTGATTACTGGCACAAGCATCAGGCGACCGTCATCTGGGTCACCCATGAGCCCGGGGAAGTCTCTGGCCTGTCACCCGTGGTCCGGACGTTTTGCCCCTCCGGACTGGTTTGACAGGAGCTGTAAAAGAGGTGTCCAACTTGCAAAAAATCATCCTGACTCTCCTGGTTGTGGTTTTGCTCGGCGGGATTTTTGTCCTGGTCAATGAAGATCCTGCGGCAGGAGTCCTGGCTGGGCCGACCGCGTCAGAACCTTTGCCGGCAGGCGTGGAGCAGCTGCTCAAGGGTAACGAATTTTCCAGCCTGGCTGCCATGGAGACTGCACAGGGACCGGTTGTTTTTGCCGGCGGTATCCAGGGGCTTTACAAGGTTGATCCCAAATCGCTGGAGACATCCGTGATCACCGATCAAGGAGAGGCTTTCCGGTCAGTCCGGGCTTTGCTGGTGGTTGCTGACCAGCTCTGGATCGGCCACGAACGCGGCGTGAGTGTTCTGGAAAAGGGTGTTGTCAGTCGCCGGATCACGACAGCCGAAGGCCTGGTCGATGAACGGGTCCTCGATTTGCTTTTTGTAGATGAACAGACGCTGTATGTGGCCACTTACACAGGGCTCGGCATTGTGCGTGGTCCATCGGTCCACTGGATCAGCGGAGATGAAGAAGAGGACAGTCTGCCTGGAGAATCAATCAAGGTCTTGTTTCAAGATATCAATCAAGGGATCTGGATGGGTGCTTACAATGCCCGGGGTGGCGGTGTCCTGGTCGAGCATGCGGGGCAGCGCCAGTTGATTTCCCTTGAGGATGGTCTGGTGCACAACAGCATCACATCGATAGCACAGTTGCCAGATGGACGGATCGCAGTTGGTGGCGGTGTATACACCGAAGGCGGGGCCAGCCTGTTGCGGCAAAAGGACGGCCAATGGCTGGTGGAGCGGAATATGCTTCGTGCCGATGGTCTGGCAGGTGAAAAAGTCCGCCATATCTTTGTCGATCGAGCCGGACAGATCTGGTTTTGCTCAGAGTATGACGGGATTGCAATTTTCGCGGGTGAGATGCGGATCGGTCTGCTCACAGTCCAGGAGGGTTTGTCAGACAATGAGGTCAAGAAAATCATCCAGCTTGACTCAGGCGACTACTGGCTGGCGACGCGAAATGGTCTGACGCAAATCACAAGTGACTTTGTGTTGCCAGATCCGAGCTGAAGATCTGATTGCTGGTCTGGCAACCAGAAGCCTTGTTTGTTAAAATAGAGACAAATAAGCTTTTCAGATTTCACTCACTATGATGGAGGTTTAACCATGGCATTTTTCCAGGACCTTGGCAAGAAAATCACCGAAGGCGTTCAGGACGCATCCAAAAAGACAACCGAATTGATTGAGGTCAACAAACTGAAATCTTCGATCTCGAGCGAAAAGGACGCCATCAATGCGACCAAAATCCAGATGGGTGACAAAATTTTCGCCATGTTCAATGCCGGCGAGGCGATCCCGGACAACATGACCGACGATGTCCAGGCGATCGTCGCCCGACTGGAGAAAATCACCGAACTGGAAGGCAAGATCGAAGAGATCCGACTTGCTTCAGAAGCAGAGAAAGCCACTCGGGCAGCTGCCAGTGCAGCGGCTCCTGCCGGCACAGGCGCAACCAAGTTCTGCACGGGCTGTGGAGCCCCCTTGGCTGAAGGCACTGTTTTCTGCGGCAAGTGTGGCAAGAAACAGGAATAACCAGGGCCGTTTAGCGGATCTGGTTGATTTGTCCCAGTGAGTGGACCCGCGTCCATCCGTGACTATCAGTGAGCCCCCATCCGGTTGCAATACTGGGTGGGGGTTTCTTGATAGTAATGGCGAAAAGCCCGATAGAAGGTGCGGATATTGTCAAATCCAGACTGCAAGGCCACATCGAGCTGGGGGGTGCCCTCGAGCAGCAGGTTGGCGGCATGGCGGCAGCGCAGGCTGTTGAGATAGGCCGTGAGCGAGGTCTGGAAATTTTCGTTGAAGATGTGTGAAAAACGGCTTTTACTGTAGCCGAAATGGCTGGCCAGAAGGGAAAGGTCGAGTTCTTCCAGGAAATGTTCCTGAAGAAAAGTCAGGATGTCACGGACCAGAACGCTGTTCTGGTCCGTTTCAGCGTCGATCAAATGGGCCATTTCGAGACAAAGCCCGACCGCGACCTGAACATAGCCACGGTAGATGGTACTGTCTGGAGCGTAGCGTCCACTGGCCAGGATTTCCAGGATGTGCAGCAATTCACTGGACTGTTGATCGTCGCTGATGACCGTCTGGGCAAAGGTCTTTTTCTGAAGCTGATTTTTGAAAGCAGGGATATAGTCGAGCGGGACAATCAAGAGCAAGGTGTCTGACTCGACTTCGGTGGAAAAATGATGAACTGTATAGGTTGGGACCAACACAACCTGTCCTGGCAGGACTGTGACGGTTTTGCCATTGAGCGTCGCTTTCATTTCTCCGCCGCGGACGTAGATGATCTCCAGGCTACTGTGGAAATGCGGCAGGCAATGGTTGTTGGGATAATCCCAGCACACTGGCAGACGATCGGAGTCACGGGTGTATTCATACGTGCCGGTGGTCGGTTTTTTCATGGAGGACTCCCTGTTGCAAACCTAGCGATTTTTGTCACTCGATGTTCATATTTTAGCATGACTTTGCCCTGATGCATTCCTATACTGGTGATAGAAGAAAAAGTTCTGGCTGCTTTCCGGGAAACACTCGCCCCACAAGCTTCGGCCGGATCCAAGAAATAATTAAAGGAGAACACCTTATGAGCACCATCAAAGCAGGAATCGTCGGTTGTGGCGGAATCGCCACCAATAAGCACATGCCCTCGATCAAGGAACTCGGCGGCATCGATCTGGTAGCATTTTGTGACATCGTCGAGGCCCGGGCTGTCAAAGCGAAAGCTGATTTTGGTACAACAGATGCCGTCGTTTTCACCGATTACAAGGACCTGGTTGATCTTGACCTCGATGTCGTCTATGTCTGTACGCCGAACCGCTCCCATGCCGAGATCACCATCGCGGCCCTCAAAGCGGGCAAGCATGTCCTGTGCGAAAAGCCGATGGCCATGAATTTTGCCGAGGCCGAAGCGATGATCGCTGCCCAGAAGGAGAGTGGCAAGATCCTGACGATTGCTTACCAGAACCGCTTCCGTCCGGACAGCCAGTACCTGAAAAAAGAATGCGAAGAGGGCGTGCTGGGCGAGATCTACTATGCCAAGGCCAAGGCCCTGCGCCGCCGTGCCGTGCCGACCTGGGGCGTTTTCCTCAATGAATATGAGCAGGGTGGCGGACCGCTGATCGACATCGGCACCCATGCGCTCGACTTGACCCTCTGGATGATGGACAACTACGAACCTCACTATGTGGTCGGAACCACTTACCACAAGCTCAACCAGGACACAGCGCCTGGCAATGTCTTTGGTCCCTGGGATCCCACTGAATTCACCGTCGAAGACAGCGCCTTCGGCTTCATCGTCATGAAAAATGGTGCCACCATCAGCCTCGAGTCGAGCTGGGCCTTGAATCTGATCGATGCCACGGAAGCCCGCACCACGCTGTGCGGCACCAAGGCCGGCGCCGACATGGATGACAGTCTGCGTATCAACGGCGTCCGTCACGACCGCATGTACATCACCAAGCCGCTGCTCGAAGCCGGCGAGGTGGCCTTTTTTGAAGGCGACGCCATGAAAGACCGCGTCCTCGAGCAAAAATGCTTCATTGAAGCCGTCCAGGGTCAGGGTGAACTGACCGTTCTGCCTGAGCAGGCAGCCATCGTCACCCGCATCCTCGAAGCCATTTACGAGTCAGCCAAGACCGGCCGTCCCGTCTACTTCGACTGATTAAAAACTGCATGGAACGAAGCTGATTTATTTACACCGAAAACGGACCGGGTCCGCTTTTCGGGACAATTGGAGGAATCGATTATGAAATTAGGTGTTTTTACGGTCATTCTTGGTGATTTGCCGCTGGATCAGGCTTTGGCCTATCTGAAGTCACAGGGTGTGCAGGAAGTGGAGATCGGTGTGGGTGGTAATCCAGGCACGGCTCACGGCGATGCGAAAAAATTTCTCGCCAATCCGGCAGAACTGGAAACATTCAAGGCAACAGTCGATGCGTCAGGAATTGCGATAGCCGCCTTGTCGGTGCATGGCAATCCGGTCCACCCGAATGCAGAGATCGCCCGCCAGGATCATGAGGATTTTGAAGCAGCCGTTCTGGTGGCTGAGAAGCTCGGGGTCAAGACGGTCGTCACTTTCTCTGGCTGTCCGGGTGATTCCGACACTGCCACTTACCCGAACTGGGTCGTCGCTTCCTGGCCGACTGAACACCAGATTGTCAAGGAATGGCAATGGAATGAGAAGCTGATCCCCTATTGGAAGAAAGCTGGCAAGTTTGCCGAGGATCACGGTGTCCGGATTGCGATCGAGATGCACCCTGGCTTTAATGTCTACAATCCCTCGACCCTGTTGCGTCTGCGCGAAGCCGTCGGCCCAGTGATCGGCGCCAATTTTGACCCGTCCCACCTGTTCTGGCAGCAAATCGATCCCGTCGCCGCGATCCGTGCCCTCAAAGGTGCGATCCACCATTTCCATGCCAAGGACACCAAGATCGACCCCTACAACTGTGCGGTCAAAGGTGTTCTCGAGACCAGCAAACTCAATAGCCTCGGCGAAAGACCCTGGATATTCCGTTCGGTCGGCTATGGTCATGGCGAAGAGACCTGGCGTGCCATTTTCTCCGAATTGCGTCTGGCCGGATACAACGGCATCATCTCGATCGAGCACGAAGACGGCCTGATGACTCCCAAAGAAGGCTTGGAAAAAGCCATCGAGGTGCTGAAGCGCACAATCATTTTTGAAGACGACCAAGTCAATATGTTCTGGGCCTGATGAGCTCGGTTAAAGCAGGAGATAGGAAACACATGCATACATTTGGCATCATTGGTTTCGGTGGCATGGGTGAATGGCACAGCAAACAACTGCTGTCCATCCCGGAAGAATTCACCCTCGCTGCCGTCCATGACATCAATCCAGCTCGCAATAAGCACGCTTTGGAGGCTGGTATCAAGGCCTACGACACCTTGGATGCAATCCTTGCAGACAAGACAATCGAGACCGTCATCCTCGCCGTGCCGAATAATTTCCACAAAGATCTGTCGATCACCGCCATGAAGGCGGGCAAACAGGTAATCTGTGAAAAACCGGTCATGATGAATACGGCTGATCTGGAGTCGGTTCTTGCTGTGAGCAAAGAAACTGGCAAAGCCTTTTCTGTGCATCAGAACCGGCGCTGGGACCGCGATTACCTGATCGTCAAGAAACTGCTCGACGAAGGCACGATTGGCCAGCCATTCTATATTGAATCTCGCGTCCAGGGATCCAAGGGTATCCCGGGCGACTGGCGCTGTGAAAAAATTGCTGGTGGGGGCATGCTGTTTGACTGGGGCGTGCACCTGATCGACCAGATGCTGCAGCTGGTTGACAGTCCCGTGGTCGATGTCTATGCGCACCTGTTGTCGGTCAAATTCCCCGGCGTCGATGACAATTTCAAACTGATCCTGCGTTTTGCCAATGGCGTGTCAGCCTTGGTCGAAGTCGACACCTATACCTTCATCAATTTGCCACGCTGGCACGTGTCCGGCACCAGTGGCACCGCCCAGGTCGACGATTTTGCCTGCCATGGCAAAATCGCCAAAGCCAACACCCTCTCGGTGCACTGGGATGAGGGCATCGTCTATACCGAGGCTGGCCCGACCCGGACCATGGCACCGCGGGCTAAGGAATCGACCGAGGAGTTGCCTTTGCCTCTGGTCACCAGCGATGCCAAGGACTATTATCGCCAGTTCGCAGCAGCTGTTTTGCACGGCACACCGCTACCGGTGACTGACCAGCAGATGCTGCGCGTCATGAAAGTGATCGACGCTGCATTTGAGTCAGAAGCCACGCACCAGTCAATTACGGTCAGTCTCTAAGCTGTTGCCGCAATCCAGTTTTAAAAATCGACCCAAGGAGGTCTTCCATGGCCCAGTTTGCTCTCCAGCTCTACACTTTGCGTGACAGTTTCCAGACACCTGCAGAATTTTCCAGCCTGCTGGCAGATGTCAAGGCACTTGGTTTCGCCGGGGTCGAGCTGGCAGGATCTGGAGGATTGTCTGCCGAGCAGCTCAAGGGTCGCCTGGATGAACTGGGCCTTGATGCTGTCTGCAGCCACGAGATGCCGGATCGTCTGGCTAATCATCTGGATGAGGTCATCGCCTTTCACCAGACGATCGGTTGCACCAAAATCGCCATTGCCTGGTCTCCGGCAGCCAGTGAAGCAGACCTGACCCAGCTATTTGCTGTTGTTGCGCAGGCGAAACCCGCACTTGCCACTGCCGGAATCGAACTTTTGTACCACAACCATGACCATGAGTTCAAAACAATTGGATCCGAACAGGCGATTGAGCAGATTGCCCGCCATCTGGCCCTGGAGGTTGACACGTACTGGGTCTTTTCAGCTGGCCAGGATGTCCCGGCCTGGTTGATGGCACACCAGGACCAGATCCGGCTCCTGCACATCAAAGATGGCGACCGGGAGCGACACCCGTGCGCCCTTGGTGAGGGTGAAAATACAATCGACGCCATTCTCACTGCATCAGAGCGGCTCGGGCTCGACTGGCTGATCGTGGAAAACGACAACCCGGTTCCGGATGGTCTATCCGATGTGGCTCGCAGCATGGCTTACCTGAAAACAGTTGGCCGGCTCTGATTAACACGCAGAACCAATGAAGGGCGGACTGGTATGACCAGGCCGCCTTTTTAATTCTGCCAGAATGCTCATGGATGGCCAGTCTGTTCGCTGACCTGCTTTTTCAGGCAATCCGGGCATAGGCCATACAGATTGATTTCATGATAGGTGATCTTGTACCCTGAGGCTGCTTCGAGCTGTTGCTGGATCTGGTGCAAGGGACAGATTGGTACGGCTTCGCGCCGGCCACAGGCGGTGCAGACCAGATGGTGATGGTGGACCAGACCAGCCTGTTCAAAACGAGCCAGGCCATCCTGGAAACGGATCTGCTGGCACAAGCCCAGCTCCAGCATTTTCTCCAAGTTGCGGTATACCGTCGACAGGGCCAGGGACGGGTCTTGTTGATGCGCCTGCAGCATGATTTCTTCGGCTGACAGCGGGCTGGCAGCCTGATTGATGATCTCCAGCAGGACTTTTCGTTGCCGGGTCATGCGCATAAAATCCCCTCCTACAATTGACAGGTGTTTCCGGGATCATTATAATTCTAAATGCAAATCACTTGCAACTAGAAATCGTCTGGCTGAGTGCCTGATCGCCCGATTTTACACCACTGTCCTGGAGGAATACGACTCATGAAGGTCAATCTCAAACCAAACGCACTGCGCTTATTCATAACCCTTTTAGTGGCCACCTTGCTGGTCGTAAGCCTGGCCGCCTGTCAGGCTGCACCTGCTCCGGCAACCGATGCCCCCACAGAATCTGCGACAACAGCCACATCTGCAGCATCCAGCGAGCCGGTTGCACCATCAGCCGAGACCAGCCAGGAGACACTGACATATGTGACCTCGCTCTACCCGATGTATGTGACAGCCCTGAACCTGACCGCCGGCATTGCCGACGTCGAGGTCATCAACATGACCGGCACCATCACGGGATGCCTGCATGATTACCAGCTGTCCCCCGGCGATCTGACGACCATCGAAACTGCTGATGTGTTCATCTACAATGGTGCCGATCTGGAGAGCTATCTCGACCAAGTCACCAATAATTACCCGGATCTGCCCCTGATCGATGCCAGCACCGGGATCGAACTGCTCGATGCAAACCCCCATGTCTGGGTCTCGGTCAGCCTGATGATCCGCCAGGTCGAGGCCATCGCCCAGGGTATGGCTGAGCAGGACCCGTCCAATCGAGAAGCCTATCTTGCCAACGCCCAGACATACACAGAGAAACTTGCGGCCTTGCGCGATGACTTGCATGCAGCGATTGACCCGCTGGCCAGTCGCGACATCGTGACCTTCCATGAAGCATTTCCCTATTTTGCCCAGGAATTCGACCTCAACATCGCCGCTGTCGTCGAGCGCGAGCCAGACTCACAGCCCAGCGCTGCGGAGCTGTCCCAGACCATCGACCTGATCCGGGACTTGGAAATCCAGGCCATTTTCGTCGAACCCCAGTATGTTGCAGATACAGCCGAGACCATCGCACGCGAAACCGGCGTACCGGTCTATACTTTGGACCCGGCTTCCAGCGGACCTCTAGATGACCCCGATGCGTACCTCACCATCATGCGGCTAAATGGTGAGGTCCTGAAACAGGCGCTGCGCTGACGTCACACCCACCATTGGCCAATCTTGATCGAAACGTGAGAAGCGAGGTCCTATGAGCGAATCGATTCCTGAACCCATTGCCTGTGCCTGCAAGCATCCGTTGCACCAGCTCAAAGTCGAGCACCTGTCCGTTGTGCGCGATGGCCAGACCATCCTCCATGACATCAGCCTGACCTTGCATTGCGGCGAGATTGTCGCGCTGGTCGGACCGAATGGGGGAGGGAAGAGCACGCTGCTGAAAGCGATCGTCGGCGAGCTGCCGGCTACCGGGGGTGTGATTTTCAAAGACAATCATGGAAAAGTCTTCATCCAGCCCAAGGTGGGCTACCTGATGCAGCACCTCGAATATGATCGTCAATCGCCTCTGTCTGTCGCCGATCTTCTGTGTGCCAATCGCAGCCGCTGGCCGGTCTTTCTCGGTCACAGCCCGAAAAACCTCAAGGCAGTCCTGGAGCTCTTGCGGCAAGTCAAGGCGGAACATTTGATCGACAAACCTCTGGGTGGCCTGTCCGGGGGCGAGCTGCAGCGCGTGCTGCTGGCTCTGGCCCTGGACCCGCTGCCTGATATCCTGCTGCTCGATGAGCCAGTCTCAGCCCTCGACAAAGACGGCAAGCAGCTTTTCTACGAGCTTGTCCGAGACCTGCGCGATCGTTACGATTTACTCACCCTCATCGTCTCCCATGATCTCGACATCATATCCCAGTTTGCCGATTCGGTTGTCTATCTGAACCGTACAATCCAAGCCGCAGGTCCGATGCAGGAGATCCTGGCCAGCGGTCAGTTCCTGGATGCCTTTGAACCCCTGCGCGTCGAAGGGAGGCGCATCTGATGGACACCTCCTGGCTCTCGGTCCTGCCCCTGCCCTTTCTCCAGTATGAATTCATGCGCAATGCCTTCCTCGGCATCCTTCTGATCGCGCCGCTGTTTGGCCTTTCGGGCACCTTGGTGGTCAGCAACCGCCTGTCGTTCTACTCCGACGCCCTGGGCCATTCGGCCTTGGCCGGCATCGCCATCGGCACTCTGATCGGCCTTCAAGACCCTCTCGCTGCCCTGATAATTTTTTCCATTTTGTTTGGGCTGGCAATTACCATGGTCAAGAACCGCGGCCGGGCATCGACCGATACCATCCTGGGCATTTTCTCCGCCTCGGCGGTTGCCCTGGGCATCGCCCTGCTCTCCCGCAGTGGCGGCTTTGCCAAATACAACCGCTATCTGGTCGGCGACCTGCTATCCATCCAGCCTGGTGACCTGATTGTGCTGGGCGTGGCCCTGCTGGGCCTGGTCGTGTTCTGGTCCCTGGCCTACAATTCGTTGATGATCTTTTCCATCAACCCGGCTCTGGCTCGCAGCAAGGGCATCCGGGTCCGTCTGGTTGAGAATGCCTTTATGGCGATCATCGCCATTCTGGTAGCGCTGTCGATCCAGTGGGTCGGCACGTTGCTGATCAATGCCCTGCTGATCCTTCCTGCCTCCGCTGCCCGCAACATTGCCCGCGACGTCCGGCAGTTCCACATCCTGTCCCTCCTGTTTGCCTGGATCAGCGGCATCAGCGGACTGATCTTGTCGTATTACCTTGATATGGCATCCGGCGCTACCATCGTCCTGTGCAGTGCCGTTTTGTTCGCCCTGACCTATGCTTTTACCGAGAAACGCTGATCGATGACTCAACCGAGCCTAGTTTATCCTTGATCCTACGCCTGGGTCATTGGACAGCCTGTCTCCCAAACATGAAAAAAGCCATCCCCAGCTTGTTGTGACTGGAGATGGCTTTTATTTGTGGTGCGCCACGCATGGCGCTTAACTAGGCCATGAGCAGATCAGACTTCGATTTCGTTGTTCCAGCTCATCATGGCGCGCAGCTCGCGGCCAACCTGCTCGACCTGGTGCTCGGTTTCGAGACGGCGGCGAGAGAGGAAGTTGGGGCGGCCGGCCTGATTCTCGAGGATCCAGTTGCGGGCAAAAACGCCTTCCTGGATTTCCTTTAACACTTGGCGCATTTCGTTTTTGGTGTCCTCCGTGATGATGCGGCGGCCGACCATGTAATCGCCGTATTCGGCGGTGTCACTGACAGAGTAGCGCATCAGGGTCAGACCGCCCTGGGCGATCATGTCAACGATCAGCTTGACTTCGTGGACACATTCATAGTAGGCATTTTCCGGGTCATAGCCAGCTTCGACGAGGACTTCGAAACCCGCCTTCATCAGTTCGGAGACACCGCCGCACAGGACTGCCTGTTCGCCAAAGAGGTCGGTTTCGGTTTCTTCGCGGAAGGTGGTGCCCAAAAGGCCACCTCGGGCACAACCAATGCCGTAGCCATAGTCAAATGCGATGTCCTGGGCCTTGCCGGTAGCATCCTGATAGACAGCGAAGAGTCCGGGAACGCCACGGCCCTGCTGGTATTGGAAGCGGACGGTGTGGCCAGGGCCCTTGGGAGCGATGAGGACGACGTCGACGTCAGCCGGCGGCACGATGCGATTGAAATGGATATTGAAACCATGGGCAAAGGCCAGGGTCTTGCCGGCGGTCAGGTGCGGCTTGATGCTCTTTTCGTAGAGCTCAGGCTGTTTCTCATCATTGATCAGGATCATGATCATGTCAGCCATAGCGGCGGCATCCGCGGCAGTGGCAACTTTCAGGCCGGCGGCTTCGGCTTTGGCCCAGGATTTGCTGCCCTCGTACAGGCCGACAACCACATTGAATCCGCTCTCGTGCAGGTTTAAAGCATGGGCATGACCCTGGCTGCCATATCCGATGATGGCGATGGTCTTGCCATCGAGGGCATGGGTGCGGCATTCGTCGGTTTTGTAAATTTTCTTCATGGTCTTCCTCCTAGAGTGTTTAACAAATAAATTCGATTGGAATTGACATGGATGAGATTTTAGTCGCTCTGGACCTCGACATTCATGCACAGTTCGCCGCGTTCGATCGCAATGGTTCCGGTGCGGACGAGCTCAAGGATGCCATAGGGCTCCAGAAGTTCCTGCAGGGCCTTGATCTTGCTGTCATGCCCCGTCAGTTCAATGGTGATCGTTTTGGGCGATACATCAATGATGTGACCACGGAAAATATCAGCGACCTGCAGGATCTCACCCCGGTTTTCGGCATTGCAGCGGACTTTGACAAAGACCAGTTCCCGGGAGAAATGATCGGCGGGTGTCAGATGCCTGACGATCAGGACATCGGGTAATTTGTGAAGTTGCTTGGTGATCTGGTCGACCAGGCGCAGGTCACCATCGACCGTGATGGAAATGCGGGAAATGGCAGGATTATGGGTGGTTCCGACTGCCAGGCTCTCGATATTGAATCCGCGGCGGGCAAATAGATTCGTCACGCGGGTCAGGACACCAGAGCGGTTTTCTACCAGTACGGAAAGACTTTGCAGCATCTTCTGACCTCCAAAATATACTTTCCCAACAAATTAGCATGTTTTCAAGGCGCCGGGCAACTGCTTTGGCCAAGTGGTCGCAAAACGACCAGAAAAAGTGATGCCCGCCGGGCTTTGCAGCGGGCGGGCTTTGGGGTTTATTTTTTCAGCAGATCCCGGATCTCCTCGAGCAAGACCACGTCGTCCGGCTTGGCCGGTGGAGCCGCTGGTTCCGGCGGTTTTTCTAACTTGGACCGCATCTTGTTGATGCCCTTGACGACCATGAAAATCGAGAAACCGACCAGGATGAAATTGATGATGACCTGGATCAGTTTGCCGTAGCCGATGGCAACTTCGGGTTTGACTATTTCACCATTCTCCAGGACCGCTGCTGCCAGGATGATCTTGAGATCGACAAAGCTGATTCCGGCTGTGGCATACCCGATGATCGGCATGATGATGTCATTGACCAGGCTAGTGACAATGGCACCAAAAGCTGAACCGATGACCAGACCGACAGCCAGGTCAATGACGTTGCCGCGCATCATGAACTTCTTGAATTCGCTCCACATACTCGTACACTCCTTTTCAAGTCTCTATTCATCCAAAAATGGAGCACCGCCAAGGTGCTCCATTCATCTGGACGGATTATGGATATTGATATAAAGAGAACTGCTCGAACAATCAGCAGTACTGGCGGATGCCTTCCGGCAGGGCGTCGAGTTCTGCAGAGAGGATGATCGTGGCGTTCAGATTGTTCTTGGCTGAGAATTCGTCGAGATCACGCAAGAATTGCTCGAGATGGGCCAGATCTGAGTCTCCGGCAACCTTGGTGATTGTATCGATGTAAAGATGAGTGAGGTCGTAATCTTCGGCGTAGATGCCGGCGATGAAGGCGAGCAATTCGCGATAGCCTTTGACGGGGTATTCAAGGATGTCAATCAGGCGGATTTTGTATTTGACCATCCGGTTGAGCCGACCGCTGTATTCGATGCACACGACATCTGCGGCGTCATTGTAGGCCTGGGCGTTCAGCTCGTCGACCAGCTGGCTGGTCTTGCCGCTGCCCTTGCCACCCACTATTACCTTGACCATAAGCATCTCTCCCTTGACTGTTTATTCTGTCGCCAGATGCTTTTTGTTTTCTGGCTTACAGCCATTGTACCCCAATGGATCAAGGAAAAGAAAGCCCTTGACAAAGAGAATGGAAAAGGTCTAGCTCCGCCGCCGGTAGCTGGGGTAGGGGGAGGGCGCGAGGGGCGGCGGGGGTTGGAGGTGGCGGGAAGGGTGACGCTGGGGGCGGCAATTGCCGCGGTGGGGGTCAGAGGTGGCAGGAAGGGTGACGCTGGTGGCGGCAATTGCCGCGGCGGGGGTCAGAGGTGGCAGGAAGGGTGACGCTGGTGGCGGCAATTGCCGCGGCGGGGGTCGGAGGTGGCAGGAAGGGTGACGCTGGTGGCGGCAATTGCCGCGGCGGGGGTCGGTGCACCTTAGTGGAAGAAGTTCCAATCATCTCTAGATGCCTGCAAATAGGGACTCTACAGCACAGCCTTTCAGTTTCCAAAACAATGCACCGACATAGAAACGGCAATTGCCATTCCTATGTCGGTGCACTTTGATGGAAGAAGAAAACCGTGGCGTAAACCCGCTGCGGCTGTAAGCGGAACGGGTAGTCCAAATTTCTTCCGCTAAAGTGCACCGATACCAACTGCGGCAATTGCCATTCGGGTAGCCAGACCTGGAGCGAAGGGCGCCACCACCCCCGCCCCGCCGCGCCACGATCCCGCCCGTCGGCCTCCCGGCCGCGTCCGGTCTCGCCGCCCGGCTGCCAAGCCACAGGCTTTCAGCTGACATTCCAATGGAATATAATTGGAATTACGAAACTGGGTTTAGTTAGGGTACTGGATTTATTTGGATCCAGGGATCTAGGGATTCTGGATCTGGGAATCTGGATTGCTGGTCAGGAGGTATTCCCATGGACAGACCGTTTGAAATTAAAGAGGTGCCGGAACGTTATGCTTTAGTCGTCCATCGGACCTTGTCGCTTTCTGATCTGCCCCAGGCGATTGGGGAGAGCTATCATCTGCTGGCGGATTACTTGGGCCAGCTGGGGGAAACGCCTTGTGATGTTCCTTATACGGCCTACCTTAATATGGACATGGCCCATCTCAAGGTTGAGATGGGTTTTCCGACGGATCGGCTGTTGCCTGGACAGGAACCGATCCAGGCGATCATGCTTCCTGCCGGACTTTTGGCCGGTGGCAAAGCTTGCCAACGCTCCGGAGGCGTGATATACTCCATTTGTTCGGAAGTTTCTTTGCAAAGAGTGGGGCTCGCCCCGCTCTTTCTTGTTAAAGGGTGGTTTATGGCTGAAAGATCCCGTCATGCGCAGGCTGTTTATGATGCACTCGCAGAGCGCGTGGAAGCACTTGGTGTCGACTTGGTCGATGTGGCGTTCGTCCGTGAAGGACCCTCGACGATCCTGCGCATCCTGATCGACAAGGATGGCGGCGTGACTCTGGATGACTGCACCGAGGTCAATCACCTCGTGGACCCGATCATCGACCATGAGCTGAAGCTGTCCAGCCATGACTATCTCGAAGTTTCTTCGCCGGGCCTCGAGCGGCCTTTGAAGACAGACCGCGAACTGGCCCGCTACCAGGGAGTCCCCGTGGAATTTTCCCTCTACCAGGCTCTGGACGGGAAAAAGAAATTCCCAGGCAAGCTGGGCCCTTTCACAGCTGAGTCCGTGATGCTCGTCTTGTCCGATGGCAGCGTGCAGGAATTTGCCCGGGACAAGGTCGCCAAAATCAAACGCATCGTCGTATTTGAATGAATTTAAAGGAGAATCATAAGACATGAACGCAGAGCTCATCGAAGCCATCCGGTTACTGGAAAAGGAACGTGGCATTGACGCGGAAATCCTCTTCGAGGCGATTGAAGAGGCGCTGGTCTCGGCTTATAAGCGTGAATTCGAAGCCAAGACAACTGACAACATCCGCGCGGAAGTCGATCGTGAATCCGGTGAAATGCGCGTTTTCCTGACCAAGACAGTCGTTGAAATCGTCGATGACCCCAATGCCGAAATGTCTTTGGAGGAGGCTCGGGCTTTGTCCGAGGATTTCGATCTCGGTGACATGATGGAATATCAGCTCAGCCCGCAGGATTTCGGTCGCCTGGCCGCCCAGACCGCCAAGAATGTCATCAACCAGAAATTATCCAGTGCGGAACGCGAGCGTATCCAGAACGAATTCTCAAGCCGGGTCGGTGAATTGGCTGCCGGTGTCGTCCAGCGCAAAGACCGGCGCGAAGTCATCGTAGACATCGGTCGTGCCGAAGCAGTCCTGCCTTACAATGAGCAGGTCCGCCTGGATGGCTATAATTTCAACCAGCGCATGCGCTTCTATATCCTGAAGGTGGACGAAAAGAAGGGCCGCCCGATTGTCTACATTTCTCGCAGTCACCCCAATCTGGTCCGCAAACTGTTCGAACAGGAAGTCCCGGAAATCGCCAGCGGTATTGTCGAGATCGTCTCGGTGGCCCGCGAAGCTGGCTCCCGCTCCAAGATCGCCGTGGCTTCCCGAGATGCCAACGTTGACAGTGTCGGCGCCTGTGTTGGCCAGCGCGGCCTTCGGGTCCAGGCCATTATGGACGAGCTGATGGGTGAGAAAATCGACATCATCGAATGGGATCCGGATACGACTGTTTTCATCAGCAATGCACTGAGTCCGGCCAAGGTCGTCAAAGTCGACATCCTGCCAGAAGAAAAAGTTGCCCGCGTGGTTGTTCCGGATCACCAGCTTTCCCTGGCCATTGGTCGCGAAGGCCAGAATGCCCGTCTGGCAGCCCGCCTGACTGGCTGGAAAATTGACATCAAGAGCGAATCCCAGTACCGTGAAGCTGTTGAGAAAGAATTCATGAGCCGTTTCACCCAGGCCGTCGAGGAATCGATGACCCAGGAAGAAAACAACTGATCTGAGGCAGCGAGCATCCAGATGGCTAAGCATGTTCCCATCCGCCAGTGTGTGACCTGCCGCACAGCCCGCCCCAAGCGGGAATTGTTGCGTGTCGTGATCGATGCCAATGGTGAGATCAGCCTGGATCCCACTGGCAAGAAAGCAGGCCGGGGCGCTTATGTCTGTCGCAGGCGCCAGTGCCTGGAGCAGGCCATCCGCGGCCACAAGCTGGACCGCAGCTTGAAAAACCGGGTGGATGAAGCGACGATTGCTGCCCTGGTGGCGCAAATGGAGGCTTTGCCCCCGGATGAGGAGACCGATGACCCAGCTTGACCAGACTCCTGAAGCGATCTACCGCCTGATTGGTCTTTCCCGCCGGGCTGGACGTCTCGTCCTGGGTAGTGAAGCTGTAGAAAAAGCCGCCCGCAATGGCCAGCTCAGCCTGCTGATCCTGGCTGGGGATGCCGGACCGAATACAACCGGCCGGATGGAGCAAGTGAGCCGTGTGACCCAGACCCCCTTGCTGGTGGTCGGTGATCGCCAGATCCTGGGCCATTGGACTGGCCAGAGGGAACGCGTGGTCGCAGGTCTTTCGGATCAGGGATTTGCCGGCAAGATCCTGAGCCTTTCTGACACCAGGACCAAACAAGAGAGTGATAAATGACGTTGGAGGATACTGAAACGATTATGGTAAAAAAAGACGGAACTGGATCTGATAAGCAAGTTGGGTCCGAGCAAGATGTAAAGAACGCTGATCTGAAGAAAGGCCACAAGCCTCATGCGGATGCGTCCATTGAGCAGCACGCCCCTATTCACCCGGGTGAAATGACCGCTGCCCATGCCCAGGATCTGACCTCTGGACCGACCATCACCATGCAAGGTGTGTCCGGTAAAAAGATCACAGGCGTCGTCAAGGTGGTCAAGGTAACTAAGCATGATACGGTCACCGAACAGACCGGAGTAAACGAGGCTCCTGTCTCCCAGGCTGCACCCGAGACTGCCGTTGCACCCAAGCCAGCTGCCGAACCAGTCAAACCGGTGGAATCTGCACCAGCGCCAGCTCCAACGGGCGCTGCAGCTCCCATCGGAAAAACAGGGCCGGCTGACACGGGTGTTGCTGGCGCTTCGGCCGCCGCCAGAACACCTGAAGCAGCGTCGGCCGCTTCAGCCGGCCAAAGCAGCCCTCAAGCGACAGGCCCCGTCCAGCGGAGTGCCGGGCCCGGCTCGGCGCCTTATGGCACATCGAATCGCCCACAAAGTGGCAATTACAATCGCGACCGCGCTCCGGGCCAGGCTGGACCCGGCGCATCGCCCTACGGGACGCCCAACCGCCCGCAGAGTGGCAATTACAATCGCGACCGCGCTCCGGGCCAGGGTCCGGGTCAGGGTGGCCCCGGCGCAACGCCCTACGGCACACCGAACCGCCCGCAAAGCGGCAATTACAATCGTGACCGTGAGCCTGGCCAAGGGGGACCTGGTGCGACGCCCTACGGCACACCGAATCGTCCGCAAAGCGGCAATTACAACCGTGACCGTGCACCTGGACAGGGTGGCCCTGGCGGCTACAACCGTGCACCGGGCCAAAGTGGTCCCGGTGGCTACAATCGCGCACCAGGCCAAAGTGGTCCTGGCGGCTACAACCGCGCACCAGGCCAAGGTGGTCCTGGCGGCTATAACCGTGCACCTGGCCAGGGTGGACCTGGTGGCTACAACCGCGGCCCCGGACAAGGTGGCTATGGCAGCCGTCCCCAGGGCGGAGGTTTTGGTGGTGGTGGCTTTGACAAGGACAAGGATCGTCCGCAGACTCCTTATGGCAGCCGTCCCAGCACACCCAAGCCCAAACCGGCTGTTCCGACTGAATTGCAGGGCAAGGAAAGCACCATCCGGCCCCGTCCGGCTGAACCGAAACGCGATGATCGTCGCGAGCCGAAAAAAGAAGCCTTCAAAGGCGCCGGTGATGTTCGCGACAAGCATAATGTGCTACGCCAGCAAGCCGCTGTCGTCTCCGGCAAGGGCATCAATGAGGCCCTCAGCGATGATGCTGTGCTCGACACGCTCTACACGGATAACATCAAAGGCAAGCGCAGCAAGGGTGGACGCCGGGCTGCCGAAGCGCCGGTCCGTGCTGTCCTGACCCAAGTCTCCCTGCCCGCGTCGCTGACGGTCAAGGAATTTGCCGAAGCAATCAAGAAAACAACCGCTGAAATCATCAAGAAACTGATGAAATACGGGGTCATGGCGACCTTGAACCAGGCCATAGACTTTGACACGGCTGCCCTGATTGCCGATGAATTCGGCATCAAGTGTGAGCTGCTGGTTGAAGTGACCGAAGAAGACATCCTCTTCGATGATACCGTGGATCAGGACCAGGATCTCAAATCCCGTCCGCCGGTCGTTGTTGTCATGGGTCACGTTGATCATGGCAAGACCTCGATCCTGGACCGCATCCGCTCGGCCAATGTCGTCTCCGGCGAAGCCGGCGGTATCACCCAGCATATCGGTGCGTATACGGTCCGGGCCAAAGGCCGCCAGATCACTTTCCTCGACACGCCTGGCCATGAAGCGTTCACCACGATGCGTGCCCGCGGTGCCCAAGTCACGGATATTGCCATTCTGGTTGTCGCTGCTGACGACGGTGTCATGCCCCAGACCATCGAGGCGATCAACCACGCCAAGGCTGCCAACACCCAGATAGTGGTCGCGATCAACAAGATCGACAAAGAAGGCGCCAACATCGACCGCGTCAAGCAGGAATTGTCCAAATATGAGCTTATTCCTGAAGAGTGGGGCGGCAACACCGTCATGGTGCCGGTTTCTGCCAAAGTTGGCACCGGCATGGACGAATTGCTGGAAATGGTCCTGCTGACCGCCGATATCCTGGATCTCAAGGCCAATCCGGACAAACAGGCCAAAGGTACGGTCATCGAAGCCAAGCTCGACAAGAACCGCGGTCCGGTCGCGACCGTTCTCGTCCAGCGTGGCACACTGCGCACGGGTGACACCGTGGTGACCGGCTCGATCATCGGCAATGTCCGTGCCATGTCTGACGACAAAGGACAACTGGTCAAGAAAGCCGGCCCCTCGATCCCGGTCGAAATCCTCGGTTTGCCGGAAGTTCCGGAAGCCGGTGAAATCTTCTATGCCGTCAAGGACGACAAGGTCGGCCGTGCCCTGGTTGAAAAGCGCCGCATCCTGCAGCGTGAAAAACAACTGAAGGCCAGCTCCCATGTCTCTCTTGAGTCTCTGTTCACAAAAATGGCCGCCGGTGAAGTCAAGGATCTCAATATCATTGTCAAAGCCGATGTCCAGGGTTCAGTCGAAGCCGTGCGCCAGTCGCTCGAGAAGCTGACCAATGAAGAAGTCCGAGTCAATGTCATCCATGGTGCGGTCGGTGCTGTCACCGAATCAGACATCCGCCTGGCTGAGGTTTCCAACGCCATCGTCATCGGCTTCAATGTCCGGCCAGCCGCCAATGTTGCAGACCTGGCCAAGGAGACCGATGTCGACGTCCGCCTCTACCGTGTCATCTACAATGCGATCGAGGACGTCGAAGCGGCCATGAAAGGCATGCTCGCCCCGAAATTCAAGGAGAATATCCTTGGCCACGCCGAAGTTCGCCAGGTCTTCAAGGTCAGTGGGGTCGGCACCATTGCTGGCAGCTATGTCACCGATGGCAAGTTCTTGCGCGCGGCGGAAGTCCGTGTCGTCCGGGATGGCATCGTTGTCCATGAAGGCAAACTCTCTTCGCTCAAGCGCTTCAAGGATGACGTCCGTGAAGTGGCCACCGGCTACGAATGTGGTATCGGTATCGAGCGCTTCAATGACATCAAGGAAGGCGACGTCTTCGAAGCCTTCGAAATGCAGGAAATCGAAAGGAGCTGATCAGCCATGCAACGATCCGACCGCGTCGGGGACGAAATCCAGAAAGTCGTGGCTGACCTGATCCAGAATGAAATCAAGGACCCGCGCCTCCCGCCGATGGTATCGGTGGTGGAGGTGCGGGCTTCCCGCGACTTGTCCCATGCCCACATCTACATCAGTGTCCTGGGCACTGAACAGCAGAAAAAAGACTGCGCCGCTGCCTTGAAAAGTGCAGCTGGCTTTATCCGCCGCGAAGTGGCCCGCCGGGTGCGCCTGCGTGTTTCTCCGGAACTGCATTTCGTCGTTGATGAATCAATCGAGCGCGGCATCCGCATGAGCCGCCTGATTGACGAAGCCATGGAGGGAATAACACCGGATGATTCCGACTCGTGACCGCATTGCCGAAGTCGTTCTGGATGTAATCCGCACAAAAGAAAGCATCGGAATTTATCCGCATGTGGGTGCTGACGGGGATGCCCTCGGCAGCGCCATCGGCTTGGCCTTGGCCTTGAAACAGGCGGGTGCGTCAGCTCGAGTTTTTGTGGATGAAAGGATCAATCCGCGCCTTGGATTTCTGCCAGCCCTGGATCTGGTCTCTGCTTATGCCGATCTGGATACAAAGACCTGGCCCCAGAACCAGGCGCTGGCTGTTGCCGTCGATTGCACGGAACCGGAACGTCTGGGGTGCCGCCAGGAGCTGTACCGGGATGCCCCGATCCAGGCAGCCCTCGACCACCATGTCTCAAGCGGGGAATCCGGCGGTCTGCGCCTGATCGACCCGCTGGCTTCGGCTACCGGTGAAATCATTTTCGAGCTGATCAAGGAGCTGGAGAACCAGCTGGACCAGCCTTTGCTGACCCAGGATGCTGCCATGGCCCTGATGACAGCGATTGTCTCGGACACGGGGGGGTTTGTCTACTCCAATACGACCGCCCGGACATTTGCCATCGCTGCTCAATTGATGGCTTATGATCCTGATTTGCGCCTGATCACCTATCGACTTTTCCATGAATCGACCAAGATCCAGCTGCGTCTCCGGGGGGAAATTTTTTCCAAAGCCCAGTTTCTTTTTGATGATCGGCTGACTTATGCCCGCGTTGACCAGGGCTTGATGCAACAGTTTTCTGCTACCGACACCGATCTGGACGGGTTTGTCTCCGAGCTGCGCAGCGTTTCTGGCGTGGAAGTGGCCTTCATGTTCCGCGAACTGTCTGACGGAGCCATCCGGATCAATATCCGAAGCAATGAAAGCTTCCATGCTTCTGATTTTGCCCGCCCCTTTGGTGGTGGCGGACATGCCAAGGCTGCGGGCATGACCATCCGTCACCAATCGCTTGATGAAGTGGTGGACCTGGTTGTCGCTCAGGCCGGCCAGTGGCTCAATGGCTGAAACGCAAAAGCTAGGCATCCTCCTGGTCGACAAACCGTGCGGCTTGACTTCTTTTGGTGTTGTCTCCCGCTTGCGGCGCCTGATCGGTGAAAAGAAAATCGGCCACACCGGTACGCTCGATCCTTTTGCCGAGGGTTTGCTGGCCATTTGTGTCGGCAAAGCGACAGCAGCTGTCCAATTCATGGATACCTACGATAAAACGTATCAGGTGCGCGTACTTTTTGGTGCTGCGACCGATACAATGGACCTGACCGGAACATTGACAGGCTCACATGACTTTTCCTCACAGGAATTATCCCAGCTCGCAGCCACTGGTTTTATACCGCTTCGCCAGGCGGTGCAAGACTTGACGGGTGAACAGCTGCAAGTGCCACCGATGTATTCTGCAGTCAAAGTCGAAGGACAACCTCTCTATGCTCTGGCCCGTGCCGGGCAGACGATTGAACGCCAGCCACGTCCGATCGTCATCCACCGGGCCATCCTGGATGGCATCGATTGCCGGACAAAGACAGAACCAGGTGGGCCCAGGTTATCGTGCGACCTGACACTGGAGGTATCCAAGGGAACCTATATCCGGGTGATAGCCGATGAACTTGGACAGAAACTGGGCTGGTTTGCCCATGCCGAGCGTCTGGTCCGGACCCGGGTCGGCCCCTTCGATTTGAGCCAAGCCGTGACTTTGCAGGCCCTGGAAGACCGTTTTGACGAGCTGGCCGAGGCCTTGCGGCAGAAGGGACTGGATCCGTCTGACCGGTCCACGCGACGTCTGGTCCAGGACCAGCTCTGGCAGGAGTTGTCCGAGTCTGGCCAAGTCCATAGTCTGACCGAAGCCCTGTCTGGTTTTCCCATCTTGCGGTTGTCATCTGACCAGGTCAAAAAGCTGGTCCACGGGCAACAGCTGACGCTGGACCAGGCCCAGATCCTGACACAGTCCGCACCAGAGGTCCGGCCACAGAACGGACTTCGCCTGGCACTCCATGGGCCTGATGGACTTGCTGGCATGGGTCACCTTGAGACAATGCCAGATGGGACCCCCCCACACTACCGAATTGTAACGGAAAGGATTTTCATCCATCATGAACATCTTCTATCCGAGTGATCCTCTAGACACGACCATCAGACGAGGCGTTGCCCTCGGCTTTTTTGACGGGGTGCACCGTGGCCACCAGGATCTGATCCGGACCATGGTCTACCAGAGCCAGATCCAGGATCTGCGCCCGGCTGTCTACACGTTCCCTGAGCATCCGCTGGTGACGTTGTCGCCCGAAGGCCAGTTTGCCGGGTATCTGTCCACGTTGGAGCAGCGCCTGCAACGGATCGCTGACACAGGCGTTGCCGACATCTGCCTGCAACCGTTCACCCCTGAATTTGCAGCGCTCCCAGCCACTGAATTCCTTGACACTGTCCTC
The DNA here is from genome assembly GCA_028684955.1 of Eubacteriales bacterium. Lineage (GTDB taxonomy): Bacteria > Bacillota > Clostridia > Saccharofermentanales > UBA5734 > UBA5734. The sequence goes on from JAQUEY010000002.1 coordinate 61,357, forward strand.
GGCTCGCGCCTGAATGCCCGCTTGATTGTGGTCGGCAAGGATTACCGGTTTGGCCAGGGTGGGGAAGGGGATATCCATCTGCTGCGCAGCTGGGGCGAACAAAACCAGTGCGAGATCATTGTCGTACCGGAAGTCCGGCTGTACGGAGACAAAGTGTCCAGCTCGAGGATCCGCCGCCTGATTTCTGAAGGTGATGCCCGCCTGGCCGAAAGTTGCCTCGGTTTTCCATTTGCCATGACAGGCACGGTGATCGAAGGCAAAAAACTGGGTCGCAAACTTGGTTTTCCCACAGCCAATATTGCCATTGATTCTGATCTGGCGATCCCTGCCTATGGGGTCTATGCGACCAGGACCCGGGTGGGTGACAGGACGTATGAATCGATCACCAATATCGGAATCCGGCCAACCATCCAGGATGAGAGCCCCAAACCCAATATTGAATCGTTCCTGTTTGACACCAGCCTGGACCTCTACGGCCGCGCGATCACAGTGGAGTTTTTGCACCGTTTGCGTCCGGAGGCTGTGTTTGAATCCCTTCTGGATCTGGTTGCCCAGGTCAAGGAGGACCTGGTCCAGGCCAGAGCGTATCACCACGCCTGCGAACAAGGCTATGAATTGGCCAAGGTCAACGGCATCCCAGTCCGGGTCATCCGTACAACCCGGTTTGCCCAGGCCACAGCCATTGTGACTTACCGGACCCGGATCAATCGCAAAACCGCCAGCCTGCTGTCTCTTCTTTCGCGAGTCTTGTCAGCCAGCAGCCAGGATTACCCCAGCCGTTCCAGTCTTTCGGCGGCTCTGGACAGCTTGTATGGCGCCAGTATCGAGACCGAAGTCAGCAAAGACGGCGATTTGTTCAGCCTGCATGTTGCGGTTAATGGCCTGATGAACTGGACCGACCATTCATCTCCGTTTGCAGCAGCCCTGGATGTCTTTTTCAATTTGCTGACCCGACCTGACCTGGATGCCGATGGTCTGTTCCAGTCTGTACATTTTGAAGCAGAGCGCTCCGGTCTTGTGATGGAACTTCTGGCCCGGGAGAACGACAAGGCCAAGTATGCGCATGACCAATGCATGAAGCTGCTCTGTGGTGACCAGCCCTTTGGCCTGCTGGCTTCAGGAGATCTGGAAACGTTGAAAAGCCTGACCCGCGAGGACCTGACTGCTGCTTATCACCAATTGGCTGACTTGGACTGCCAAGTGGCCATCGCGGGTGATCTGCCGGATTCTCTGCTGGAAACCCTGCTCGGCCAGGTAGCCCGCCTGCGCCCGGCAGCCCCAGTCGGACCCACTCTGACCCTTCCGGTTAGTAAGAGCCGGTCCGGACTGGCAGATTTGTCTGATTATTCCAGCCCGAATCTGCTGCCAGCAGCGTTCCGCCCACAGGCGCCTGCGGAACGCAAGGAAACCAAAAAGGTCGAACAGGCCCGGATTTGCCTGGCTTTTTCTGGCTTGCACCCCTATTTCAGCCACCATTCGATTGTGGACACCCTGCTCAACTCCATGCTGGGCGGAGATGTCCATTCGCTTCTGTTCGAGGTCGTCCGCGAACAACTTGGACTGGCTTACAGTGTCTATTCGGTCAACAGCCGCTACCTCTCCACCTTGCTGGTGATTGCCGGCGTGGCTCCAGACCGTGTGGATGAGGCTCGCCAGGCCATATTTGCCCAGCTCGATCACCTGGCCCATGGCCAGTTCAGCGATCAACTGCTGGAACGCTCGAAAACACTGGTCGAGAGTCATATCCGATCGATTCCGGATGACTTGGACAACCTGCTGTCCCATTTGATGAATGGGGTGAATCTGGGCCGGATGATTTCGGTCCAGGATTCCCTGAGTCTTTTAGAACGTGTAGACCGCCAGGCTGTGATCGAACGGGCCAGACAGTTGAAACTTGCTGCCAGTTTTACTTTGACAGCCAAGGAGTCCTCTGATGATTGACCGACTTTCTGCATTCACCCTGACCCAGACCATCGATCCTTTGACCGGCCATGAACTCCAGACGTGGCGTCACCGCTGCGGTTTTGTGGTCAAAGTTCTGCCCCGGCCGGGCTTTTCCCGCCGTTTTGCAGCTTTGACGGTCCCGTACGGTTCCATACACACACACTTTGAAAAAGCTGGCCAGTCCAGCCAAGTTCCGGATGGCACGGCCCATTTCCTGGAACACTGTGTTTTCAGCAGGGATGAAGAAGGCGGACTGCTCGGACGTTTGTCTGCTTTGGGGGCTTCGGCCAATGCCTACACCAGCCACACCCACACCATGTATTATTTTTCGAGCGTTTTCCATTTCGAAACCGCGCTGGACCTTTACCTGGATGCCGTTCTCGCTCCGTATCTGGAACCTGACCGGGTCGAAGCCGAGCGGCCGGTCATACTGGCCGAGCTCGACCAGTATCTCGATGATCCCGACACCGTCTGCTATGTCCAGCTGCTGGACCGCCTGTACAAAAGTCACCCTGTGCGCCAGGATATCGGAGGCACTGCCGAATCTGTCCAGTCGATCAAAAGCGAACATCTCAAACAGGTCTGGTCGACTTTTTACCAGCCAGGCAAACTGTCTTTGACTCTGGTCGGGGACATGGATGAAAAGCAGGTCCTGCTCCGGCTGGCAGACCGTCTGGAGAACAGCCTTGAAATCCTGGGTCAGGCGATCCTGCCGGATGAACCTCTCTACCCGAGTGAGCAGGTGGTCAGCAAAACCATGGATGTCTCAGCGCCTTCTTTTTTAGTTGGAATCAAAGATCCGACGATCCTGCCCCAGACGCCCTTGTATGGACGCGAACTTGTCATGCGCCAGCGCATGGCCCGCCTGGCTTTTGACACATTGCTGTCTCCCGCTTCGCCCCTGTACGAGGACTTGTTTGCCCGGGGCTTGATCAACGATTCCTTCGGTTATCATTATGCCTGCGAACCCAGCTTTGCCTTCCTGGCTGCCGGTGGTGAATCCCAGGATCCCAAGGCTGCTGGTGAGGCCTTGATCACAGGCTTACGCCAGGCCTTCACCACAGGCCTGGACCCGGATCTGTTCGAGATCCAGAAACGCGCCGCCGCAGGTGATTTCGTCCGGTCGCTCGATTCGATCGACCACAGCGGCCTGGTCCAGGCCCAGTGCAACCAGCATGGCCTCGACCTTTTTGACTACCCGGCCCTCTATGATAAAATGGATGCAAAAATGGCTGCCCAGAAACTGGCCTTCCTATCCGATCCGCAGAGCTACACCCTGTCAATCATCAACAGTCAAACGGAGGAATAATATGTCTATTGCTCAAGCGCTTGCCAGTGTTCCGGTTGAAGTCAGTTTCCCCGGTCTTGGCATTGAAAATCTCCCGGTCAGCCGGGTTGCCTTCAACCTTTTTGGTATCCCGGTCTACTGGTATGGCATGCTGATTGCAATCGCGATCATCCTGAGCCTGTTTTTGGCATCACGCCAGGCAGACAAATTTGGCTTGAAATCAGACGACATCATGGACATGTACATCTTCCTGATTCCGGCCATGATTGTTTTCGCCCGCATTTATTATGTTGTTTTTGAATGGGACTACTACCGTTCGGACTGGCGGCGCATCTTCAACACTCGCGAGGGTGGCCTGGCCTTTTATGGTGGCGTCATCGGCGGAGCTGTAGCGATCATCCTGGTCGCGCGATTCAAGAAAATCAAAATCGCCGATATTCTCGATTTCATCATTGTCTATGTCCCTCTGGCCCAGGGTATTGGCCGCTGGGGCAATTTCTTCAACCAGGAAGCGTTTGGCACCAATACGACACTGCCCTGGGGCATGATCTCCAGCCAGACCTCCGCCTATCTGACCAATATTCCCGGTACCGATGCTTTTACACCGGTACACCCGACCTTTCTATACGAATTCATTGGTAACCTGGTCCTTTTCTTCGTCTTGCTCAAAATCCGCAACAACCGGCGCTTTGCATTCCAGGTTCTACTGACCTATTTGCTCGGTTACGGAATCGTCCGCTTTTTCGTCGAAGGCATCCGCACCGACGCCCTGTTCATTGGTAACACCAGCTGGCGCATTTCCCAAGTCCTTTCCGCTGTCATGGTGGTCGTGTCTACTCTCTTGCTGGTGCTCCTTGGGCAGCGCGCCAGACGAAAACTGTCCGTTCAGACAGCTGCCCTGGAGGATTTCGTAGAGATCCCGCCCCAAGACAAACCGAATGGCTGATACAGGCGTCACCCAACTTAAACGCGATGGATATCTCAGCGCGATCGATTACTGGCTGCTGATTCCTGTCCTGGCCATCACCCTGATCGGCCTGTATGTGCTCAACTTGGTTCTTGGCACCGGTTTTGAAGACTACCCGCAGAATCTGTACAAGCAGATTGGGGCGGTCTTGATCGGACTGATCCTGGCTCTGATCCTGGGCCGGATTGAGCTGCCATCCCTGCGCCTGGTCGGGTATGTCATCTACGGCAGCAGTGTCTTGCTGCTGGCACTGGTCCTGGTTGATGGTTTCTCCATGGAAAGCACCTGGGGTGCGGACAGCTGGCTCAAACTCCCTGCGCTGGGGACTTTCCAGCCATCGGAACTGACCAAGATCGGACTGGCCATGGTCTCAGCCAACCTGTTCGAGGCCATAGGCCAGAAACGCATCGGCCGCTGGTCTGGCGCCGCGCTGATGGGTGTCCTCTACATGATCCCGGTCGGTCTGATCATGCTCCAGCCTGATTTCGGCACGACCATGGTCATCGTTTTCATGTTTGTCTGCATGCTGTTCGTCTTTGGCATTTCCTGGCGAGTCGTCCTGCTCGGTGTGTCTTCAGCGGTCATTGCCATTCCGCTGGCCTGGATTTTCTATTTTGGCGATTACCAGAAAAACCGCATCTTGACTTTCCTGTACCCTGGTCATGATCCAGATGCCTCCTACAACCTGCTCCAGGCCAAGGCGGCCATCGCATCCGGCGGCCTGGCAGGCAACATGGGTGGAGATCCGATCCATGTCCCGATCAAATGGTCCGACTTCATTTACACCGCTGTCTCGGAACACATGGGCTTCATCGGTACGACAGCCCTTCTGATCCTGATTTTCTACTTTCTCAGCCGCAGCCTCTACATTGCGGCCCAGATCAGTCCACATCGCCCGGCTGCCGCCTACATGGTCGTCGGCCTGACCGCCTCCCTGGCTTTCCACTACATTGAAAACCTTGGCATGTGCGTCGGCCTGCTGCCCATCACCGGAATCCCACTACCCTTCGTCAGTCTCGGCGGCACCTCCATGGTCGTCAATTTTATCGGTTTGGGCGTCATGCTCAACATCTCGATCGAGCGGAATCTGATCCGGCGGTAGGCAATGGCAACAACTCTTCCATGGTGACGTGTCTATGGCTCAGCGTCGCGAGGTGCTGCTGCGAAAATACGGTGACGGGACGGGTTTCCTTTTCTTTTGGATGAAGCAGATTGTTTCTGGCGCAAAATAACAAACCAGGTGTATCCGCCCATCAGGCCAGCCATGACCAGCCATAGCCCGGAAATATGGAGTGTGCTGATGGCCAGGCTGCTGAACACGGCTGCCCCCATCAAACCAATCTGGATGAGGAGGGACGACAGGGACAGAATGCTGGCCCTCATGTAGCTGGGCGTCATTTGCTGGATCAGCGTGCTCTCGGAAATGTTGCTGACCCCCAGGAACAGATAAACAGCTGTGTAGCCGCCGATGAAACCCGGTCGGCTTTTTTGCATGGCAAATACGGCCAGCGCTCCGGACAGGACCAGGCGGCTCAACAAATAAACACCCAGCTGCTGGAATTTGAAACGTTCCAGCAGCTTTTGCGCAAGGACATTGCCAATGCTGACAGCCATGAAGCCTGAAAATGTGATGAGGCCAAACAGCCATTCGCTTCCAGACTGACTGTTGAGCTGGAGGAAAGAAGGCTGCCAGTAGGTTTCGACACTTGACAGGAACAAACCACTGAAAATCCCGCCCAGAATCAGGAAACCAAGCCTGGTGTTTGTCCGGATCAGCCGGCTGCCTTGCCGAAGATGCAGGGGCAGGGAAGGGATTGGATGCCCGGACCGGGGATCAGCTGGGATCCATCTGTACCCCAGCACAATGACCAGCAGGATCAAGATGGTGCGGCAGACAAGACTTAAGGTGTAGTGCGAGTCCAGCGCATGGCCAGCCTGAGCCAGCAGGCCGCCGGTTATGCTGCCCAATGAGAGGGCCACCCCTTCGATCATGGCCAGCCTGGCCGTGACTTGGGGCAGGAAACCGTGACCGTTGCGGGCTACGGACTGGTCAATGATCAGGGCATCGATGCTGCCTGAAGCAAAAGCCCGTCCAATTCCATAGACGATGACGACCAGCATCAGGCCAGCCAGACTGCTTCTGATTATGATCAAGAGCGAAAAAGCCAGGACATTCAAGATACAAGACAAGAGGAAGATTTTCCTTCTGCCCAGCAGGTCAGCCAGGATCCCGCTCGGCAGTTCAAGGCTCATCACCGTCACGGCCATGACCAGATACAGGAGCGGCAGCGTCTCAAGATTTGCGCCGCGATTCAGAAGGACCAGATTCAGCACGGGAACGACCAGGCCCAACGAGAAATGGTAAAGAAACAGGATCAGCTGGACCGGGGCACTCATGCAAAGCCCGTTCCTTTTTCTGTGTTGTACAGAACAAGTGCGTATTCCCAAGCTGATTTGTCCTTGGCTGGACTGGCATGCATTTCAATATAGGCGCGGATGATGTCCAACAGCTCCTGCGATTCTTTGCTATCCAGATGCATCACTCCGCACAGGATATCCCCCCATTGTCCCAGTGATTCTTGTTCCTGGGTGGCATTGCCAGCCGCGCTTTCTCCGGTGATGTTCTGCAGCTGGACCCAAAATCGGTCATAGGTCCGCGCGATGGCCTGCTGCAGCAAAACCTGCTTTTGAGAAGCCAGTGCTTTGTCCCGGTCCAGACCTATTTGCACCGTGACTGGGGTAGCCTTGTAAAACCTTGCCGTAATTCCGTGGATTATTTCCGTATGGTCGAGTTCAACCAACTCCAAAGCCTTCAATTTTTCGAGATGGTGCTGTACCCCCGAGGCAGAAATCTGCAGCCGGTCAGCCAGCATTTTGGCTGTCATGGGCTCATGATTGACCATCAACAGCCGCAGCAGTTCCTGCCTGACTGGATTCATGTAAGTGAGCAGGTCTTTTTTTGATGCAATGACAATCTTTTTCATGCGTTTGCCCTCACCGGTCGGGTTGCGCGAAAGGAGTTTCTTGCATGACAAGCTTTCACACCAGAAAGAATGAAAGGATGGCAGATGAACTCTCATTACATAAAATATAACATTACATAATATGTAATGTCAAGACAGAACAACTATTTCCAGATCAAGAGCACGTATTAGGGGGCACACGATCGTCACAACAGCAAGCACGGACCGGTTTTTACTCCAGAATGGAATGTTCATCCGACGCATGGAATTCAGAATGGGACCAGTTTCGAACACTGCGTGGACTCACTTTCAAAGCAACTGCAATTTCATTTATGGAATATCCCTGGTTAAAAGCTTGGCGGGCAAAATCACGACGCAACTTGACGATTTCTGCTGATCGCTGATCCGACTGGATCTGCTCAAGGCTGATGGTGCTCTTTAAACTCGCAAGAAATGACGCCAGTTGGGACTCCAGAATCTTTTGTTTTCTGTTGAGCCGGTAGTCGCTTTGCCTGGGAACAGGACAAGGTTGTGTCTGAGCGAGTTGGATCATTTCCAGATACAAGGTACGTCCCCTTTCGGGTGTCCGGCCTAGAATTTCAAATAATCGCTGACTGTGGACCAGTCCGTCCCTTTTCTGGAGCAAATCCATGTGGGCGCTCCACCGATAATCGCCAATTTTCTGCACAATGCCTGCCCTGACTGGATTCAAAGCAATATATTTGATCACCGCATTGAAGTATTCAGGTTCGCTGACTTCTTCAGCGGAGTATCGATTGCTAAACAGGGCTCCGGAAGTATGATAGGTGTGGGCAAAATGGCGACCGTAACTGGTATTGAGTCGCTGCATGATCACGTGGATGGGGGTCGCATTCATTTCCAGTAGCAGATGATAGTGGTTGTCCATCAGGACATAATAGAGGAGTTGACCGGTTGTCTCCCGGAGAATTTTCTTGAGGCTGTCAAGGAAGATTGCCTTGTCCAGATCATTTTCAAAAATGTACAGCCGATTGTGACCGCGATGGGTGATGTGGTAAATCCGCCCGATTTGGAAATTCCTTGGCTTTTTGGACATACTTGAGTTTCTCCTTTTCATCTGATTTGCCTGGCATCCAGGTCGGGTGAGTCATCCGGCCGGACGCTGATAGTCTGTGCAAATGAAACGAAGAAACTGAAATGATGTTTCCAGTTTAGCGATTTCTGGGGAAAATAAAAGAGGTCTTGCCACCGTCTTGTGTGTTCGATTTGTGAGAATGCAGCAGAGGTGGCGCGAAGGGTGGTCCTCGAGTCGGCAATTGCCGGGATAGTGACCAGAGGTGGCGCAAAGAGTGGCCCGTGAGTCGGCAATTGCCGGGAAAGTGACCAGAGGTGGAGCGAAGGGTGGCCTGAGAGTCGGCAATTGCCGGGAAAGTGACCAGAGATAGAGCGAAGGGTGGCCTGTGAGTCGGCAATTGCCGGGAAAGCAATCGGTGCACATTTGGGGAAGTAACTTTGAGTAACCGCGAACCCTACAACTGCAGCGGTCTCACAGCAAAGCCTAGAATTTCCAGAAACGGGCACCGACTTAGAAACGGCAATTTCCACATCTATGTCGGCGCACTTCCGTGGCAAAAAAGATATGGCCTTGTAAACCACCTGTTAGCAGGCTTCTTGAGGTGCAATAATCTTTTGCCGTTTTGGTGCACCGATTTCAGATCTGGCAATTGCCGCGGTAGGTACCAGACTTCGCTCGAAGGGTGATAACCAAGTCGGCAATTGCCGAGGAAGTTACCAGAGGTGGCGCAAAGGCTGGCATCAAGGATGGCAATTGTCGCAATTTGTGTCACCCCGCTCGCGCCGCACCCCGCGCGCCCCC